>JAOARL010000006.1 GCA_025210555.1 Clostridia bacterium
ATCAAAACTTGTTGCTTTTCCAAGATTTATAATTCTATAAGCTCCTCCATCATATATCCAAAGTCTATATGTATCTGCTCCATCTACTGGATTCCAGTTTATTCTCAGTCTTGTTTTCCCAGTATTTAGACCTTTGCTTGTGTACTCTTCAAGAGTTGTTATTGGAGTTTCTAGTGTATCTCCTATAACTACTGGTGTGTAAGATGTATAGCTTCCATCTTTAGCATATACTCTTACTCTATAATGCTTTGTTACTCCTGGACTTGGCGCTGTTCCTGTATCATTTGTTAGTCCTGTATGATTAAAGATCAAGTTACTTCCTGTATATACATTTGTCCATCCTGAAGTTCCATTATCACTTACTTCAAGCTCATATGTAGTATCTCCTGCATTTGCATTTGAGTTCCAGTTAGTTACTATTCTCATTGACTTAGATGTAGCATCTTTTGTTGCTACTAATCCTGTAGGTGCATTGGCATGTGTATATTTATTTGTCATAGGCTTTATAGTTTCATTTCCTAAGTTATCTCTAACCTTTACTGCATAAGTATATCTTGTATTTGGCGTAAGCCCTGTTACTACTCTTGTTTTACTTGATGTCCATGGCTCCCAAGAACCATTTACATAATAGCTGTAAACATTTGTAGGTACTCCACATCCGCTATCAGTTACATCTCCTGCTGAAAGTGTTATTTGAGTACTACTGTCTGTAGTTATGTTAAATGTAAAATCATTTGGTCCTTCTGCATCTGTTCTATCTGGTAATGTAGGCATATATGCTGATGAATATGCCATTTGCCCACTAGAATTATATGCAGATACTCTAAAGAAGTAATTCTTATTTGTATTGTATGATGCACTATTTGATTTTAAATATAACCTGCTTGGATCATCTCTAAGGTCTAATCCTGCTTTACTATGATTAAATATATCTACTGATCTAGTATTGTCTGCATCTTGATTTATTCTTGTTTCTGTTGGATATACTTTCCATACACTTGTATCAAAACTAGTTACGTTTCCAACATCCCAAGCTCTATAATAACTACCGTCCCAAATATATATAACATATCCTGTTGCTCCTGTTTGTGCTTGCCAGTTAAGAACAACTCTTCCTCTACCTTCTGTCTTATGCCAGCTAAGTCCTGTTACTGTTCCTGTTGGAGCAGATGGAGTTGACGGTTTTGTCCATACTTCTTTAAAATTATATGCTCCCCAGTTAGATGCCTTATCATAATATCTTGCTGCTATAAATCTATATTTAGTTCCTGGCATAAGTCCTGTTACGTTATAACTTTTTCTATTAATATCAGAAAAACTAATATTATATTCTACAGAACCAGAATTATCTATATTTACATCTCTAACCCAGCTACTACCATTCCATCGCTCAGCATATATATACGTTCTATTATAGCCTGACGAAGGAGTTGAATCACTAAAAGCTCCCCAGTTAAGTGTTATTGATGTATCTGATATGTTTGTAAACGTTCCGCTTATTGCCGGATTATTAGGTACAACAGTATCTATTGTAATATCATTAAGATATGACCATGATGATACTCCACCTTTATTATCCCATGTTCTAATTGCAAAACGCCATGCTCCATCTGCTAAAGCACTCGTTGTATGAGTTTTAGCCGCACTTGTTATTTCCCCAGAATTGTATTGCCAATTTGAAAAATTATTAGTACTTCCTACCACTTGATATTTTGTTTGTGGGTCTCCATCTGGATCACTATAATTCCAGTTAAAAGTTTGCGTATTATCATTACTCTTTAATCCAGTAGCTGGTGCTGTTATAACTGGATTATTAGGCTTTCTATTTCCTAATTTTATAAAATATAAATTTGTATTAACATAATTACTCATTAATTTATTTTCATAATCGCTTATATATTCAACTCTATACCTTATAGTATAAGTTATATCTTCTTGATAACTTGCTGCGTTTCCAAAATTTATTTTCAAAGTATTACTTGGATTTAGTGTCAGCGTCTTAGCTGTAACACTTCCAGATACTTTCATTAGATCTACATAAACTTTATTTGCAACATAATTTGAATCATATGTTATATTTAAATTCATACCACTAATTGGCGTGAAGTTTGTAACAACTCCACTACTATTAGATCTGGTTATATCTGTAGCGGCATTAATTCTAATAAATGTAATTAAGAAGAGAATACATACAATAAATTTTCTTTTAAACATTTTATTCCCTCCTTAATAAAAACTATATGTCCCACTTGCTGTTGGTGCAGTTATTGATTTAAATTTAATTACATGGTTACCTAATATAACCTCTAAAACATTTCCTACACTTATATTTTTAAGTGTTCCTGATACATTTACAACACTTCCACTTCTTGAACCTGTAACACTACCATATGTTCCGTTACTATAGCTACCTTCTATAGTGTCAGTTGTTTCTATTTTAAAATTAAATGCTCTATTGTTAATAATGTTTATTACTGGCTTAATCTTAGCAGGCAATGCTATTGTCACTTCTGAACTTTCTCTATACCCAGAGTATCCTGAAAAAGTATCTCCATCATAAGCTCTCACCCTAAATTGAACTTTAGTATTTTTAGGATCTGTTCCTATAGTCATTGTTCTACTTCTACCTGATACAGTTGTTTCACCACTCCAACTTGACCATGTAGCTTTAGCTCCATCATAATACCTAGAAGATATTCTATATGTTAATGAATCTCCATCTCCATCACTTGAAGCTCCCCAGCTTACAGTTATATTTTCACCAGGTCTTGCTTTACTTTGATTAAAACTTATTGCACCTGGTACTGTTGGTGTATTATTTGGTGCTATAGTTGATTGATAAATACGTGCATAACCAGATGCACCTCTACTCCAACTAACTCTACTCATTAATCTACTATTAAACGGTCCTGTTATTCTTAAATATTTATACACAGTTCCTGCACTTTGATATATTATAGTAGGTTTGCTTGGTCTTGGATCTCCATTCCAATTATCTTCCTCTTCTTCACTTAAAAATCCTATTTGGTGCCAGTCATCTGAACCACTATTATATGCTTTTATATAGTATTGTTTTGTCTGTCCACTTGGAACATAAATACTGACATTACCAGGCCATCCATGTCCAGTAGATGAATAAGAATAATCAAAATGATTATAACTTGGCCCAGAATTATCTATTCTGTTTTGCCCTATAATTCCTGCATTATATTTTCCTTCTGTTATAGTTTCTTGATAAATCCCTGCAAATGATTTAACATTCGCAATCACAAAAATCATTATTGCTATCATTAAAATACATTTATTTTTAAAAATATTTTTCATTTCACACTCTCCTTAAATTATATTAATTATATTTTACCTTTCAATTAACATAATGTCTATAAATCTTACTGTTTTTAATTGTTATTTTAATTTTTAAAACTTCAAAAAAAGAACCCTTACGAGTCCTTTATTAAACACTTCTTACCTTTACCAATAAGATCGTATCTATCTTCTTTTATTAACGCTTTTTTAACAAGCTTATAATTCTCTCTTCTTCTATATTGCATAAGAGCTCTTTGCATGTTTTTCTCATCATAGCTCTTAGGTACATATATTTTTTCAAAATTATCTGGGTCAAGTTCAGTGTAGTACATACACGTTGAAAGTGTTCCAGGTGTTGGGTAAAAATCTTGTACCTGCTCAGGCGTATATCCTAAGTCTCTTATATACTCTGCAAGAGCTATTGCATCTTTTAGAGTAGAACCTGGATGTGATGATATAAAATAAGGAACTAAAAACTGTTCTTTACCTAATTTTTTATTAACCTTAAAATATGCATCTTTAAATCTATCAAATATCTTTGCACTAGGTTTACCCATATATTTAAGTACATTATCACTAATATGTTCTGGAGCAACTTTAAGTTGTCCACTTATATGATGTTTTGAAAACTCATTTAAAAACTCACTAAAGTTTTTATCAAGCATTAAGTAGTCATATCTAAGTCCTGACCTTACAAACACCTTTTTTATTCCCTCTAAACTTCTAAGTTTTCTAAGTAACTCCATATAATCTTTATGATCTACTATAAGGTTTTTACATGCACTTGGGAATAAACAATCTTTCTTCTTACATACGCCATGTTCTTCTTGCTTCTTACATGCTTTGTGTCTAAAGTTAGCTGTTGGCCCTCCAACATCATGAATATATCCTTTAAAGTCTTTATCCTTAATAAGTTCTTTCGCTTCTCCTATTATTGATTCATGACTTCTTGCTTGTATTGTTCTCCCTTGATGGAATGTAATTGCGCAGAAGTTACAGTTTCCGTAACAGCCTCTATTACTTACTAAGCTATATTTAACTTCTTTTATAGCTGGTATTCCACCATCTTTTTCATATACTGGATGGTATGTTCTTGTAAATGGAAGCTTATATACATCATCCATTTCAAGTTCTGTTAAAGTTTCTGAAGGTAAATTTTGAACTACATAACCCTCATTATATTTTTCTACTAATACTTTAGCATTTAAATTATCCATGTTTTCTTTTTGGATTATAAATGATTCCATGAACTTTCTTTTATCTTCTTTTATAACATTAAAATCTGGTAATTCGATGTAGTCATACACATTATCTAAGTTATTTGCTTTGTACATAGTTCCATTTATATAAGTTATATCTTTAATATCAATTCCAGCTTCTAAAGCTTCTGCTATTTCTACAACAGTCTTTTCACCCATACCAAACATTAGTAAGTCTGCATTTGCATCATGAAGAATTGATCTTCTTACTTTATTACTCCAATAATCATAGTGTCCAAACCTTCTAAGTGAAGCTTCAAGTCCACCTATCATTATATTAGTATTCTTGTAAGCTTCTCTAATCTTATTTGAATATACCATTACAGCCCTATCAGGTCTAAGATCATTTCTTCCACCTGGAGAATAAGCATCTTTACTTCTTCTCTTTTTATTAGTTGTATAATGATTTACCATAGAATCAATATTTCCTGATGTAACTAAAAATCCATATTTAGGTTCTCCTAGTTTTTTAAAATCATCAACTGTTTTCCAATTAGGTTGAGCTATTATCCCAACCTTATACCCTCTTGATTCTAAAACTCTTGATATTATTGACACACCAAAAGATGGATGATCCACATATGCATCACCCGTCACCATTATAAAATCTAATTGATCCCAGTTTTTTTCTATCATGTCATCTTTACTTATAGGTAAAAATTTATTCATTAAGCTACCTCTTTCTAAAACTCTTGATTAAAACTACACTTTGGATAATTAAGGCAATACCAACCATTAGACTTTTTTACTAATGATTTACCGCACAATGGGCATTTAGGTAACTTGTTAAAACTTTCTTCTAGCTTTAATTTATCCTTCTTCCCTTCATCTATACACAGTTCTTCTCTTAATCTTATATATTCTTTGTATTTTTTATTTTTTATCTTTAACTCTTTATTATTTAACCCTGTATTATATACTTTATTTGAAACTTTAGTCTTTTTACTTTTTCTTCCATTTGAAAACTTATAATGTATATAAAAAACTAATATATATACACCTATAAAAAAAGTTAATGCATTAAATGCATTTCTTGTTTCAATATAATACATTAAACACAATATTCCATGTGTTAAAAAAAATCCCACTCTAATAATTTCTAACATATGTGCCCTCCAAGTATTTTTCTATATAATAACATCTTTAGACTTTTTAAACAATAAAATCAAAACAGATTCCACTATTAGAACAAAAGACAAAGCGCATACATTTAATGTATACGCTTTATATCCTATCTTGTGCTTTTTATGATATCTTGTGCTTTTTATGATATCAAATTTGTCCTTATTCCATTTCATTTTTATATCATATTTAAAGTCTATATTTTCAAATCTTTCATCCATCCATATATTAGGATGAACATCTATTAAATAATCTTCTGTAAAATAGTAATTAATTGTTACATTTTCAAAAACTTCATTTGAATACTCTTCCTCTAAAAAATCATTAATCGTTACCTTAGGTAGTATTTGATTAATACTATTTTCTGATAAAATATCAAATTCTTTTTCAGCTGCTTCTTTAAGATAAAAATTAATTTTATTTATTTTAGAATAGTTAATTTCATGAGCAATAATATTTTTGCTACCTTCACTATCAAACATTTTTATTTTATTTACTTCTCCAATCCCATTAGAAGCTCTGCTTATAATTTCAATTGAAGAATCAGTTATATTTTCTAAATCTATATCATATTTTATATCAGCATTATTCTTAACTATACTTCTATCAATTAATAACATATCTTTGTCTTCTTTTGAAAGTAATTCTCCACCAGCAAAATCATAACTTATATCTAAAGACATAAAAACTTCTTTTATATCAAGATTTGATTCTGTTTCACTGTATTTATTAACCCCATATAAATATACTCCTATTGCTACTATAAATAATATTCCTAAAATTTTCTTATACATATTTTTCTCCTTAATATTTAATATTACTTTTATATTTTAACAAAAAATTCTATCTATATATTTAAGACTTATTTACAAATTTTAATTTTTTTGCATTGAAATAGGAAGATACTTTGTTTTTTATTGGAGTGGATTATTTCACCAGGGGTGGCATATATACATTACTAATTACATGGAAGAAACATTAGTAATTATATAGCCAATGAACTAGCTCAAAGTATCTTCCTACTTAAATTATATCATGCATAAATTTAAAATGCATTTTCATCTCTACATATCAAGTTCATCAAGGCTTCTAACCATTTCACTAAACAGCTTAGAATCATTTACTATGCCACCAAGATCTTTGGGCTCAATTGATTGTCTACCATCACACATAGCTTCCTCTGGATTATTATGTGTTTCAATCATTAATCCATCCGCACCACTTACAATAGCTGACCTAGATACAGCTTTTATATATTCTCTCTTACCACATGCATGTGAAGGGTCTATAATAATTGGTAAATGTGTTTCTTCTTTTAAAATTGGAACTGTAGACATATCTAAAGTGTTTCTTGGATCTAAAGCTCCATTTGCAAAAGTCCTTATACCTCTTTCACATAATATTACGTTACTATTCCCAGCATACATTATATGTTCAGCAGCTAATAAAAACTCTTCTATATTAGCTGACATACCCCTTTTGAGAACTACTGGTTTGTTTGATTTACCTGCCGCTTTTAAAAGCGAAAAATTACTCATATTTCTTGCGCCTATTTGTATTATATCTGCATATTCTTCTACCATTGATAAACCTTCTTCATTCATAGCTTCTGTTATAGTAGGAATATTAAAAATTTCTCCTGCCTTTTTTAATAACTTAAGTCCTTCTTCCTCCATTCCTCTAAAACTATACGGACTAGTTCTTGGCTTAAATGCTCCACCTCTAAGTATATTCGCTCCCTGCTCTTTTACAGCTTTAGCTATTGAATTCATAAAGTTATCTTCTGTAGGTTCAATTGCACATGGCCCTGCAATAATTATTGGACTTCCATTACCTATCTCAACACCTTTTACATTTACTATTGTTTTATCCTTAAACATTTTGCTTGTCATGCCAACGTTTCCTTTTTCATCTAACTCATCATATCCACCCCTTAGTTCTTTAAGCACACTTTTATCAAACATATCACCTATTTTTTCAAAATTATCCCTTATAGCAACAATTCCATTATCTCCTTCAAAAAACTTACCACCAGCTTTCTCTAATATTTCCCTATTTTTATTTGTTAATCCTCTTCTAACCTTTATTATCATTTTCATTTCCTCCTATTTTTTAATAAAAAAAGAGTCCCTACACGGACTCTTTAAATTCAAAGTTATAAATTTATAGTATTATACTATCCCTGTATATGTGCAAATATTTTGTTGTATCCGAAAAATCCAGCGTAATAATAACCCCAGAAAAACATGCTAAAATATTTATTTGTTAAAACTTTATTTGCCATATACTTTTATCTCCTTTCTCAATATTTCAATTTCTATAAAAAAAGAGAGCCCCTACACGGACTCTCTAAATTTTAAAGTTATAAATTTATAGTATTATACTATCCCTGTATATGTTGATATATTTTGTTGTATCCAAAAAATCCAGCGTAATAATAACCCCAGAAAAATACGTTAAAATATACAGTTGTTAAAACTTTATTCATCATATACTTTTGTAGCTCCTTTTTTATAAATTTGATTCATAATAACTCTATTAACATGTTTTGTCAACCTATTTCAAAAATATTTTTAACTATGTTGATACAAAACATTGTTATAAAACCCTTCAACCTTTACATCTGTTTTATCAATACTTCTATCAATTTCACCATCAAACCTAAAATTTAAATTTGGTTCTTCCTTCAAAATATCATACGCTGTATCCTTTAATAAATCATCATCAAAATATATTCTGTGTTCTTGTATTTCATATTTATCCCAATAATCATGTTTTTTACCTTTTTTAACATATATATATGCCTCAAAATTCCATACAAAAGTCATTTCATTTCTTCTACGCCTTTCGTCCTCTCTCCATTTAGAATCAGTCGCATGATGATATAATCTCCAAACAACTTCTGAAGGTTTCATTATTACATCTAATATCTTATTCCCTGTATTAAAATCATTTTTATTCCACTTCATAAATCTCATATATATCACCTTTTATTATAAATTAAAGCTCTCCCTCATAAACTTTATATACTTCTGCTTTTATACATATGATGTCTTCGTTTATTATATCTACATTACCACCTTGCATTTTAACTCTAAATGTTCCTTTTTCACCTTTAGCTAAAACAGCTGCTAATGCACTAGTACCAGAAGCTACTGTATATCCAGCACCTCTTTCGTATGCTTCTATTTCTGATACTTTACCTTTGCTTTTCATTATTATAACATTTAAATCTTTATCTTTTAAGTGAATTTTTCTACCTAACTCTATTACTTTTTCTTTACTAAGTTCACTCTCTTCTATAACCAAATTTTTATTACCTATTTCTATGATTTTACCTTCTTCTGCTTCTAAAACATTATATCCATTTACAAATGTTTTTATAATTGTACTTTCTTTATCCTCTATTTCAATTCTTATCTCTTTATCTTCTAAATAAATACTAAATTCACTAGATTTCTCAATATTTTTATCTCTTAAATACTTAGCAAATATCTTTGAAGCAAATATTGCCATATTTACTTTAGATCCATCTGGATTATAAACCTTAAAATCATATCTCCCTTTTTCTTTTATAGGACCATAAATAATTCCATCTGCCCCTACACCATAATCTTTATTACATATTTCTTTTACCTTCTCTTCTGTAATATCCATATAGTTCTCATTTGGATCTATAACTATATACTTATTACCTAATACATGATATTTATAAAATTTGTTTTCATTTATAAAGTTTGCATATGTCTCTAATCTATCACATGCTATAAATACTGCTTTTTTTCTTTCTGTAAGCTTTTCATCTATATCTTGCAAATATTTTATGCTAGCGGCAAAAGAGGCACCTGTAGATGGTCCTACTAGCACACCATTATCTCTACATAAAACTCTCATATAGTCTTTTGCATCTTTAGAACTAACATCTAATATATCATCATAATTCGAATACTTAAATATACCTACTTCTTCCATTTCTTCTGCTGTCCTTATTCCTGGTATATAATCATTATTCTTAGTAACTACTCCTATATTTATCAAATCACAATTTACTTCTTTTAGATATTTACTAGTACCTGTGCTTGAACCTGAAGTTCCAAGAACACTTATAAAGTAATCTACCTTACCTATGTCATTAACTATTTCTTTTGCAGTTCCATTATAATGAGCATTTACATTATTCTCATTAGTATATTGTGTAGTATGATAATATTTACCTGGATTTTCTTCTATCATCTTTTTAATCTCAGCCACTGTATTAATTCCTTTTGATACTTCTTTTACTTCTGCTCCTATAAACTTAAGTATATTTTTAGACTCGGATAATTTAATTCTATTTGTAACAGTTAAAAATTTAATGTCATTTATAGCAGAAATACAGCAAAGACCTTTTGCAGTATTTCCACTTGAAGTTTCTATAACAGTTAAATTATTTTCTTTTATATACTCTAATTCATCTTTTATCATTCCATAAGCTGTTCTATCTTTTAATGATCCAAATGGATTAAGATATTCAAGCTTAGCATATAAATCTATATTTCTTAAACCTGTATATTTTGGATCAAGTTTTATTATTGGTGTATTGCCTACAAGTTCTGTCATTTTATTGATTAACATTTAAACCACATCCTTTTAATAATTATATCATTATAAAAATATAATTATTAACAATTTGGTAAACAAAAAAAGAGCTATATTAAGCTCTAATGTTAAAAGTTTGGTAGGTTGGCCCCCCTACATCTCTTTTAAGACCATTTATTGGCGTGGCAGCTACCTTTTCTGCCCTCAAACTTTTATTTCTTAAATTATATTATACTTAAATACATTAGTCTAGTCAATTACTTTAACTATATTTCATCCACCTTCCCGATTTAATCCTGTTAGCTAATTTACTTTTTGATATTGGATATAAACTTCTAAAAAACAATTCATTTTTATTATTAACTCTTACCGCAACCATTGATATTTCATCTATTTTTTTAATAAACTCTATCCCATTTCCGTTTTTACTTTTTCCTATATAATCAGGTTCTGAAATTATATCTGGTATCATATTTATATGTAATTCATACTGATTAACTGATATATATTCTAACTTATGCTTCTCTATATGACTTAATCTATCTTTCCACATTATAATATTTTTATACTCTATATCCATATTTAACATTTTAGCTGTTTTTATACTTATAGCTCCTATGTTAACTCTTTTTTTACCACTATGAAACTCTTCTAATATACTCTTCAACTAAGCTCTCCATATCTCCAATATAGTAACATCTTATTATATACAGCAAAAAATACAATATAATTTATATATATTGTATTTTAATCATAAAAATCTATTTGAAAATTACAGTTAATAACAAAAATCTCAGCCTTTGTAATAAAAAAATTTAATTTTCTTTAAAAGTAATTATTCCATACTCTTCAAAAAAATTTTCATTATTATCAATTATACCTAATATTCTTTGGGCAACTCCTGATGGAGTATTTGTTCCTGCCTCCCATGCTTCTACTGCTTTTACTGATACTCCCATAGCTTTTGCAAAAGTTAATTGACTTAGTCCTTTGTCCATCCTTATTTTTCTTATTTCTTTCCCTTTATATTTAGGCAAATTTGCAATATATACAACTCTTTTCTTTGCTCTAGTCTTATTACCTTTTTCATATTCAATTGCATCCTTAAGACCTCTTATTATGCCATCAGCTACATTCATAAAACTACTCCTTTCTCAACATTTTTACTAAACACTTCATTTCTTTGCGTTCTTTGGAACTTATATTAACTTTGTCCTTTTTGCTGTACACAAATATTAAATATAATTTCCTCTGTATCTTAAAATCAATATATATAATGCGTATACTTTTTGCCTTACTTCTACCTTCTAATTTCCATCTTAGCTTTCTTAACCCACCAGAATCTTTTATTATGTTGCCGTTACAAGGGTATAGACACAAAAAACTTTCAACATCTCTTATTTCAAACTCGTTTATACTTAATTCTCTGCAACGCTTATCAAATTCATTAGTTCTAATAAACTCTCTTGTCATAACTACTCCTAACTTTACCCTATTATATATGGTTTGTCAATTTCATTCTTAGTTTATATTTAGAACTATTAAAAAACAAGATAGTTGACCTATCTTGTCTATTTATCATAATTATTTAATTTACCACTACTATTACTGATTAACTTCACTCACTTTATTTTTCTTAAATTTAAAATCAATATTTGATATAAATACTGATAAAAGAATCATACCCGTTCCTATTCCACCAAAATATGTTAATCTATCTCCAAGAAGCACCATAGCTATTATAAGACCAAAAACTGGCATTAAAGCTATTATTATTCCTGTTTCTGAAGCAGTTATCTTCTTTTGTGCTAAAGTTTGAAGCACATATGAAATTGCATTAGCAAGTATACCAGTTACTATTAATGCAACAATACTTTTTGTATCTGCTGTAAAGTTTAATCCACCTTCTGAATAAAAACTTAATACTCCAGAATATAAAGCAATAAAATATGATTGAATTATTATAAGAAGTACTCCATCTTGATCTTGAACAAATTTTTCTGTAAATACTATATGCATAGCATATCCAGCAGCTGCAAGAATTGCTATATAAACTCCTATATTCATATTCATTTCACTTCCAGTATAATTAAATACTGCCGTACCAAGTGCTGCTAATATAGCACATAAAACACTTTTAGTTGTTAACTTTTCTCTTATAAACAAAAATGCTAAGATCGGTATCATTGGTATTTGTAGTGCTGTATATGTATTAACTTCTGCTGCGCTTAAATAATCAAGCGAAACTGTAAGCGCTGCATTACCTACAAATAATGCCATACTAAGTAATACTCCACTTATAAACGTACTCTTTTTTATATTTTTAAGTCTTCCTTTAAATATTATTGTTAAAAGTACTGCTCCTAATAAAAATCTATAGAACAAAAAATTATAACTTGAAAACCCTTCTAGTCCTATCTTTGTTAATGTTGTATTAAGTGCCCATATAAAACACGTTATTGTCATTAAAGCTTTTCCACTCACATTAATCTCCATCCTTTATCATAGTTATTTTTTAGTTTCCCTCTACTAGCTTTTCCAAAACCTAAAGGATATCCTTCTGCACATATAAGTACTAACCCCTCAATATCATTTCCAATTTGTAAAGTTTCACCTTTTAAATATTTTATAACATTTATATCATCTTTTCCATAATTAATTACATTTTTAAAATCTTCCATTTTTAAATACATAGCTAGTGCTTGAGAAGGTTTAAATCTATCTTTTTTTATTTCACCTAATTTTAATCCTTTTCTAACAACTCTAAGTTTTTTAGTATCAGGAGTTTCAAATGGTATATAAAAAAGATTATCCTTCCTATATTCAAAACTTCCTTCAAGCTTTATCTTTAAGTTTTCTTTTTCAAATTTTCTATATACATCTATAGCATTTCTATCTTCTTTTATTTCTAAAGATTTTACCTCATCTACATCTTTAGTTATATCTTTCTGTATTAAAGCAACAAAGTGACCTTCTCCTTTTACTTTGTGTGGAAGAAGTCTTGCAGCTTCCTTTAGTTCATAGCCTTCACTATATCCCTTTTCTTTAGGTATTTCTAAAGCTTTAAATTCTTTGTTTTCATTCAGAAACTCTAGTATTATATCTTCATTTTCTTCCTTTGAGAAAGTACATGTAGAATATAATATTAATCCTCCTGGTTTAAGCATCTCTGCACAGCTTCTTAATATGCTTCTTTGAAGTGGAATACAATATTCACTTCCTCTATCTTCATAAGCAGGTATAGCATTTTTATCTTTTCTAAACATCCCTTCACCTGAACATGGTGCATCTATTATAATCTTATCAAAATATCCTTTTAATACATCCTTCATATTTTCAGGATCTTCAGACATTACTATACTATTAGCAATTCCGTACTTTTCAACATTTTTTACTAGTGGTAATGTTCTTGAAAAACTAATATCATTACTTATAATGATTCCTGTTCCTCTAAGTTTAGCCGCTAGTTGTGTTGTTTTACCACCCGGCGCTGCACATACATCTAAAACTCTATCGCCTTCATTAATAGGGATAATAGATGCTGATGACATAGCACTAGGTTCTTGAACATAATAAAGCCCTGCATAGTATAATGGACTTTTAGTTATGTTCTCTTTCCCATCATAATAGTATCCATTACTACACCATTTTACTTCATCATATTCATTTTCCATTAATTCTATTAACTTTTCAGGTTCTATTTTTAGAGTATTACTTCTAAATCCGTATACTCTTTCTTCTTCTAGTGATTTAAGATATAAATCATATTCTTCTCCAAATAGTTCTTTAGCTTTTATTTCAAAGCTCTCTGGCAACTTTTTCATTAATCCTCCTTAATAACAAAAAATAACCTTGCTAACAAGCAAGGCTATAACTTTTATATTCCACTATGTTCTATTCCACCGATTACATTTACTATTTTAAATCCGATTCCTGCATGAACATCTTCCCACATAACTTCTGCCTCTACATGTAGTTTATCATCACCGTAGAAAAGAGTCGTTTCTATTTTGTCCCCAATAACAAAATCTTCTACATAATCTATTCTAAATCCTGTTTCAGAAATATCCTTAAGTTTACATACTCTAACTAATCCATCTTTAGCTATTTCTGCCATTGATCCATAAGGTATCCTGTCACTTCTTCTTAATTCGCTATTATCCACGAGTCATTTCCACCTTTCATATATGCTTACAAATATCTTAGCATATTTTGGGTAGTGCTACAAGATTTATTGACGTTTTTTATTCATTATTTATCCAAGCCTAATAATCTTACTTTATCTATTAGTTTTTGATAAACTGGCTTCATATGTTCTTCTTTTACCATAGACATTAATTCTTCTACTGGTAACCATTTAACACCCGAATTTTCATCCTCTTTCATTTGTATCATGTCATTTTCACTACCTTCTAAAAGATAAGTGAAATTTAGATGATAATGCTCCTTTACAAGCTTTCCTCTTTTCATATGTTCTTTTACAGGTAATCCAATTTCAATTGAAATCATATCATCTAAAACTGGTGTGATTTTACTTATTGATGTTTCTTCATAAACTTCTTTCATAGCAACATGAAGTAAGTCCTTATCACCATCTGCATGGCCTCCAAGCCAACACCATGAATCATAAATATTGTGATAGCACATAAGAACTTTAAGTCCATTTTCTTTTCTTTCTTTATTGATTACCCATGATGAAACTGTCATATGAGCTTCTTCATTATCTCTAGTCCATACATCACCATTATACTTATTATATAACTCTATAAATTTTTCTTTGTCAGATCTTTCATCATCATCAAACGGTTTATAATTAATTACTTTTTCTAATATATCCATATTTCCACTTCCTTTTTATTAACTAGCTGTATCTTCTACACCGAAGACTTTAACACTCGCTTCAATTTCTTCATCTTGAGCTTCTCTTTTTATCATACTCTCAATATTACCTTCAGATATTCTATCTTTAATTATACCTATTACATCTACTGTTTCTGATTCCCCTGATATTATCTTTAATATATCATCTCTAAGTGGTGTATCATAATATGCAAAATCATTTACAATAGTTTCTGCTTTTGCATAATCCTCTGCTAACCTTCCAAGCTTATCTTTTGTCATATTCATATCATTAAAATATTCTTCTGCATTTTTATTATACTTTGCAACATTTTTTCCTTTTTTAAAGTGATTCTTTATTTTAGCAACTGTCTCAACATACATAACTGCTTCTTCAGATTCCATTTTTTCTTCACCTAACATTGCAAAAAAGCTCATATCTTGTTCTTGCTGAATTTCCACTTTGAGATCATTATTAGTTAACATTTTACAAAGACCTTTTACTGCATCATTATTAAGATTTTTCTTTTTATTAAGCATATTATGAACTATTACTTGTTTATCTCTATCATCTATATTTTTACCTATTATTATAGCCTTAGCTAAACTTAAGTTTCCATTTAAATATGACTCAAATACGTCTTTATGCAGATTAGCCACAGCCATACCCGCATCAGCTATTGATTTGTTTAGTGATATTCCTTTATCTTTTAAATCTTCTTTTGTCGCTTCAACCGTTCTAAAAATCATAGCAGCGTCTACTACTCTACCATTACCATCAGCTATATTAACACATGCTCCTAAAACCTTAGCGATTTTTATCTCTGCTTCTTCTTTTTCAGATTCATCTAAATCCGAATATTTATTTGGTAAAACTTTTTCTATATCAATACTTACTTCATCAACAAAAACCTCTGTGTCTAATTCCTCACATGCTAGAGCTTTTGCATATCTATGATGTCCATTAATTATATAAAGTTTATCTTTTTTTCTATGTGCCATAAAAGATCCCAAATACAAAGAATTAAATTTAGCATCTGTTAAATCATCAACCACTCCATTTTCATCGCATCCATCTTTATATTGATAATCTTCTGCGGAGCATTCAAGTTCAGATAAGTTTCTTACGCTTTTTGTAATATCAATTTTGCCTAATCTTATATCTTTTAATCTCATCTTATACCTCCTATCATTTTATGTACACTATCTATATTTTAACAAACTAATCATTATTTTACAATTAAATATTTGAATTTTCAGATTTTTTTGTGTTTCTTTGCCTATTTCCTTATTCTATGGTAAAATATCTTAGTTGAATTGGAGGAGATTTATATGAAAAACAAAAAATTTGTTCGTAGAAATGCCCAAAAAGAAAATACAGTGAAAATGACTGAAAAAAAGAAAAATCTTTTTATAGGTCTTAGTGTATTTGCTGTAATAATATCTTTTGTTAAAGGATTTATAATAGGAAGAATAACTAAAAAATAAAGGAGTACAAAATGAAATTAGGAATTGTTGGTTTGCCAAATGTTGGTAAAAGTACGTTATTCAATTGTTTAACTAATGCTAAGGGAGCAGAAGCTGCTAACTACCCTTTCTGTACGATTGAACCTAACGTTGGTATAGTTACTGTACCAGATGAAAGAGAAGAAAAATTAAGAGATATGTATGATTCTCAGAAAATAGTACCTGCTGTAATTGAGTTTGTTGATATTGCAGGATTAGTTAAAGGTGCTAGTAAAGGTGAAGGTCTTGGAAACAAGTTCTTATCACACATTAGAGAAGTAGATGCTATTGTTCACGTTGTTAGATGTTTTGAAGATCCTAACGTAGTTCATGTTGATGGTTCTATTGACCCTATTAGAGATATAGAAACAATTAACTTAGAACTTATTTTTGCAGATCTTGAAACAACTGATAAGAGACTTCAAAAAGCAGTTAAAGAAGCTCGTGGAGATAAGAAAATGAATGTAGTTGTAGATGCTCTTACAGGACTTAAAGCTCACTTAGAATCTAATAAAGCTGCTAGAGGATATGAAATGCCTGAGCAAGCTGCTGATTTATTAACTGACTTTAATCTTCTTACTTCTAAACCTATTCTTTATGCAGCAAACGTTGCTGAAGATGAAGTTTCTGAAGAAGACAATGAATTTGTTAAGAAAGTTAGAGGATATGCAACTGAAGAAAACAATGAAGTATTCAAAGTTTCAGCTAAACTTGAAGAAGAGTTAGCAGATCTTGATGGTGATGAGAAGACTATGTTCCTTGAAGATTTAGGAATTAAATACACTGGTCTTGATTTAATAATAGCTGCTAGTTACAGATTATTAGGACTTATAAGCTACTTTACAGCTGGTCCAAAAGAAATTCATAGCTGGACTATTAAAGATGGTACAAAAGGGCCTGGTGCTGCTGGTAGAATTCATACGGACTTTGAAAAAGGTTTCATTAGAGCTGAGGTTGTGTCATATGCTGATTTAATGAACTCAGGATCTATGGCTAAGGCTAAAGAAAGTGGACTTGTAAGAATGGAAGGAAAAGACTACGTTGTTAAAGATGGAGATGTTATCCTATTCCACTTTAGTTCATAATATATAAGTAATAAAAAAAGGACGATTCAATATTGAATCGTCCTTTTTAAAATGCCATTTGTTTACCACTTATTTGTACTTTCTGGCAACCCAAATTATCATCATATATTCCTTCGCTTTCAAATCTATCTTCAACTCTTTTTGATAAAAATTCAAAACCTTCTATTGAAAGTTCTCTAGCTTTATCTACAAAATTTAAATAGTCTTGATATTCTTCATCACTTTTTGCAACTTTTATAATCAAACCACTTTGCTTAGCATTGTCTACTTGACCTTCTTCTGGCAAGCTATGCACAAAACTTAATAATTCATTAGGTGTTACTTCATCCGACCAAACATTTTTAAATAAAGCTATATTTTCGGAATAAACATTAAACAATGAATCTTCAACTTCTATAACCTCAAGTATATTATCATTAACTATCAAATTTAAGTTATTAGAAAGTTCCGGTATTGCTATAAATTTTTGATTAATATTTCTAAAACTAGAATCTAAAAATATCTTAATGTTATCATCTAACATCTCCATTGCTTCTGAATTTTGAATAAGCTCTATATATTCTTTTAAATTATTTATTCCACTTAAGTACATTTTATTATTTTTAAATGATTCTCTTATATCTTTAAAAAGAATTTGCTCATCTATTCCTTTTCCATCAAATTTAAGCGCTCTTTTAACTTCTAAATCTCTCTCTCTTAATTTTGTGTTTCTTCTTTCTCTCTGTTCCTTTGCTCCTTCTATTGATTTTATCCTATGTTCATTAGCTTGAACTAATGAATTATATATTTTTTCACCTTTTAATTCGCCATTATAATATTTAAGAATTCTTAACTTAACTTCTTTATCTATTGATTCATCATTAAAAAAACTTTTAATATTTAGAGTACAGTACTCTCTATAATATTCTTCCAAAGCTCTTTCATTTAAATCATCTACACTAAAATTACTTACTACCCTCATTCGCACATATTTAGCTGCTACTTTCCCTCTTATTATATCTCTTGTCTCATCACTAGTAATTTTATCTACTGATTCAATCATCTCATCTAGCTTTCTTCCTTTTTTCAATTCATGTTCCATACTTGAAACCATAGATTTTATAACTTTTTTTGTTACATTTTGAGGACAATTCTCTTCAACATCATTAACAAAATGTCCTATATCGAATTTTCCTTCCTTACAATACCTTTGTTTAATAAATCCACTTACCGTCTGTATAACTCTTTTTTTATCTTTTCTCATTGTTTTCTTTGAAAACTCAAGTCCAAATATTCCTTTCGCAATCTGTATAGACAAATTTTCATTAAATTTTCCCATTTGTCTTACATTGTTTTTATTCTGATCCATAATCGTCCTCCTTTTTTTATAATATTAGGAGTTATTATACTACGATTTTTAATATTGTCAATATATTTCGACAAAAAAAGAATGCTTTTTAAGCATTCATCTCTCTAAGTGTTACAGCATTTTCTTCTATTTCTAAAATCTCTTTAAATGATTTTACTATTTCAAGCCTTCCTTCACCAAATTCAAAAGTCTCTGATAGTTTTCCAACTTTTTCAAGTTCTGTAATTATAGCCAGTTTTTCTTCTTTAAATGATACTATATCTTTAACGCCTGGTGATTGATTTGAATAAAAATAATTCTTACCTAAAAACCCTAACTTTCTTGAACTCTCTAACATATATGGAAATCTATCGGCATATTCACTATAATCAAGTCTCTTAAACTCAACTTCATCAAAAACTTCACCTATTTCATCCCTTATTTTCCTAACTCTATGTGTAGTAATATCATCTATATAATCTAGCCCAATTTGAGCAACCTCATTCATTTGATTACATACCTTTTTATTAATTTTTTCTTCTTTATATTGATGTTTAGCATATTCTATTCTTATTTCTTCAATCTGTCTTATATAAATATCTATATCTCTATCTACATTAATACCATCTAAGAACTTAAGCTCTACATCAAACCCTTTGAGTAGTTTCAATAACTTATATTTATAAAATATATGTGTATCTTTTTCCATTGAACTTAAAGCACCCATATCACTTTCTAATTCATTAAATCTTATCATTCTAATTCGCCCTCTTCTTCTATCTCTTTAAACATATCTACAGCTTTGTCTTTATTAAATTTATCTTTAATTTTTTGTCCATATAACTCTTCTAACTTTTCTTTCATAATATATGGCATTTCAAACTTCTCTTCATCATCAACAACATGTTTTAGTGCATTTATTTCATTAGTATTTTTATTCCTATCAAAATTATGAATAATATCTTTTATTTTGGTTTTGTCTAATCCAAACATTTCATAAGTACCATTATATTCATCAACATGGCTATCAACTGTCTCATTAAATTTATCAACTCTTGCATCTTCCAGCACTTTATAAAAGTTTTTACCAAAACTTATTTGCGAATATCTAGATCTAAGTCTCTTATCATCGATGTATAAATATTTACCTGATGCATCATCATATTCTATATCTGAATTGTATCTTACCAATTTTTTTAGCAACATCCTCTTAACTACTATATCATTTTCAATACTATCTCCGTAATTTCTTACAATAGTCATACAACCTTGCTTAGTTGCTCTTTTTACAATCGTTTCCAAATCTAGTTCTTTTACTACGAATGTTCCTTCTATCTTATCATTTAGTCCTATGTTTTTTCTTACTACTTCTGCTTCTTCTGGCAAAAATCCACCAGTATTATTTTGAAATGATGTATATACTGATATCATTCTTGATATATTCTTATGGCCAGCTATCTCATTTATAGCACTAGGGTTAGCGCTACTAACAAATTCAATAAGGCTGCTTAAGTCTGTAACATTTTCACTAATGTAAAAACCTTTATCTCTTAAGAACTTATCAAACATTTCGTATACCTTTTCTTTGTGCATTCTAGTTATTATTTTGTCTCCATATTCAATTTTTAAAATTTTTTTAATTGTAGTAATTCCAAATCTGACATCTCTATTCATACTCCACCTCTATATTTGAATATATTCTATTTTCGTGGAATTGTCAAACTTTTCAAACAAATAGAGATGGTAATTACCATCTCTATACTTTAAACACTTCAATTCCTTCTATAGCCTTTTCAATAAGATCATCTAGATTTTCAATGTTTGCTTCATCTTCAATTACTTTTTCTGCATTACCTTTTATTTCAGGATGTTTAGCTAAAAACACTGTACAGCAATCTTCATATGGAAGTATTGATGTTTCAAAAGTATCAATCTTATTAGCTATATCAATTATCTCTGTTTTATCCATACCAATAAGCGGTCTAAAGATTGGTAATGTTGTTGCTGAGTTAGTTACAACTAAGTTATCCATAGTTTGACTAGCAACTTGCCCTATACTTTCTCCTGTTACAAGTGCTTGAGCTTTATTATTTATAGCTACTTTTTCAGCTATTTTGTACATTATTCTTCTCATTATAAGTGTATAATATCTATCTTTACACTTTCCAACCATTTCTTGTTGTATTTCAGTAAATGGAACAACATGAAGTTTAAAATGTCCCGTGTATTTAGCAACTTTTCTTCCAAGTTCTACAACTTTTTCTTTTGCTCTATCACTTGTATATGGGTAGCTATGGAAATATATTCCTTCAACTTCTACCCCTCTTTTAGCAACCATCCAAGATGCTACTGGAGAATCAATCCCTCCTGATAAAAGTGATAATGCTTTACCGTTAGTTCCCATTGGCATTCCACCTGGTCCAACATATTCTTTTGAATAAATATATGCATTTTCTCTTATTTCTATTCTTACTCTTACTTCTGGCTTTTTAACATCTACTGTTAAGTTATCCATTCCTTCTAATATATGAGCACCTGCCTCAACGGCAATCTGCATAGAATCTAAATGATACTTCTTATCTGATCTCTTTGCCTCAACTTTAAAAGTATAAGCTTTATCACTATATAATTCCTTAACGTGATTGAGCGCTACTTCTTTTACATTATCAAAGCTCTTATCTTCTATCATAATAACTGGCGCTACATATATAATTCCAAATATACTTGTAAGTATATCTACAATTTTTTCATCACTAAAGTTATCATCGTTAGGAATGACTGTAAGTCTTCCTTGAATTTTCTCTACTGTAAAATCTCCATGCTTCTTTAAAGCACCTCTAATTGTTTTAACTAGTCTGTTTTCAAATATGTATCTGTTCTTACCTTTTATAGCAAGCTCTCCATATTTAATTAAATATATTTTTTTCATCTATTTACCTCATTATCTTTCTAAACATATCTATATGTTTCTTTAATTTTTCTACTACGTAGTCCATATCTTCAGTGCTATTATATTTAGAAAAACTAAATCTTAAAGATGAATCAATATCTTTAGCATCTATTCCTATGGCCTTTAATACCCCACTCATTGATGGTTTGTTTGATGAACATGCAGATCCTGATGATACGTATATACCATCACTCTCAAGCGCATGAAGAAGAACTTCTGATCTTACTCCTTTAAATACCATATCAGCTACATGGTATGCACTCTTTTCTACATCTTCTCCTATTAAATATGAATCCTTTATTTCTGCTTCTACCTTACTTACAAAATACTCTTTCACTTTTTTTATATCTTCTCTACCGATTTCCATTTCTTTTGTAGCAAGTCCTAAAGCAGCAATATAAGGAACATTCTCAGTTCCAGATCTAAAATCATTTTGCTGATGTCCACCTATTAAAAGTGGTCTTACTTTTAGTCCTTTTTTAACATATAAAGCACCAATACCTTTTGGTGCGTGTATTTTATGTCCTGATATAGATAACATATCTATTTTAGACTTTCTAGCATCTATATCATACTTTCCATATGACTGTACCCCATCAACATGGAAAAGTGTATCTTTATTTTTATTTTTTATTATATTACCTATTTTTTCTAAATCTTGAATTGTTCCTATTTCGTTATTTATATGCATTATACTAACTAATACTGTATCTTCAGTAATTAAATTTTCTAACTCATCCAAATCTACATATCCTTTACTATCTACATTCAAATAATCTACTTTTGCCCCTTCATCCTCTAAAAATCTAAATGACTCAAGAACTGATGGGTGCTCTATTCTAGTAGTTATATAATGATTGCCTTCTCTTTTATATCCTTTATATGTTCCTAAAATAGCAGTATTATTTGATTCTGTACCACAAGAAGTAAAATATACTTCTCCTTCATTTACATTAAGTTTATTACTTATTATCTCTTTTGCTTCTTTTATGTATTTCTCAGCATCCATACCTTTTCTATGAAGTGATGATGGATTACCATAATCTTCTCCTAATACTTTAGAGATTAACTCTATAACTGAACTAGATACTCTAGTAGTTGATGCATTATCTAAATATATCTCTTTCACTGCGCAGCCATCTCCTTTCTTAAAAGTCTTACTTCATAATAAAGCATTATAGCAGTTATTATTGCTGCTATAAAATCTGATATTGGAAATGCTGCTGCAAGTCCTGTTATACCATAAAACTTTGATAATATTAGTACTAGTGGAAGCAATAATATCATCTGTCTTAGAGCTGCTAAAACCATAGCTGCCCTTGCTTTTCCTATTGCTTGATATAGACTTGATACAACCATTTGGAATCCAACTATTGGTGTCATAATTATAACGACTCTCATAGCTAGAGCTCCCGTTTTAACAAGTTCTAAATCATCTTTTATAAATAATGCTGTTATAGGCTCTGCAAATCCCATTACAAGAATAAATCCAGCGATACATATATATGTATTAGCTTTAATTGCTTCATGAGTTGCTTTTAACACTCTTTTTATATTATTTGCTCCGTAATTAAATCCAGCTATTGGTGCAAAACCTTGTAATACACCATATAGTGGCATAAGTATTAGCATATACACTCTAACTATTACACTAAATATAGCTAACATATCATCTTCATATGCTCCACTATTATGTTTTACTGCCCAGTTAATTGCAAATATAACTGTTATCATAGCTGCCTGCATTAAAAAATGTGAAATCCCTATTGCAAATATCTCTTTCATTTTTTCAAACTTAAGTTTAATATGAGTAAGATTTATTCTTGCAACACCTTTGTTATGATAAAAGTAGTATAAAATATATAAGCAAGTAACACCTTCAGCTAAAATTGTAGCAAGTGCTGCTCCTGTCATTCCCATTCCTAATCCATTTATCTCTAATCCTAATATATTTAACTTATCAAATATGAAAAATGGATCTAATACTAAATTTGTTACTGATGCTAATAGCATAAGTCTCATTACCATATTTGCATGACCTTCTGCTCTAATAATCTCAGTTCCGACTATCTCGAAAAAGAAACACCCTAATCCCAGAGTAAGCACTACCATATATTCTCTTGCATATGGCATCATTGCATCAGAAGCTCCAAAAAACCTTAATATAGGGTCAATATATATGTACCCAAGTGTGCTTATTATTATCGTTGCTATAAGTGTTAGAAAAAACATATTTCCAACAGTATCATTTAGATCTTCTATCTTGCATGCACCAAAGCACCTAGATACTAAAGATCCTCCCCCAATACTAATAGTTTGAGCTACTGCCATTCCAAGCATCTGTATCATAAGTATTATAGCCATACTAGCTACAGCTATTTTACCTATACCTTGCCCTATAAATATTGTATCTATTACATTATGCATAGCTCTAACTAACATTCCGATTATCGCTGGCATAGATAAACTATATAAAAGTACTTGTATCTTTTCATTCTCTAACATCTGCTTACGTTTTTCCATTTTGCACCTCTTTTTCTAAATTTTCCTAACTAAACAATTATATTACATACCTTACTTATTTTCAAACTATGAATTGTAGAAATATATAAGACATTCCTTAACTTCTCTTCCCGTTAATTTTTCTAATGCATATTTATATAATTCTAACTGCTTTTTATATACCCTATATAGATCTTCTTCTGTTTTATTTTCCATATTATCAGTCTTGTAGTCAACTACAACAAGCTTTCCATCTTCTTCAAAGAACATATCAATTACCCCTTGAACAAGTATTTTATCTTCTTTAGTATACTCTTCACTTATAATATCTCCATCAATATTTAAGACAAAAGCTTGTTCTTTATATACTTTAGCACTATTTTTCATTCTTAAGTATATATCTGACCTTGTAAACTTTTTAAGCTTATTTACATCGATAATTTTAAGATCTTCTTGACTTATCATCTTCTTTCTTAATAGGTCACCTAAACTATCCTCCACATTTTCAAAATCTAAATTTTGGAAAACTTTATGTATTACAATACCCTTATTTAAGCTATCTGTCTTTCCTTCATCTGTAAAGTTTGGCTTTTTAAGTTCAATTAAGTCACCTTCATCTTGATCCATATCAGCTAGCCTTTTAATCTCAGTTACGCTCATCTTAATTGGCAATTCTGAAGCTTTATAATCAAAGACATACTCTTCTTTATCTACAGTTTCATACTCTATATCTTCGTACTTATTTAAATGCATAACTCTCTTTGAGTCTATTTCTTCATCATTCAAATAGTTAATTTCAAATAGCTCATTATATTTTATAAATACCGGCATTAATATGTCTATAAAGCTTTTAGCTTTTATGAGATAATCTCTTGATACTAAGTTGCCATCAAAAGCTACATTTTCCCAACTTTCCATATTTTTTTCAACATCGCTTATTATAGAACTCAAATATATTTTTTCTTTAGCTCTAGTAAGCGCAACATACATAACCCTAAGTTCTTCTGAAAGCATTTCTTTCTTAGCTTTCTTATTAATTAAATTTTTTCCAATAGTGTCTATTGTATATTTGTTTTTAGTATCTACATATTTTATACCAATTCCCATGTCCTTGTTATATACTATATCTGCTTTTAAATCTTGCTCATTCATATTTTTATTTAAGTTTGCAACAAAGACAACTTTAAACTCTAATCCTTTAGATTTATGAATACTCATCATTCTTACTACATCTTCATTTTCTGATATAACCTTTGCCTGATTTTCTTCTTTCGTATATGCACCTAATTCATTTATATAGTTAACAAAGTTAAATAATCCTTTTAAATTAGTTTTCTCAAAGTCAATAGCTTTTCTAACTAATAACCTTAAGTTTGATTCTCTCTTTTGTCCAAAAGGCATAGCTACTATATAATTATAGTAATTAGTATCGTCATATATATGTTCTATAAATTCATATAAACTTAATCTTCCAGATAATTCTCTATATCTTTTTATGTCAGATAAAAACTTTTTAGTTTTGCTTACTAATTCATCATCAAAAACACTATCTCCATAAAACTGTAGTGCATCATAAAAGTTACCATATTTAAATTCATTCCTAATTTTATAGAGCTCATTAGATGTAAAATTAAACATTGGTGACTTCATTATAGCTACAAGTGGTATATCTTGTCTTGGATTATCTATAACCTCTAAAAAACTAATTATAGTCTTTACTTCTACTGTATCAAAATATCCTTTGTCCTTATCACTATAAACAGGTATTCCTTTAGATGTTAATGTTTCCTCAAACACTTCAACATTAGTTAATGATCTAAATAATATAACTATATCTTTATAATTATATTCTTCTTCTTTTACTAACTTCTTTATTCTATTTGCTATATCTGTAGCTTCTAAGATTACAGCATCCGTTCCTTTTTTTTCTGTTTCTATAATATTAACATTTACTTTTTCAAATTTATCGTTATCTACCCCTTTATATAACTTAGCTCTATCATCATAATCGATTTCTCCAATTTCTTTGTTAAGTAAACTTTCAAAAATAATATTAGTTGCATCTATTATCCCTTTATTACATCTAAAGTTTTTTGATAGATTAATAAGCGTTCCTTTTTCTTCATCTTCATTATATCCTTCATATTTACCTATAAATATTTCTGGACTCGCTAATCTAAATCTATATATACTTTGTTTTATATCTCCTACCATAAAAATATTATCTTTTGATATTTTATTTATCATTGTTTCTTGTATCATACTACTATCTTGGTACTCATCAACAAGAATCTCTCTAAATTTTTCTTTGTATCTATTACTTATCTCTTTATTTTCTAATACTTCCAATGTCTTATGTTCTATGTCTGAGAAATCTAGTATTCCTTTTTCATCTTTAAGTCTTGAATATACTTCATCGTACATCTTTGTTATTTGACTCAAAACATTTATATACTCCAGTGTTTTTGAGTTTATTTCATCTATATATTTAGGCGCTATGTTAAAATATTTTTTTGTTATTTTAGAAAAATTATTTTTAACCTTTTCTCTAATAAGTTTAAAATATAATGTTTCTTCTTCATCAGCATCTTTGACTGTTGCCATTCTTGAAAATTTAACTGTTTTTAAAAAATCATACATTTCTTCATATGTATTTATAAGCTTTAATTCTTTTATAAACATATTACATTCATCTAATAATTTAATATATTTTTCTTCAAATACCTTTCCATTTATCTCATCATAATCAAACCAACTTATATCGTCTTTTGCATGATTTAACGAAGCTATTGGATTAAAAGCTCTAACTTCTTCTTGAGATTCTTTAAGCCACTCCCAAGGTTTTGGATTACTTCTAACAAAGTCATAGAACTTAAATATTAAACCTTCAAATCTTGTTCCGTCCTTTATGTTATAGTAAGCATCAAAAAAATCTATCATATGTTTATTTTCTTCACTAAAACACGCTTCTAAAACTTCATCTAAAGCTGCCTTTTTAAGCATTTTTATTTCAAGATTATCACCTATTTTGAAATTAGGATCTAATCCAAGTTTTTCAAAATTATTTCTAATTACTTCCAAGCAAAATGAGTGCATAGTCATTATACTTGCACTGTTTATTAAAATCATTTGTCTTTGTAAATGCTCATTTTCTGGATTAAGTTCAAGTTCTAAAGATATAGCTTTAATTAATCTTTCTTTCATCTCAGCAGCTGCTGCATTTGTATAAGTGACAACTAAAAGCTCACTTACATCTATCTCTTTTATTTTCCTAATTATACGCTCAACTAAAACAGCAGTTTTACCTGAACCTGCTGCTGCTGAAACTAATATATTTCCGCCCTCTTTATTTATAGCTTTAAGCTGATCTTCTGACCATCTAATATCTCCCATATATTTCTCCTAATTTCCCATATTAATTAAATCTTCAAGTTCATACTTATCATTTTCTGTTATATTTTTTCTTTCTTCTCTAGCTATAATTTCATGAGTGACTCTTGAATCAAAATCTCTATACATATGTTCATCATATTTAAATACTGCAAAGAAACCTGTAAATAAACATATTATTA
This sequence comes from Clostridia bacterium, assembly GCA_025210555.1. Taxonomy (GTDB): domain Bacteria; phylum Bacillota; class Clostridia; order Lachnospirales; family JAOARL01; genus JAOARL01. The sequence goes on from JAOARL010000006.1 coordinate 28,047, forward strand.
TTTGATTAACAACTGGTTGAAAATAACTAACATTGTTAATAATTATAAATGCTAAAATTGCTAAAGCTAGAAATACTTTAGATATTTTACTCGCTCTATTTGCTCTTTTATCAGCTTCATTATTTAATATAAGCAATTTTTTTTCGCTAAGCGCTGATATTTTTATATAGTTATCAATTTTATAATCATTACCAAGCATTCTATTGTTTATTATAATTGCTAATCCTAACCAAAGCGCTATATATTCTGTATATAGTCTTATTATAGGAAGCGTTACCACACCTGCTATTAAAACTACCTTTTTAAGCATTTGATACTTCTTATATTCTTCCGCTTTAACCAATTTAATCACTCCTTTACACTAAGAATATTATATCATTTATATACCTTATTAAAAAGACAAAAAAATAAAACGCCACTCTTATGTAGCGCTTTATTTTATATTTTTATTCTTCTTCGTTTAAAGATTCTTCATATTTTTCTAAAATTGCATCTTGGAGTTCAGTTCTAGTATCCGTGTTAATTGGATGAGCTATATCTCTGAATTCACCATCTGCAGTTTTTCTACTTGGCATTGCAATAAATAATCCCTTAGCTCCATCAATAACTTTAATATCATGAATTACGAATTCATCTCCGAACGTTACAGATACTACTGCCTTCATTTTACCCTCTTTAGTAATTTTTCTTACTCTCACGTCTGTAATTTGCATAATCTAGTAACTCCTCTCGTTTTTTTAGAACCTTTGGTATTTAAATTATAAAACAACCATTTATATAATTCAATACATTTTTCAAAAAATTTCAAATAATATCCCTTTTTGCAATTGTTATATTTTTGCGAATAGATAAAATGCTTATTTTCCATAACAAATGGTGTATAATATATTTGAGGTGAATAAAATGAAATTTGAAAATTTAATGAACGCAAATAAAATATTTTTCATTGGTATCGGTGGTATAAGTATGAGTGGCCTTGCCAAGTTACTTAAAAGCTATAATATAAATATTTTAGGGTCTGATAGTAGAGAAAGCAATAATACTATTGATCTTATTAATCATAATATAGATGTAATCTATGGGCAAAAATCCGAAAACATAACCAAGGATATAGATTATATAGTTTACACATCTGCTATTAAAGATGATAATCCCGAACTAGTAAGAGCTCGTGAACTTGGAATAACAATTCTTAAGAGAATTGAACTTATTGCCCTTTTAACTAATGGCCATAAGTACTCTGTTGCAATTTCTGGCACTCATGGGAAAACATCAACTACTTCATTTGTAAGTCATATAATGGAAGAGCTAGATCCTACTATATCAATAGGTGGTATTCTAGAATCAATTGGTGGAAATGTAAGAGTTGGTAAATCAGATTATTTTGTTACAGAAGCTTGTGAATATATGGATAACTTTTTATACCTAAATCCATATGCTTCTATAATTTTAAATATTGAAGAGGACCACTTAGATTATTTTAAAGACTTAAGTCATATTCAAGATTCTTTTAAAAAATTCAGTACTCAAACAAGTGAAATATTAATAGTAAATGAAAACATAAAGCACCTATTTAATCATAAAAATTTAATAACATTTGGATTTGATAACGCTGATTATATAGCTGAAAATATAAAATTTAAAAATGGTTATACATCTTTTGATATTATAAGTTCTAATAGAAAACTATTTAATATATCAATTAAAACATTTGGTAACCACAACGTTCTTAATGCTTTAGCTTCTATAGCTCTAGCTTTAGAGCTAGGAATTGAGGTAACTACTATAAAAGAAGGTCTTAGCTCATTTAAATGCGCAAATAGAAGACTTGAGTATAAAGGAACTTATAAAGATGCAATTATATATGATGACTATGCTCATCACCCTACTGAAATAAGAACCAGCTTAAATGCATATAAAGCATTTGAAAGAAAAGTAATATGTATTTTTCAGCCACATACATATTCTAGAACAAAGTCTTTTATGAAAGATTTTGCTAAATCATTGTGTCACTGTGATGAAGTAATAATTCCAAAAATATACGCAGCAAGAGAAACAGACACTCTTGGCATATCATCAAAAGATTTAGTAAAAGAAATTGAAAAACTTAACGGAAATGTTAGGTATATTCCTGAGTTTGATGATATAATAGAACATCTGACTGAGGAAAATTTAACAGACACTCTAATCATAACTATGGGTGCTGGAGATATTTTTAAAGTTGGTGAAAAATTAGTTAATATGCTATAATTTATCTAATGGAGGACACTATGAAAATAGAAGAAATTAAAAATCAAACAACGCCTATATCTAATGCGTTTATAGACAAATACTTACCTTTAGCTAATGGAGCATTTCTAAAGGTTTATATTTATGTATACAGATGTAGCTATTTTGGTGTTTGCAAAACTAGCTCAGAAATTGCTAAAGAACTTAACCTTTTAGAGTCTGATGTAATTACTGCTTTAAAATACTGGGAAGAAGAAAATATGCTTGCTTTAAATAATAATACTATTTCATTTAAAGAATCTAATATTGAAACTTCTAAACCTACTATCAAAAAGCGTAAGTTAGTATTAGATGCAAGACCAAACTATAGCACTGAAGAAATGGCTATATATACAAGTTCTAACCCAGAAGTCAGAGAATTATTTATGAATGCTCAAGAAATACTTGGACATTACCTTAAAAAGGCTGACTCTGAAATATTATTTGGACTTCACGATTGGCTAATGCTTCCATTTGATGTAATTGAGTTTCTACTTTCATATTGCGCTGCAAATGATAAAACAAACTTACGTTATATTGAGAAAGTTGCTATCGACTGGAGTAATAAAGGTATCGATACTTTAGAAAAGGCAAAATCTCATGTCGACTTAAATAATAATGTTTATAGAAAGATATTTAAAGAACTTAAAATTTCATCTATGACCCCTTCTGATGCTCAAATAGAGTTTATGAATAAGTGGTTAAATGATTTAAAGTTTGATCTTGAAATTATTTTACTAGCATGTAAAAAAACAGTTGATCAAACTGGTAAAGCTAACTTTAAATATATTGATAGCATTCTAAATGCATGGAAAAAAGAAAATGTTGTATCTATAGACGATATAATAAAACTTGATGAAGCACATGAAAGCTCAAAGGTTCTTGCAACCTCTTCGTCAGGCCAAACAAAACAAAAAAATAACAAATTCCTAAATTTCCCACAAAGGGATTGGAACTTTGATGAAATATCTAAAATAAAAAGAGAACAACTTAAAAGGTAGGTTTATATATGAGTATACAAAAAGCTATATTAAAAGAATATGAGCGTAGCAGAACTAATGCAGAGATAAAATTAAAAGAGCTAACTAAGCAAATTTATACGCAGTTTCCTGAAATAAAAACGCTAGATAGCGAAATTTCAAAGATTGGTATAGAGCTTGCTAAAGCTACTTTATCAAAGTCAGGAGATATTGAAGCTCTTATTACTGAAATCAATGAAAAAAATATGGATTTACAAATAAAAAAAGCTGAGATACTTCATGCTAATGGTTATCCTAAAGATTTTTTAACAATTAAATATAATTGCTCAAAGTGTAATGATACTGGATTTATAGGAAAAGATAGATGCTCATGCTACAAGCAAAAATTAATAAATTATGCTTATAAAGAAGCAAATTTATCAATGGTTACTAAGAATGAAAACTTTGATACTTTTGATTTCTCATATTATACAGATACTGCTCATCCAAACCTTAATATGTCAGGTAAGGAAATGGCTAAATTAGCTTATAATGCTGCTTTAGATTTCACAAGCAACTTTGATCTTAAGTTTAATAACTTGCTATTTACTGGTTCTACTGGCGTTGGAAAAACTTTTTTATGCAATGCTATTGCAAAAGAATTATTAGATAAAGGAAAAACAGTATTATACTTAACTGCTTTTGAACTATTTAAAAAGATTGAAGACTATAGATTTAATAAGGGAGACAATGATTTCCCTGAGGATCCGCTTAATCATATTTTATCAGTAGATTTGCTAATAATAGATGATCTTGGATCAGAATTTTTAACATCTTTAACTACAGCTGAATTATTCAATTGTGTTAATGCAAGGTTGTTAAATAAGAAACATACAGTTATATCTACTAACTTACCACTTAGTGAGTTGAAAAATCACTACTCTGATAGAACTTTATCAAGAATAATTGGTAATTACTCTATCCTAGAAGTTTATGATCAAGATATTAGATTCAAAAAAATAAGCAAGGCTTAATGCCTTGCTTTTTCTTATTCAAATACAATATTTTCTAAAGCTCCTATATGGCTTGCCATAATATATCCATCTTCATCTATGAATAGTGTTGTTGGTATACTATTTATATTATATATATCTGCAACCTTACCTTTTGCTCCATCATCAAATGTAATTTTAAACTTATATCCTTTTTCAATAATATAATTTTCAACTTCTTCTTTTGATTTTTGCTCTGTTTCTATAAAATTTATAGTAAGAATCTCATACTCAAACTCTTTATCCTGCGATAGTTCAGATAAATAAGGCATCTCTTTATTACATGGTGGACACCACGTTGCCCAAAAGTTAACCATTACTTTTTTTCCTTTATAATCACTCAACTTAACTATATTTCCATTAACATCTAAAACCTCAAATGGTTTAGCTGCTACTCTTTCTTCCTTTTCTATTATAGTTATTTTTGTTACAACCTTATGTTCTTCATTATTCTCAGGTACAAGAACATAAAGAATAGTTAAAAACAAAACACCTATAATTCCATAAATTGCGTATTTTTTAGACATTATTACCCTCCTATAATAAATATTTTCAAATTATCATTTAAAACTATTATTCCTAAAATTATAAGTATAACTCCCATAATAGGACCTGTATACTTAAGATATTTATTTGTCTTTTTCATAATATCCATTAACTTATCTACAAACACTACTGATATTATAAATGGTATCATAAAACCTATAGAATAAACTAATAACATGAATATACCATACATATTATTAGTGCTACTTGATGTTAATACTAATATTCCGCCTAATATAGGACTAGCGCACGGTGTAAATCCTATGCTTACGGTTACTCCTAGCAAAACTGAATATACAAAATTAGGTTTTAAAATTTTTATATTGACACTTTTTCCAACTAGCTTATCTTTAAATCCTAAGACTCCTAACAAGTATAATCCTATAATTATAAGTAATGCTCCTGATGAATAATTAAAATACGGAATTCTTTTAAGAATATTTCCTACTCCAAATCCAAATATTAGCATAAATATACTTGTAAACCCTAAAATAAATCCTAAAGCGTTTATATATAATCTTGTCTTGTTTTCTTTAATCTTGTCTACTTCACTAACTATATTAAAGCCAATCATATATGATAGATATACCGGAAGTATTGGCATTACGCAAGGTGAAAAGAATGAAACTATCCCTGCAACTAGCGCCGCCCCATAATTTAAAATATCTATTTCAATCACCCTCTTCTATATTCTGAAAGTATATCCATAGCTTTATTGTTATCCGATACAACTACTGCACCTATTATCTTACCTTCTTCTTTAACAATCTTATAATATTTATCACTTTCAGTCACTTCTTCGATGTCTCCTGTTTCTCTGTCAAAATCTCCTACGGAGAAAATGTCAATTCCTGCTACTTTTATTTTAGTTTGGAATTTGCTACCATTATATTCAAGTTCTTCTGAAACAGCTGACTCAGCTGCAAGTTCACCTTGTTCCATAGCAACTGACCATAGTCCATACATTTTACCTTCATACTCTGTACAATCCCCAGCTGCATAAACATCCTTAATATTAGTTTTCATTTGTGAATCTATTATGATTCCTCTATTAAATTCTAATTTGTCAACCGACTCAGTTCTTACACCCGTACAAACTATAACATAATCATAATCATTTAGATTAACACTATTAAATATAACTTCTACATTTTTCTTCTTAAGATGTCTTATTAAAATATCGCTACCTTTTTTACTAAGTTGTCTTGGTATTATTCTATCTCCATTTGCAACAATGTCTACACTCATAACCTTATAAGTCATTGCAGCTGCTACTTCTATACCTAATACCCCAGCTCCTACAACGCAAACTTTAGCGTCATCCTTAACAACTTTATTTAATTCTATTACATCTTTAATAGTTCTAACTGTTAATATTTTGTCTTTATCTACATCTAATTCCGGGACAAATGGTTTAGCACCTGTTGCCATTATTAATTTATCATATTTAATATCATCTACCATTTTGTTTTCAAAATCAAAATTTTTGATTTCTTTATTATATATAACCTCTACATTAAGCGATTTTAAATAATCAGCTTTATAAAGTAATAGTTCACTCATACTAACACTTCCTGAAATAAGATCTATTAACCTTATTCTATTGTATATCGCACTTTCATTTGATATAAGTTTAATAGAAACATTTTCATTAAGCTCTCTAGCTTTAATAGCAGCAGAAACCCCAGCTATTCCTCCACCTACAATTACTAAATCAAAGCTATATAAATCAAACATTAATTTATCAGCACCACATACAGGGCATCTATATTCAGCATCTAAATCTTCAAAAGGAATATCTTCATTTTCATAAATATATTCACACATTCTACATTTATATTTTTTCATACTTCCTCCTATAAACACTTATTGCATATACCATCAAAATATACATTTTTTGTATATACTTCAAAATCTTTTAAATCCATACATTCCACACTTATCTCAAAATCATATATCTTTTTACACTTTCTACATCTAAAATGTCCATGAACACTTGTATCCGCATCATATCTTGTTTCATTCTCATCTATTGTTATAAGTAAGACTATATTTTTTTCAACAAATAGATTAAGAGTATTATATACTGTAGTCTTTGAAAGCGTAGGTATTTCTACAACTAATGCTTTATAGATTTCATCTACTGTTGGATGAGTTCTATTGTTTATTAAATACTCATATATTTTTAGCCTTTGATAAGATGGTTTAATATCATTTTCTTTTAGCATTTCAGAAATATTAATCCCTTTCATTTCAGCACCTCCGTTACATTAAAATATACATTGTAATCATTACAAAGTCAAGCTTGTATCAACTTTGTAAACAAAAATAGGAAGAGTTTTCTCTTCCTATTAATTATTTTACAACTATATTTAAAATTCTTCCTGGTACATATATTTCTTTAACAATAGATTTACCTTCTAATTTATCTTCAATAGCTTGTCTAGCTGATGCTAGAACTTCATCTTGTGATGCATCTTTTGACATCTCAATTTTAGCTCTAACCTTACCATTAACTTGAACAGGTATTTCAATAACGTCATCTATCATTTTAGCTTCATCATATTTTGGCCATAAAGCTTTACTTACTTGACCTTCAAACCCTTGCATTTCCCAAAGTTCTTCTGTTATATGAGGTGCAACTGGGTTAAGTAATGTTAATATAACTCTTAAATCAGCTTTGCTCATTTTCCCAACCTTATTAATTTCATTAATAAGACCCATTAGAGCAGCTATTGCTGTGTTATATTTCATAGCTTCATAATCATCTGTTACTTTCTTTATAGTTTTATGGATTAAGCTTTCAAATTCTTTAGTATATTCTTCAGAATCATTAACTATATCATTTAATTTCCAAACTTTTTCTAAGAATCTCTTAGCCCCTCTTACACCATTCTCAGACCATGCAACAGATTTTTCAAAATCTCCAATGAACATAATATATGTTCTTAAAGTATCTGATCCAAAATCTCTAACTATATCATCAGGGTTTACTACATTTCCTTTTGATTTAGACATTTTTTCACCATTATCTCCAAGAATCATTCCATGAGCTGTACGAACATTAAATGGTTCTGCCGTTGGTAAAACTCCTATATCATAGAAGAATCTATGCCAAAATCTTGCATAAAGGAGATGTCTTGTAGCATGCTCCATACCACCATTATACCAATCTACTTTCCCCCAGTATTTCATAGCATCTTCACTTGCTAATTCTTCACTATTTTTTGGATCCATATATCTTATATAATACCATGATGATCCTGCCCAGTTAGGCATTGTATCAGTCTCTCTTTCAGCATATCCTCCACACTTAGGGCAAGTAGTTTCTACCCACTCTCTAATGTTTGCAAGTGGTGATTCACCATTATCAGTAGGCTCATAACTAGCTACATTAGGAAGCTCAACCGGAAGCTGACTTTCTGGAACTGGTACATGTCCACACTTATCACAGTGCACAACTGGAATTGGCTCTCCCCAATATCTTTGTCTTGAGAATACCCAGTCTTGTAATTTATAATTTGTTTTCTCTTTACCTAAGTTATTTAATTTAATATATTCTAATATTGCTTCTTTACCTTCTTTAACTGATTTTCCATTTAGAATATCTGAATTAACATATGTTCCTTCAGCAGTATTAGTATAAGCTTCAGTTTCTATATCTCCACCACTTATAACCTCTACAATATCAATTCCAAATTTCTTAGCAAATTCGTAATCTCTAGTATCATGAGCTGGAACTGCCATTATTGCTCCTGTTCCATATCCCATCATTACATAATCAGAAATCCATACTTCTATTTCTTTTCCATTAATTGGATTTATTGCTGTAAGACCATCTATTTTAACACCTGTTTTATCTTTAGCAAGTTCTACTCTTTCAAACTCTGACTTCTTATTAGCTTCAATTCTGTAATTTTCAATATCACTAAAGTTTTTAATTATATCTTTATACTTATCAAGCATTGGATGTTCTGGAGCTAATACCATAAAAGTAACTCCATATAAAGTATCTGGTCTAGTAGTAAATACTTCTAACTCTTCATTTACTTCTTTAACCTTAAAAGATACCTCTGCTCCCTTACTCTTTCCAATCCAATTTACCTGCGCAGTTTTAACTCTCTCAATAAAGTTTGTATCGTCTAATCCATCAATAAGTTTATCTGCATAACTTTTCATCTTAAGCATCCATTGTTCTTTTTCTTTCTTAACAACTGGACCACCACATCTATCGCAAACTCCACCTTCAGCATCTTCATTAGAAAGTCCTACCTTACAGCTATTACACCAGTTAATATTTGCTTTAGCTTTATATGCCATATCATGCTCTAAAAACTTAAGGAAACACCATTGTGTCCACTTATAATAATCTGGGTCTGTTGTTGAAAACTCTCTTGACCAATCAAAAGATATTCCTAAATTTTTAAGTTGCCCTTTAAATACTTTTATATTTTCCTCCACCGCTTGGCTTGGATGTATTTTATTTTTTATAGCATAGTTTTCTGCTGGAAGTCCAAATGCATCCCAACCTATTGGATATAAAACATTATATCCTTCCATTCTTCTTTTTCTAGCAATAACATCAAGTGCTGTATAACCTCTTGGATGCCCTACATGTAGTCCTGCTCCTGATGGATACGGGAACTCTATAAGAGCATAGTATTTTTCCTTATCTGAATCATTTAGAGCTTTAAAAGTCTCTTCATCATCCCATTTTTTTTGCCATTTTTCTTCAATGTCTTTAAAATTGTATTCCATAATTCCTCCTTCAAATAAAAAAACCACGGTATCACCTCATAATAGAGGCGAAAACCGCGGTACCACTCTAATTTATTTACTATTGTAAATAATCTCTTAAGTCTTTAACGTAACAACACGAAACACCCTTATAAGATATTCAGCTCCAAGGCAAGTTCAAAAGTATACTATGCTATTTTACACCATCCAATAGCTCTCTTAAAAAGTTTAAACTTTTTACTACTCCTCTTCAAAACTTTTAAGTTTTAGTTATATTAACACATATATATAATAAAATCAATTATATTCTATCACTTTTTCCTCTATGCATTTTAGGTCCTTCTGGTCTTGGATCTCCTATTCTATTTCCATCAGTATCTATACCAAATCCTTTTCCTAAAGCTTTCATACAGTTTTGGCAAAATCTACCTGTAGAAATAGCAGCTCCACACTTTTCACAAGTTAATAATGGACTACCACCTTGAATAAACTCAAGTCTGCCTTCTTTTAGATATCTTGTTATTCTTCTAATAGAAACTTCTGTTTCATCACTTATTTCTTGCACTGTTGTGCTAGGATTATCATCAAGATAATCTTTTACTTTTTCAAAATCCTCTTCATCTTGTCTTTCACAGTCTGGACAAATTGGTTTACCATTGTACTCATACATTTTTCCACACATTTTACAGTTTTTCAAATTCATTACTTTACCTCCATAGCGTTTCCTAACTTAATCTTTAAAACATTTATTTTATCTTTTGCAATTATGTTTAATCTGCCTTCATGTAGATTTATTTTAGCAATTGGCTTATCTAATTTCAATACTTCTTTTACAATTAAGTCAACATACTCTATCTCTGCTGTATTCTTACTATTACTTACAAGAATAGCACCTTTATATTTTTCATCAAACTTAAAGCAATTAGCTAAAATGTATTTAGCTTCACTTATTAATTGACTCTTTAAGTACTTATCAATATTTTCAAAGCATTTATATTCATCATACTTCTTAACACCAAATATTTCTTTCAAGTACTCACTTTCTTTATCCTTAAAGAATAAATGTGCATAATCTTTAATTTTGTTATTAATATCTTTTTCTTTTCTCATGTTTCCTTTTACATAATCAAAGAATTTAAGCTGTTCATGTACATTAACTACATCATAGGTTAATGATTCTGACTTTAATCTATTTTTCAAGTCATCCATAAAAAACTCATTTTTAACTAGTAAGCTTTCGCCTAGTATTAAAATATCTGCCGACTTATTAAATTCAATATCTATGCTATTTACATACTCTTTAAGTTTAGTAAGAATATCCATTCCATGCTCTTTTTCAAGTATATTGCTTACTTCATTTAAAACTTCATCAACATCATAATCGTCTGATATTCTCTCTATGTATTCTGCTATCATAGTAGACATAAACATTTTCTTACTAAAATCATAGCCTGTTTCTAAATCCATCTCCTCTAATGAAATCTTTATTAAATTCATATCTTCATTATAACTCTTTAGTATCGAATTTATTACGCTACTAGTTCTTGCAACTTTAAGCTCATTATATACATATGGTATATGAAACTTTTTCTTTGATTTATCAAGCTTATTATTATTTATTATATTTCCTACAATTTTTTGCTCTAACAATAATTCTTGTTGTGAAATATGATTTTTACCTTCATCTAGATCTTTGTTTCCAAAATCTCTAACGATTTCAACATCAAATCCATAACTTCTAAGGGTTGCTGCATATAATGTATCAATATATTTATTTATTACTGGTATATATACCTTACCTGTTTCACTTCTACTTAACTTCGAATCAATTACTATTTCAAGTTGCTCTCCCTCTGCGTCTTCAGAGCTTTTATAATAATGCTTAACATTATCAATAAAGTTTCTAATATTGTTTTCCCTATTATTGTTTACCATCGCATCTGTCTTAAATGCATATGATGGTTTATCTTTCATAATATCTTTGAAGTATTCTATTAAAGTTGCATCTTCTTTACACGACGCACTTCCTATATAAATACCATACAACTTATTTTTTCTTTTAACGTATTCCATAACATTTAAAAGTTCATCTGATCTTTCAATATATGTTTCTATATTTCTACTTATGTTATTTATTAAAAAGTCATATGGAACAACTTTATATCCTCTTGTTATAAGGCTATGTATGAGTCCTGCATTTGCTTCTTCATCATATATATTATATTTTTTACCAAACACAACAAACATGATTTCTTTTTTATGTCTATCTACACTTTGAAGAATTTTATTTGTATATTCTCTTATTTCATCTTCATATGCTCTTTGCATTTTAAGTGCATACTCATATGCAACCTCAAACTCTTCTTCTTCTAAATCTTTAATAGCTATTTTTTCAAAGATCTCTTTCTTATAAAAATTATTATTTTCTATAAATGCAACTATATGCTTATTATCAGGTTTGTTTGAAAGATTTCTATGATAATCAAGTTCACCTTGTTTAACTGAACTTATAACATTTTTTCTATCTTTTCTTAAAGCTTTGAAATAGTAATCATATTCATTATCCATTTCTTTAATTGGAGCATAAATTTTATTTGCTGCCCTACAAGAAAAATGGTTCATTTCTACGTTTGCATCTTCTTTTATATCAACAACATACCCTAGCTTTGTAAAAAAGTTATAGAATATTGGTGAATAATCATAGTAATCAAAAGATCTATTCATATATATTTTACCTTTTGGAACTCTTACTTCGTTGTCCAAATATTTATCAATTATCTTTTCTCTAATTGCAATAAAATTATTTTTCTCAAAATCTAACTCTACATTATCTGTAAGTAAGTTTATAAACTTATTACAATTTCCACCATATGGATATACTCTCTCATTTATCATTACCTGCTTTATAACACATTCTTCTTTACATTTCTCTAGACCACCATTACAAATGAATGAAGGCATATTTACAACTTGCTTACTTAATATTTTGTCTATATATATATGCTTTTCTTCAAGCGTTCCCTTTTTGATTTTATCAACTGCATCTAAAGCTGTACCATATGCATCAAAAAACATTGGATTCTCGTATAAGTTAATATCTTTACCTATTAGTCCCGCAAATGCCATAGCAAATGAATTTATTTTTGCTAATCCACCTTTTAAAGTAACAGTATCTCCAATTTTATCTTCCACTTCCAGCTTTTCCAAATAATATTTAGCAATGCTATATATTACTCCAGTTAAAATATCTTCTTTTTTTACATTGTTACTCATTGCCATATTAATTTCATCCAACAAATCTCTAATATTATATGTATTGAATTTAATTGGCCTTGTTCCTTTAATTATATAATCATCTATTTCATCAAAAGCTATTCCTAAAACATCTTCCGAAACATGCTTTAAAAATAATGATGCAATAATATTTTCGTTTTTATATTCTTTATAATATTTAATATCGCCATCTTTAATTGAGACAAATCTAAAGCTTTTTCCACCTAAATCGATAATGCTATCCACACTTTTATCAATTTGATCCATAGCAGCCTTTATAGCTCTATCTTCATTAGTTAGATTTGCATCTTCTAAGTATTTAGACACTATTTCTCTATCTTTACCAACTACACTAAAAGATATAACATTATACTTTTTCCCAAGTCTTATTTTAAGTTTTCCTAATAATTCAGCTACTGTATCCAGCGTTTCAATGTTATTCTCTACGTGGAATTTATCAACAATCTTACTATTGTATTTTTCAATTACCACACATTTTGTTAATACATCCCCAACATCTAAACCAACAACTACATCTTGACTGTATTCTTCTTCATTGTGAAGTTCTTCATACTTGTGTTTAACTTTATTAATATAAGTATTTAGAGGTTCATAATATTCAAATTCACTCTTATCAATTTTAAGCACATCATTAATATCTTCAATATCTTCGTATTCATTAAAATTCAAAAATGTCATATTATAAAGTTCAAAATAGTCACTGCTATATGGAACTATAGCATTTTTAACCTTATTTCTTATAGTATTAATTAATATATCATTATCCGTACTCTTACCTACTATAAATAAATTATCATACTCTAAATTTTTAATCATTTTAGCTATTTTATTTGCTATTACATCAGAAACAGAAACTAGTATATTTTCTAGTTTCTCACCTTTACCAATCATTTGGTCCCATATTGTTTTACATTCTAAAAAGCACTTCTCTTCAGAGACACAAATTGTTTCTCCAATATCATACTTATGTACTCCTTCAGAAGAACCTTCTAATATTTTTTGAAAATAAGAATTTACCCAAACATCTAAGACATTTTCTCTTATTATGCTAGTAAACTTATTTCCATCTTCAAAGTTATAAATTCTAAGATGATCATCATCTAAATTAATAACTAAGTTTTGGCCACTGAAATCTTTTAAAGCCTTCTCGTATATAACAAATTTCTGAGTATGATTTTTCTTTATTATAGTTTTTGCATATTCACCAGTAAAAATAATTTTTTCAAACTTTTTTATAAACTTATTATTTAATACTTCTTTAATTTTGCTGACATTTCCTTCTTCAATTCTAATATATTTCTTATCTACAACAATATTGTTTTCTAGTACCATGTAACTTAAAAAATCTTTTTCAATATTAACCCCTAATATTCTCATTTTTCCCCCTTTTAGCTACTTACTTGAAATAACTCTCTTTGTTGGATATGCAAAATCTATATCTGGTTCATTATTAAATAAATCTAAAATCTCTTCTGTTAACATTTGTTCTGTTGTTCTTCTATATCTTGGCTTTGTTAAATATCTAATAGTTAGCATTACACCCGACTCCTTAAGAGATGTATATACTATCGGTGTTAAGTTTGGATAAAATATCATATATTTTTTAGCATTTTGCTTCATCTTTGCTTTTGCATTTTCTGATAAATTCCCAAACTTCTTATCAACTAACTCTGTTAGAAGTTCTTTGGCTTTTTTCCAATCACTTTCAAATGTGACAAGTATTGGAAGTTCATGCCATACATGCTGAAGTCCCTTATTATAATTTGATAATTCATTTTTTAATACTCTACCATTAGGTACATGTATTATTCTTCCTGTACTTTGCTCTGCATCAACCCAGTTTCCTACTTCTAAAAGTGAAAACTCAAATATTCTTATATCTATTACATCACCTTTAAATTCACCAATTTGAATTCTATCTTCAAGCTCAAATGGCTTTCTTGAAACAATAAATAACCATCCTGCAAAGTTTAATACTAAATCTTGAAGTGCAATTGCAAGTCCGGCTGTAAAAAGTCCTAGGAATGTTGCAAGAGATGTATAATATTTAGCCCAAAGTATGGCAAATATAATACAATATAGGAACATTGATATTTTTGAAACTTTTTTTCGATATGAGTATTGTAATTTAATATCATCATACTTCTTATCAACCTTTTTAATAACAAGCTTCTTTATTAAAGACGTTACTAAAAATATTAATATTACTGTGACCATTACTCCATAATCTTCATTATTCTTCAGAAATTCTATTATCTGCATTTATTATCATTCCTTTATTTCTACTTCAATTTTTTCATCTATGTTTGTTATATGTAATACTCTCTTATCTTTTATTTTACCTTCTAAAACTTTCTCAGCTAATATATTTTCGATATTATCTTGTATAGCTCTTTTTAAAGGTCTTGCTCCATAATTTTCATCATATGATTTTTCAACTATGAACTCTAATACGCTTTCATCAACTTCAACGTCTAAAAGCATATTTTCTTTAATTCTTTCTCTAAGTTCATTTATAAGTATTCTTGATATTTCCTTAGTATTATCTTTACTAAGTCTTCTAAATACAACTAAATCATCGATTCTATTTATAAATTCTGGTTTAAGTCTATCTTTTACTATCTTAAGTATCTTATCTTTAATCGCCTCATAATCAGTTTCACTATTTTCTTCTGATTTAAATCCTAACTTTTTATTAGCTACAATTTCTTTAGCACCCATGTTAGAAGTCATTATTATAACAGTATTTTTAAAGTCTATCTTTCTCCCCTGCGCATCTGTTATATGACCATCGTCTAACACTTGTAAAAGTATATTAAATACATCTGGATGAGCTTTTTCAATCTCATCAAAAAGAACTACTGAATAAGGTTTTCTTCTTATTTGTTCACTTAATTGTCCACCTTCTTCGTAACCAACATAACCTGGTGGTGAACCTATAAGTTTAGATACATTGTGTTTTTCCATATACTCTGACATATCTACTCTTATAAGTGATTCTTTTGTTCCAAATAGTGTTTCTGATAAAACTTTCGTAAGTTCTGTCTTACCAACACCTGTTGGACCTAAGAATAAGAATGAACCAATAGGTCTTTTAGGATCTTTTAATCCTACTCTTCCTCTTCTTATTGCTTTTGACAGACTCTTTATGGCATCATCTTGACCTATTATTTTCTCCATAAGTATCTTTTCAAGATCTTTAAGCTTCTTACTTTCTTCTTCTTCAATCTTTTTAACTGGAATTCCTGTCCATGTTGAAATTACTTCTGCAATTTCCTCTTCATCTACTGTTTGGCTAATACCTTGATTTGAATCATTCCAATTAAGTAATGCATTATCAAGCTTAGCTTTAAGATCAGTTTGCTTCTTTTTAATTATTCCAGCCTTCTCATATTCTTCTGATTTTATAGCTTCTTCTTTGTCAACTTCAAGTTTCTCTAACTCTTTTTCTATATCTTTTACTTCTGGTGGAGCTGTAAAAATTTTAAGTCTTACTTTAGAAGCAGCCTCATCAATTAAATCAATAGCCTTATCTGGTAAAAATCTATCTGTTATAAATCTATTTGATAACTTAACTGAAGCTTTTATAGCCTCATCCGTTATCTTAACACTATGATGTGTTTCATATTTCTCTCTTAGTCCATCCAATATTTTAAGAGCTTGTGCTTCTGTAGGCTCTTCTACTAATATTGATTGGAAACGTCTCTCAAGCGCTGCATCCTTTTCTATATGCTTTCTATACTCATCTATAGTAGTAGCACCTACTACTTGAACTTCTCCTCTTGCAAGAGAAGGTTTTAATATATTTGATGCATCTATAGCACCATCTGCTGCTCCTGCTCCTACGATTGTATGAAGCTCGTCAATAAAAAGTATTACATCTCTAGCATTTATAACTTCTTCTATAGCTTTTTTTATTCTTCCTTCAAACTCCCCACGGTATTTAGCTCCTGCTACCATTGATGATAAATCAAGGCTCACTACTCTTTTTCCTTTTAATAGTTCAGGTATATTTCCCTCAACAATTTTTTGAGCTAACCCTTCAATAATTGCAGTTTTACCAACACCTGGTTCTCCAATTAAAACTGGATTGTTTTTTGTTCTTCTACTTAATATTTGTATTACTCTTTCAATCTCTTCTTTTCTTCCTATAATTGGATCAAACTTTTGCATCTTAGCAAGCTCTGTGAAATCTCTACTGAACTTATCTAGAGTTGGCGTATTACTGTCCTTTTTCTCATATGATGTGTTAATTTCTCTATTAGTAGATACTACATTTAATATTTCATCATATATTCTAGGTATGTTAATTTTATAACTAACTAATACCTTAACTGCAACACTATCTCTTTCTTTCATAAGAGCTATTAAGAGATGCTCTGTCCCCACATAACCTGCCCCTAATCTAACAGCCTCATGTAGTGCATCTTCAAATATTCTCTTAACTCTTGGTGTATATTCTATATTCTTACTGTGATTTAAATCATCTTCTTTACCCACAAAAAACTCAATTTTCTCGTATATTTTTTTACTATCTAATTCTTGGTTTAATAGAGCCTTGGCAGCAATTGAATCTTTCACTTTTGATAGTCCGTATAATATATGTTCTGATGCTATATATAAGTGTCCAAATTCTTTTGCTACTTTCTCTGCATTATCAATTGCCATTTGTGCTTTCTTAGTGAATTTTTCAAACATTGCTATTCCTCCTTACCAAATTGTTCTCTAATATATGTTGCTCTTTTTATGTCTCTTTCTTTTAATGTCAATTTTCTACCTTCCATTTCTTGGAGTCTTGATGGCCCCATCATAAGCATAATCTTATATATATTTTCCTTGAGCTTAGGTTCTTTTAAAATTCCAGTTTCAAATCCAAGTTTTACATCTGATAATAATATCATTGCTTCAAGTGGATTCATTATTCTAGAATATTTAAGATTTGCATATGATTTATATATTTTATCTTCAAACTCTAATGAGTCAGCATCTAATATTTCTGATCTCATTTTAATCTCTTGATTAATTATTTTATTCTTTATATCTTTAAGTTCATCTATTATTGCTTCTTCTTTTTTTCCCATTGTATATTGGTTACAGATATAATACATACTTCCAAATGAGTCTACTCTATCTCCATACATACCCTTTATCTGCATTCCCAATTTATGTAACGCTGAACTTATTTCTTTTATTTGACCTATAAGCTCAAGTATAGGTATATGAACCATATATGAAGCTTTAAGTCCTGTTCCAGTATTACCTGGTGAAGCTGTTAAATATCCATATTTATCATGAAATGCATATTCTAAATGTTT
Source organism: Clostridia bacterium (assembly GCA_025210555.1). Lineage (GTDB taxonomy): Bacteria > Bacillota > Clostridia > Lachnospirales > JAOARL01 > JAOARL01. The sequence continues at coordinate 46,218 of JAOARL010000006.1, forward strand.
TTCTAAAATAGCATCTGTTTCTTGAGCTATCTTATAAGCTTCATCAACTGAATCACCTGGACATATAACTTGTATTCTTATATGATCATCTTCATTTATCATAATACTAATTTCTTCATCCGTTTTAACAAGAACTGCTGAACCTGTTGCATCATCTTCAGTAAGCCTTCTAGTTATAACATGCTTCTCTACCATTTTCCTCTTTGTATATTTATCCACATCCGTGAGTTCAATAAAGTCAAATTCTTTTTCAAGATTAATTGCAGCTTTTCTAACCTTTGTAATTACCTCTTCCTTTTGCTTTTCAGTCATTTTTGCAGGAAATGGATAATCCTTAAGGTTTCTCGCAAGCCTAACCCTTGTAGAGATAATTATATTCTCATCACTACCTCTTTTTTCATACCACTTAGTTACCATCAGAAACACTTCCCTGCTCTAATAGCTTTATTTCATCTCTTAACCTTGCTGCTTTTTCATATTCTTCTAATTCAATATACTCCTGAAGTTTTCCTTTTAAGTTCTGTAGCTTTCTCTCAACTTTAACTTCATCTTTAGCAATTTCTGGAACATTCCCAACATGTATACTTTTACCATGTATTTTCATAAATAAATCATCTAAATATTTATTAAAAACATCATAGCAACAAGGGCACCCAAATTTCTCGAGTTCCCTTAATTCTTCTAATTCCATGCCACAGCAATCACATTTCAGTTCAATAGTGTTTTCTATCTTACTTGTTACTATCTGCTTTAAAAAAGCATTAAAAGATAGTTCATCACTATATCTTATTTTGTTAACGTCATTAGCACATTTATTACATAAATGTAATTTTACTTTCTTATTCTGTTCATTAATTTGTGTAAGATTTACTGTAGCTTCCTTTATATTGCATTTATCACATAGCATATAAATCCCTACTCTCTCCTCTTAAACTTTATTTTTCAGTTTTGTCTTCATCATCTTGATCTTCTGAATTTATAAAAGATGGTAATTCTTCCGTATCTTTTAGTTCTTCCATTTTTTCCGCTTTCTTTGCTTCTTCTAACTCTTTTTCTAAAACAACAATCTCTTCTTCTTTTTTAATTATAGCTGCTATTTTTTCTTGTCTTTCATCTTCAGCATCTCTTTCTTCTAAATAAGCTGTGTAAACTAATTCACCTAACTCTGTAAATAATTTTTTAATTTCAATTTTCTGTTTTTGTATCTCTATCTCTATTTTTGCAATACCTGCAAATTCAGTAGCTTTTTCACCTACAAATTCAGCTGCATCAGCAACTTGTTTCTTAAATCTTCCCCAAAATTTTTCCATTTTATTTCCTCCTAATATTTATAATTTGCTTACCTATAATTTTACCATAACAGATATTTTAAGTAAACCACTATAAATAGTAGTTAGGCACAAAAAAAGAACCACTGAATGTGGTTCACTTTTATTCTTTATAATTAACTTTTAAATCTTCATAAAAATATGCTATTGCTAGATACATTTTAAATCCTATGTACGCAGAGAAAATATAATAACCAATTACACTAGCTAGTAAAATAGCATTACTTAACCCTTCAGTAATTGCAAATCCATATATAGCAACATTTACTGCTGATAATAAGATTACTAACAAGAATATTTGTAATAAATAGCTTAATACTAATTTGAATAATTTCATTTTATTTCCATCCATCATTTTTCTACTTCTAGTAATTAAATTATTAGCTGTTTCTTCTTCCCCATCAGCTAATAAGAAAAACGTCATAGAATATGAAAACGCCTTAATAAATATAGGTATATACAACACACACATCCATAATGTTAAATATACACAGTATAACCAATAAGTAGCTGTTGACAATCCTTTCTTATCTACGAAATGATCGAACATAGTATCTATATCTGTTTCCTTATCCCTTGTAAGCTGAAGAAGAAACTTCACAAATCCCATGCATAAAGTTGGAATTCCTACTATTAACCAGATTATATTTATAACCGGTATAAACATAGGCAGTATTGCTGCTACTGTATAAACTAGTAGACCTAATGCTATTTTAATTATTACAGACTTGTCTTTTACTAATTCATTAACTTGCTCTCTTATCTCCTCATTATCTTTTAAATTTTCAAAATTCATTTTTCCCCTCCTAAATTTTAATAACTCTATTTTACTCTAATATGTTTTTGATGTAAATATACTCTAATTCTTTTACTAGTATCTATCACACTTTATATGTTATAATTCACACATATTATTTTAGGAGGTTTTATATGTTACTTGGATCACATGTTTCAATGTCAAAAGGCTTAGTTGGCGCAGCCAAAGAAGCCCACTCATATGGAGCTAATACATTTATGTTATACACAGGAGCACCACAAAACACGAAAAGAAAACCAATAGAAGAATTAAAGGTTAAAGAAGGTTTTGAATATATGAAAGAAAATAATCTAGATAGTTTTGTAGTTCATGCACCTTACATAATAAATCTTGCATCTTACAAAGAGCATATCTTTGATCTAGCAGTAAGTTTTTTAGAGGAAGAAATAAAAAGAACAGAAGCTATGGGTTCAAAATACCTCGTACTTCATCCTGGAGCTTTTACTGATAAAGATATGGAATATGGAATAAATAGAATCGCTGAAGGTTTAAATATGGTTCTAAAAGAAGAACAAAATGTTATCGTTTGTCTTGAAACTATGGCTGGAAAAGGTTCCGAAGTTGGAAGTAAGTTCGAAGAACTAAAAGCTATTATAGACAAAGTAGAATTAAAAGAAAAAATTGCAGTATGTTTTGATACTTGCCACACTCATGATGCAGGCTATAATATAACGACTGACTTTGAAGGTGTTTTAGATGAGTTTGATGAATTGCTTGGTTTAGATCTAATTAAGGTATTACACATAAATGGATCTTTAAATCCTCAAGGTGCAAAAAAAGACAGACATGCTAATATTTCAGCAACTGATGAAAACAACGAACGCGGAAAAGACTATATAGGCTCAGAAGTAATTTACTCTATTGTTCATAACAAACGTTTAGAAGGAAAATATTTTATACTTGAGACTCCATGGCTTGATAAAAAGACTAATTTATATAAAGTGGAAATAGAAATGTTAAGGAGTGAGAAAGCTTATGATATTAAAAGATAAAGTAGTAGTAGTTACTGGTTCTAGTAGAGGTATAGGATATGCAATAGCAAAAAAATTTCTTTCCGAAGGAGCTATTGTTATAATCAACAACTCAACCGATAGTGAAATATTAGAAGATGTAACTAGAGATTTAGGGCCAAACTGTTATGGTGTTACTGCTGATGTTTCAAACTTTGAAGAAACCAAAAGAATGTTTGAAGAAATTTATAATGATTTTGGAAATATTGATGTGCTTGTTAATAACGCTGGAATATCTCATATAGGACTATTCCAAGATATGGATTTAGAGGATTGGAATAAAATCATAAATACTAACCTCTCTTCTATGTTCAACACAACAAAACAAGTTATACCAAATATGGTTAATAATAAAACTGGTAAAATAATAAATATTTCTTCTATATGGGGAAATGTTGGCGCATCTTGCGAAGTAGCATATTCTGCTAGCAAAGGTGGTGTTAATAGTTTTACCAAGGCTTTAGCAAAAGAAATTGCACCATCTGGTATATATGTTAACGCTATAGCCTGTGGTGTTATAAATACAGAAATGAATAATCATTTAAGTGAAAAAGATAAATTAGATCTTGCTGGTGATATTCCAATGTCAAGATTTGGAGAAGCTACTGAAGTTGCAAATCTTTGTATTTACTTAGCATCTAGTGATTCTAGTTATTTAACAGGTCAAGTTATAACACTTGATGGTGGAATATTGTAACAAAAAAATAAGTCTATTGATACTAATACCTGTCAAGTTCCGATTAAATAAAAAATTAAATCGCAGTCTTGAATTCGTTAGGTGATAGATATCCAAGACACTTTTGAATACGTTCATTGTTATACCAATGGACGTATTTTTTTATGC
>JAOARL010000007.1 GCA_025210555.1 Clostridia bacterium
AATATCTTCCCTATATCGACTTTGATTTTTCCATATATCACTTGTCTTCTGTACTTTGGCGCAAAAACTATATGATATTTACAATTCCATTTCGTGTGTGATAAACTATTCTCATCCATTTGGATCCTCCTTTTGATTAATTATTTTGGTTGGCGAACCACTTTAGTTTTATCAAAAGGAGGTTATTTTTTTCACTCATAGCTAAAGCTCTTTTATTCCACTAGTAGAACTAGTGGTTTTTCTGTTTCACAAACAAAAAAAGAACGTACCACAAAGTACGTTCTTAAACTTTAATTATTTTAAAGTTACTTTAGCTCCAACTTCTTCAAGCTTAGCTTTCATTTCTTCAGCAGCTTCTTTAGCAACAGCTTCCTTAATTACTTTAGGAGCTCCTTCTACAGCTTCCTTAGCTTCTTTAAGTCCTAATCCAGTAATCTCTCTTACAGCTTTGATTACCTTGATCTTTTCAGCTCCAGCTTCAGTTAACTCAACGTCAAACTCATCTTTAGCTTCAGCAGCAGCTCCACCAGCAGCAGCTCCACCAGCAACAACTGCAGCAGCAGCAGTTACTCCGAACTCCTCTTCACAAGCAGATACTAACTCATTTAATTCTAATACTGTTAATGCTTTTACTGCATCAATTATTTCTTGAATGTTCTTTTCCATTTTAATTTACCTCCGTAATTTTTTTAAATTTTAATCTTAATATTTTCTATTAAGCAGCTTCTCCTTCTTTCTTCTCTGCGATAGCTTTTGCTACCATTGCAAATGAAGATATAGGTGATTTTAGGCTGCCAAGTAATTTTCCAAGTAATTCTTCCTTAGATGGAATATTAGCGATAGCTTTAATTCCTTCTGCATCGTATAATTTTTCTTCAACAACACCAGCTTTAAATTCTAATGCTTCGTATTTCTTAGCAACTGTATTTAAAACTCTAGCAGCACTAGTTGGGTCATCATAAGAGAAAGCGATAGCAGTTGGTCCTGCTAAAGAATCTTTTAATCCTTCAAATGCAGTTCCTTCTAAAGCAAAGTTTAACATTGTGTTCTTGTATACTTTATACTCAACACCAGCTTCTCTTGCTCCAGCTCTTAATTCTGTTACTTGCTCTACAGTTAATCCTCTATAGTTAACTAATACAACAGATACAGCTTTATCTAATTTACCTTTAATCTCATCAATTACTACTTGTTTAGCTTCTATTTTAGCCATTTGTACACCTCCTGCAAATTTTTTATTGCATATAAAAACCTCTTAGTCCGCAGACTAAGAGGCAACATATTCCTACCGAAATATCTCTATCCTCGGTAGGGTTTATGCTTACGCGACCTACTGTCTACGGTTTAGATTTCTTTAACGCTACGTAGTAGTATACACTACGAAAAATGTTTTGTCAACACTTTTTATGCTTCAATTTTAAGTGGGTTGATTTTCACACCAGGTCCCATAGTTGAAGATACAGCAACACTCTTTAAGTATTGTCCTTTAGCCGCTGCTGGCTTCGCCTTATTAATTGCAGCTAATAATACATCAAAGTTTTCCATTAATTTCTCTTCTCCAAAAGAAACTTTTCCTATAGCTAAGTGCATTACATTGCTCTTATCTAACTTATATTCTACTTTACCAGCTTTAATTTCGTTAACTGCTTTAGTTACATCCATAGTAACTGTTCCAGCTTTAGGGTTTGGCATAAGTCCTTTAGGTCCTAATACCTTTCCTAATCTTCCTACTAAAGCCATCATATCTGGAGTTGCAACGATAATATCGAAGTCAAACCAGTTTTCCTTTTGGATCTTATCCGCAAGCTCTTCTGCTCCTACGAAATCTGCTCCAGCAGCTGTAGCTTCTTCAGCTTTAGCTCCTTTAGCGAATACTAGGATTCTCTTAGTTTTACCAGTACCATGTGGTAATACTACTGCTCCTCTTACTTGTTGATCTGCATGACGAGAGTCAACACCTAACTTTATATGTGCTTCAACAGTTTCATCAAACTTAGCTGAAGCTGTTTTTACTACTAATCCTAAAGCTTCTTTTGGCTCATAAGCAACAGCCTTATCTACTAATTCAGAAGCTCCTAAATATCTTTTTCCTCTTTTCATTCCATTTCCTCCTCTGTGGTATTATCGGGAAGCTACCCTCCCACGTTATTTAAACGCTTATTACTCTGCTACAGTTATTCCCATACTTCTTGCAGTTCCTGCAATCATACTCATAGCTGCTTCAACGCTAGCTGCGTTTAAATCTTTCATTTTTAATTCTGCTATTTCTTTTAATTGATCTTTTGTTATAGTTGCTACTTTATCTCTATTTGGAACACCTGATCCTTTATTGATCTTACATGCTTTCTTTATTAAGATTGCTGCTGGTGGAGTTTTAGTTATGAAACTGAAACTTCTGTCCGCATATACAGTAATAACTACTGGTATGATCATACCTGCTTCTTTCGCTGTCTTTTCGTTAAACTCTTTACAAAAAGCCATTATGTTTACACCATGTTGACCTAAAGCCGGTCCTACTGGTGGAGCTGGATTCGCTTTCCCAGCTGGTATTTGTAATTTAATGTATCCTTCAATTTTCTTTGCCATTTCGGCACCTCCTACTATTATGTGGTATTTACGGGGTTATCCCCTCCCACGCGAAACAAGTTCCGCATGTTAAAACAATGTTACATCTTTTCTACTTGAATAAAATCAAGCTCAACTGGAGTTTCTCTACCGAAAGCCTCAACCATAACTGTAACCGTTTGCTTGTGCTCTGATACTTCTTTAATTACTCCTGTTGAATTTCTAAATGGTCCACTTACAATCTTAACAATGTCTCCAACTTCAACATCAATCTCCATAGTAATATTTTCTAATCCCATAGATTTAATTTCAGTTTCAGTTAAAGCAACTGGTTTTGATGCTGGTCCTACAAATCCTGTAACACCTCTTGTGTTTCTAACAACATACCAAGTTTTATCGTTCATAATCATTTTGATTATAACGTATCCTGGTAACACTTTCTTAGCAACAACTTTCTTTTGACCTTTTTTCACTTCTACAACATCTTGCATAGGCACTACAATTTCTTGTATTTGCTCTTCAAGTTGTTGAGTCTCAACAGATTTCTCTAATGTGACTTTAACTTTGTTTTCATAACCTGAGTAAGTGTGAACCACATACCATTTTACTTCCTCAGACATGTAATCGTTATTTTTAATTTCTTCCATCTATCCAAATATCCTAAATAAATTTAAACTAAATTGTCTTAGAATAAAATCTGAAAGTGCTATAAATATTACTAATATAGCAACAAATTCGATCACTATTCTAGTGCTCTTAACGATACTATCAAAGCTAGGCCAAATAACTTTTGATACTTCTTTTTTAAAATCTTTTAAAAATCCTGACATCCTCAAACACATCCTTAATTATTATTTTGTTTCCTTGTGGACTGTTGATTTTTTACAGAACTTACAATATTTCTTTAATTCCATTCTCTCTGGAATAGTCTTCTTGTTCTTTGTCGTACTGTAGTTTCTGTTCTTGCATTCAGTACATTCTAAAGTTACTTGAACTGTCATGCTATCACTCCTTCCGCCAATTTGGTACTGGTTTTTATTGTTGCATTAAAAAAAGAGCTCTGCTCTCCTGCACTAGTATTATATTATATAGAGGTAGTTTTGTCAACCATCTTAATTATTACGCTTATTATAGTAGAAATTAATCTTCAAATACATCTCATTCACCTATTAATACCTTATGGCTAATCACTATATACAAACCTTTAATAATTGTTAATTGCAAGTTATTCGAAATAATTATATTTATATCTATTTTATAAATACAGTTCATTTATTTCGTGCCTCATAAAAGAAAGTTCTGGTAGGACTTTCTTTTTTACAAAGAAAAAAGAGGTTTCTGGTAGCCCTCTTTTTTCATACTTATTCATTTCTCACCAAATCCACTTCTAGTGCATTATGTACTTATATTATATTAAGCATACACTTTCTTTGTCAAACAACTCTAACAAAAGGCCATATATCAATAATAATCATTATTCTACATTATATTCATTCACGCCTTAAATCATTTCATTCATCTTATCTGCCTATATTATATAGAAGAAACTAATTTTAATTCAATAAAAAACTCCCTTATATAAGGAAGTTTAATTTCTTTTATCTATAAAGAATGATTGATTCATATCCATATTTTTAGATGCTTGATAATATTTAGCTGCACTAGCCTGACTTTTGTTAATAGTTTCCATTTTCTTTTTTATAGTAAGCAGATTTCGTTCTATTTGTTTCCTATTTTCTTCTTCTATAACCTGTATTTTAATGCCTATATCATGAATACTCTTAACAACAGCTTGAACATCTACTATTATATCTTTGTATCTTTCCTTATCAGCTTCCATCTTGCCCTTTATTTCACTATGCATCTTTACGAACTGCTCATCCATCTCATTTATTTTATCAATTCTTGCTTGCTTTTCATTTATAAGTTCTTCAAATAAATCCATGTCAGGTTTATCATGCTTAACAACTGCCTGCTGATTTAAAGTTATATTATGAATTTCCTCAAAAAGAACATATTTTTTATTAAGTATATCCAGTAGTATTTTCATTTTCACTTTTACTTCATCTAACAATTCCACAAACAAACCTCCCAAATTTATTATTAACTATTTGCTACTTTTTTCTTAGCTAAAACCATAGCCTCTTTCCATGTGTCTCTTAGTTCCTTAAGATACTCATGTACTTCTACTAATATTTCTTTATCTTTTTTTACATTAGCTTCAACCAATCTTCTATATATATAATCATACATCATTTCAAGATTTTTTGAAACCTCAACTTCCATATTTAAAGTTGCATGAAGTTCATTTACAATATCTTGAACCTTACCAATAAGTCTATTTGATTCCTCAATGTTATTAGTATCAACTGCTAGCATTGCTTGATTGTTAAACTTAACAGCACCATCATAAAGCATTAGTGTTAGTTCCTCCGGACTTGCTGTCATTATAGCACTATTTAAGTATGCCTCTTGTCCCATTTGATTTGTCATTTAAATCTCTCCTATCCTAATTGTGATTGTAGCCATGCGCCTTGTGAATTAAGTTTATTAAGCGCTGCTTCCATAGCTGAAAACTCTTTATAATAATTTGATTCTATTGTTACCAATTTTGCTTCTAATTCTGCTACTTCTGTTTTATAATCTCTAAGCTCATTTGTCATTTGCTTATCATTATACATTGTAAATGCACTACTAAGACTTGATGTTTGCATCTTATCTTGTATTGCTTCATCCATAGATTTTGCAATAGCTGTGAATAAATCTGCAACACCCTGTGGATCACTTTCGATCTTAGCTTTAAGTGTGTTTTCATTTCCAGCAGTGTACTTATCATCCTTATCTCCTATGATATGTAAAACTCCACCTTCTTTGTAGTCTCTTGTTTCAATACCTATTTCAAATAGATAATTAAAATCTGATTCAGAAGTATCTACTCCTAAGCTACTTCCCATCATATCTTTAAGCGTTCCCGTTAAAGCTTCTAATGTATCATCTCTTCTAAGCATTGAATCTTTTATTTTCTTTTCCCACATTTTAACTTCATCATCTGTCATCGCTTGTTTCTCTGAATCAAGAAGTGGTTTATAACTTCTAGCTGACTTAGCTTCAAGTTTAGTATTTAAACTAACTAATAACTCATTGTATTTATTTACAAAACCTTTTATATTTTCATAAACTGCATCTACATCTTGTTTAACTATTATATCTGTAGATTCAGATGTTGTAGCTTTAATATCTATATTAAGTCCACCAACTTTAATTGAGTTAGAGTCAAACTCTAAAGCTTCACCATTAAACTCAACTTTAGCAACCTGAGCAGCACTACCTGATCTTCTACTAGAATCAAATCCTAATTCATTAAGAACTGCATCATCACCAGTTAAAGTTATCTTTTCTCCATCAGTTCCATCAGTATTAGCTGATAAGAAAAATCTCTTAAGATTTGAATCATATGAAGCGGTTACTCCTGTCTCTTTAGACTTTTCGTTAATCTTAGCAAGAACTTGATTAACTGTATCTCCATCTTCAACTTCTATATCTGCACTTTTACTTCCAAACCCTACCGTTATAGTTCCAGCACTAGGTATAGATGTATCTGCTATTTCACCACTATTTAAATATGAACTCTTAGCAAGTTGTGTTACCTTAAGTGAATAAGTACCAGTTGTTGCATCTGCTGTTGCAGTTACATTTGCCATATCTCCATTTAATATTGTTGCTTCATTTGCTAAATATGTACTTGGTCTTTTCATTTTTTTAACATCTTCTTGCCAGAAATCAAATACTTCTTTATTTACATCTGCCCAAACCTCTTGTTCATACTCTTTCATTTTTTGTTCTTTAATTTTATTATCTACTTTTACTCTTTCTGCTTTCATAAGCTGTTCAATTGTACTATCTACATCGAATCCTGAAAGTCCAGCTATTCTCATAAAAGCTCCCCCTATCTCTTTTCGTCAACAAATATTCCAGCAAGCTCCATCATGTGAGCTACCATATCAAGAAGCTTCTCTGATGGTATTTCTCTTACGATTTCTTTAGTATCTGTATCTACTACTTTCACCATCACTTCTTTTGTTTTATCATGAACTGAAAATTCAAGTTCTCTTTTAGAACCTAATATTTTCTTATTAGCCTTTTCTATCGCTTCAATAAGAACCTTTTCTGAAATTCCTTCTTTAGCCTTTTCTTCCTTAACAGGTTCTCTTTCTACTTTTACAGCCTTAACTTCTCTTACAGCTGCTTTTTCTTCTATTCTAGGCATTTTAACATCAAGCGTCTTTGTGTTCATACTATCTATATTCATTTTAGATACCTCCTACAATATTTACTACTTTATATATCGGTAATTATATAAATATACTTAATAAATATGCATAAAAAAATAACGCTTATTAAAACGTTATTCATTAACTCTATATCTACTACTTCTTCCTTCTCCAACCTTAACTATTGTTCCTTTACTAATCATATTATTCAAAACATTAGTTACAGCTGTCTTTCCTTTTCCTAAAAGAATTTCAATCTCTTTCCTCGAAACAAGTCTATTCTCTCCTATATATCTTAAAACTTTATACTCTTCACCATCAACATTGTACCTAGCTACCTCTTCTTTCAGTTTTACAGATTCTTTCGGCAGAATAATCTTGATAAGATTATCGTATACTTCAAATATAGGTTTAACTTTCCTATTCTTATATTGTTCCTTAATCTTCATTATACCCGTTCCCATTCTTTCAACTAACTTCATCCTTATAAGAGCATCTACTATAAGGCTATTTCTACACACAGATATTCTTCCATTTTTAAAAGCCTCTTCATCTATACCAAATGTTAAACCACCTGGAGATACTATTTCTATTCTATTATCATATATTTCAACTTGTACTGCTGAATCTATCAAATAATTCCTATGAGCTATAGCATTAACCAAAGCCTCTCTAAAAGCTACTTCTGGAACATCTCTAGTTGTTACTCTATATACATCAGACATATCTTCAGCGACTTCACTATATCTTCTAAAAAAGTTCATACATTCATCAAATTGTTCAAGAACAGACATGTTTTCAAATATCCTTCTATCCTTGATTTTCATTACACTATTACCATCAAATTTAATTATATTTATTCTGTGTTTATTGTTATCAGATAAAAGCTCTGCCGCATTATTATAATTACCATTATCAAAAAGTCCTAGAGTTATGTAAAAGTTTTTATCATATCTATTTATTCCATAAAACGATTTAAATCTCTTTTCAAAATATCCAAACTCCAAGTTTTCGTTTTTAGATTTAAGCTTACCGTATGTCATATTACTACCATCTAAAGTTAACATTTGTAACATTAACCTATCTGCTACAACATCCGCTGTATTATATCTTACATAAGCTTTATTATTATACAAATATGGTGTATTCTCACCTTTATAAACTTTAACTCTAATAACGTTTTTATTCTCTTTCTCCAAAACTTCCATTTCATAAAAAGGTCTTGGATCAAAACTATCATTAATTGCATTTTCAAAAGCTAACATTGTTTCATCTAAATTTTCAATACCTACAATACCACCATCATCTGATATCCCTATAAATATTTCTCCATCATGAAAATTGGCATATGCCGATACTGTTTTAAGCAATGTCTTTGTATACTTTTCTTTATACTCTATGTATTTATTTTCCATAATCGACCTCCTTCGAACACATTGTATCACTTTTTCGAACACTAGGTCAAATTTTATAGAACTAAAATAAAAAATACAATCAGGTTATCCCTGATTGTACTCTCCATTTTTAAGTAACTTTTTAACTATTTCTGTTAAGTCTTTTTCATCTACTACATTATCTACCACAACATCACAATCATATTTACTGCTATCTGTTTCACTTACTGCTTTACCATAATAATATGAATCTATTGCTAAATCTAGTAATGAGAACTTTCCATTCTTATTTACATCTTTTACTTCCTCTATATTTATTATTATTTCTCCACAAAACTCTGATAATATAGATTCCTCTAATTCATCATTATCTGCTATTTTACCTTTTATTACATCTATTTTCCCAGCTCCAGCTTTCTTAGTTTTAAACTTAAGTTTAAGTACACTTCCTGTACCTGTTATCCCATTAGTTTCTCCTAAGTTCGCTACTATATATCTTATATTATTCCCATCTACTTCTTCATGATATACTTTCTTACCTTCTACATTTTCATATCCGACATAATCAAAGTAGTCTGAATCAAAGTTAACAGTAAAATCTTCTGCATATATATTTTCTACATTTTCAAGTGCTACTTCTACTACTACTTCATTTCCTTTATACACTTTTTCAGTTGATGTATTAGATATAGTTATTTTTTTATCATCTTTAAAAATACGTTCTATAGAATATATTGTTGCATCTTGTTTTCCTCCTGTTCCTAGCAACCCCTTTTCTTCCCTTTTATATCCTAAAAATTCTATCCTTTCCCCTATACTCATATCATAAAATCTTCTAGCATATTCATCAGTTCCTATAACCGCTTCCATTTGCAACTTATAACCTTCATCATATATCCAAAGCACTGGCAATGTCATATTTTCAAATTCAACAAATGATCTGTGTCCCAAGCAATATAATTTATTATCTTTTTTTAATATATGCGTAAAATTTAAAATTTCTTCCTCAAGTTTTACATCTCTTTCGAATTCCATATTATTATTATATTCTAATATGTGATATTCTATATTATAGGGTTTAGTAGACTTTAACAATCTCTCCTCTAAAACATAAATTCCATTCACATCATTTGTCACTCCCATAACTTTATTAGATACACCACCCCCAATTTTCATGATTTCAACTTGTTCATTTATTATATTATATTTAATTGCAAATCCTTTTTGACTATATGTATTATCAATTGTTTTATCAGCACCCTCTATCAAATCTCCCGATTCGGTATATCCAAATAGCCAAATATCATCATTTAATAAAACTGTTTTTTTAACATCATCCATATTCTTTCCATTGAAATACTTAGTTGATTCAACTTTAAATTTTTCATCAAGTTTTAAAATACTTATTCCATAGTTACTATTTTCTTTATTTCTTCCTATTACATAATATTTATTATCAATTTTCAGAATATCAAGTATCATACTGACTTCATTTTCATCAAATATCTTTTTTTCAATATTTTCTCCATTTTTATCCATCTTACAAATAATACCATTCTTTATAAGTGGGTTTAACCCTCTTGAAACAGACCCCAAAACGAAAATTTCATTGTCATATTCTTTAATATTATATGTATTAGTATATCTCAAGTCTGTAAATAACATTTTTTTCCAAACTAATTCACCGACTTTATCATACTTAAAGGCCCAATTGGCTGTTCCCATATTTCCTGTTCCAAAATCTCCATCTTCCGATCTAGTATCTACCACATATATCTTAGAATCATCTTCCAATTCTATAAATACAGAGGTTTTTTCTGATTCTGTTCCTGATATTAATCTTTCCTCTTTAAAAACAATTTCATTTTCTGTCTTTTCCGCAAAAACTCTGTTTCCAGCCACCAAAAATAAACAAAGTAAACCTAACAATATTTTTTTCATTTTACATCTCCCTTAATATTTTATTTGTGTTAACACACAGCTAAAACATTATCATAAAATGAACAAACTTTGTTATACTTCATAATCAACTGCTTACTTTTCATAACAAACTGTACAACAAAAAAAGACTTCATTTGAAGTCTTTAAATCATTATCCTCTTAATAATTGTAATACACCTTGTGGCGCTTGATTAGCTTGCGCTAACATTGATTGAGCTGCTTGACTTAGAATATTATTCTTCGTAAAAGTCATCATCTCTTTTGCCATGTCAACATCTTCAATTCTTGATTGAGCTGCTGTCATGTTTTCTGCTGAAGTAGATAGGTTAGAAATAGTATGCTCTAATCTATTTATATATGCTCCCATCTTACTTCTTGTAGCTGAAACACTATTAATTGCATCATCTATCAAACCAATAGATTCTTGAACCTTAACATCATCAACTACATCCATTCCACCAATACCTAAACTATATGTAGTAACATCTTCAAGTTCAAATGTCATCATTTGATCTTTATTTGCTCCTATATGAATATTAGTAGCCATACTTTGTCCTGCTGGTGGCCATTTAACATTAAAACTAGCTAATGGCTGTCCATCTGTAGTATCACTTGCTGTTGATTCATCAACTACATCAGCTGCATTTAAATCTGGATTACCATAGTCACTACCAATTCCAGAACCAGTATCTGTTTCTGAATTAGAAGCCCAATCTATGTTCATAGGGTTAACACCGCTTCCATCCACAAACTTCTCAAAGTCATCTGAATTTCCTAACGCTGTTGCAAGACTTGCAGTCCCACTATATGCTCCCATATTGTTTAAAGCATCATTCAAATTGTCTCCACCTGCAATATCACCATATAGCCCTTGAAATTCAGCCGCATTAGCAGAATCTTTTCTAATAAACTTAGTTATTACATAAGCCGCTGAATAATCATATTCTGATCCTGCACCTTGTCCCCAAGCTGCTCCATTTACTAGATCAATAGCTCTCGTTTTAAATGCTGCTAATTTACCAGCATGAACACCTCCAGCACCATCTGTCAATTGCCCTTTAACTCTTTCATCTGCCCCATGTGCAAATTCAGCTGCACCTTCATGAACCCATGTAGGTGTCGTTCCATCTATACCATTACTCATAAATACCGCATGCACCATTTCATGAGCTAATACTCTATCATTATAGTATGCTTCTCCATTAGCATTAGTACCATTAGGCATATCTCCTGGCGAAAAATCATCCATATCAATCGTTAGAGTTAAAGTAGCTCCAGAAGTAACCCTTGCAAGCTTTCCACCGCCACCTTCTCTTACGAATTCAACTTGAATATCTCTACCATCTCCAGTTAAGCCAAAAGTATTTTGAATCATATCTTCAGCAACTTCAAGCCAACCTTCTTTCATACCCTTCATTACTTTTTGCTCATCAGCTCCAACACCACCTGAAAATAATATCTTCTTAGTATTAAATTCTGTGTTTTCACCTATTCTATCTATTTCTTGAGCTAACTCGTCAATTTCAGCTTGTAATGCTTCTCTATCTTTCGTAGCATTTGTTCCATTGGCTGACTGAATTGCAAGTTCTCTCATTCTTTGTAATATTTCATGAGTTTCCCCTAGAGCCCCTTCTGCTGTTTGAAGCATTGAAATTCCATCTTGCGAGTTTCTACTTGCTTGCTCTAGTCCTCTTATTTGCGATTTCATCTTTTGCGAAATGGTAAGTCCTGCAGCATCATCTGATGCACTATTTATCCTCTTACCTGAAGATAATTTACTTATAGACTTAGAACCCATTCCTTGATTTTTAGTTAATCTGTTATAACTATTTAATGCTTGTAAATTATGATTTATTCTCATTCCAGTCACCTCCAATTATTGTCATTTTTGTTAAAAATATTCATAAAAAAAGGTGCTATATTGATATAGCACCTTGATTAATCAATTATCTTAATAATTGAAGTACACCTTGTGGTGCTTGATTAGCTTGCGCTAACATTGATTGAGCTGCTTGAGTTAAAATATTATTCTTAGTGAAGTTCATCATTTCTTTAGCCATGTCAACGTCTCTAATTCTAGATTCCGCTGCTGTCATATTCTCTGCTGAAGCTCCTAAGTTATTTATTGTATGCTCAAGTCTATTTTGAGTTGCCCCCAT
>JAOARL010000008.1 GCA_025210555.1 Clostridia bacterium
CAATTTTATTTTTTTCTTCAATAGTTCGTTTTATTCTTTTCATAGGATGCTCCTTTATTTTTTATAATCAAAAAAGACCATATATCATTAACATGATATCACAGTCTTTTTTTATGAGTCTATTTTACAGGAATATTCTCCTTAGCCTTCTTTAATTATTGTTTATGAAAGTTATTTTAAAATTTGTTTCGTCAGCTTCAGATAATCTAGTTCTATTGTATCTTACTGATCTCGGATCAAGTAAAGGATTCTTTTTTTGTATACCAAAATCGTCAAACCAGATATTTTTAGATTTGTAGCCAAAGTTAGCCCCATTTTCAAAAGAACAAATCAGGTTTTTAGGTATAGCTTTTCCAATTTCGTCTTTAAATTCCTTGGTAATCAACTTATCATATTGTTTAATAAACTCGTTTTTATCATTTATAATATACTCTTCATTATCTACAAATATAGTTATTGGATATTTAATCATATTTGAAAGTTTAATTTTATCATCTTCAAAAATAGTTTTCTTTACATTTTCAGCAAAATCTTCTACCACATATTCATCTTTCACTCCCAACTTTCTATATCTCTTATAATATTCTTTTACATTTGCCAATTTAACTTCTAAAGTCTCTTTTTCAAATTCAAGATTTATTTTTTCAAAATCATCCAATTTTACTTTTAAAAAAATTGTTTTTGATTCATCATTTTCCAACCAAAAATACAATCCATTTCTAGCCCCTTCTAACTTGTGTGTAATTCCCAGTTCATCTATATAACTAGCCTTCATTTCTTCTTTAAAAGCATCATATTCTACTATGAATTGAATTAATCTATTGTTTACATATCCATAATAATCGTATGTAAATCCATCTCTTAAAATTTGAGGCATCTCATATCCATAATAATTGCCAAAAAAGTAATTTTTCTTTATTCCATATTTATTTACATCACCTTCACCTTGTTTGTTTATATATCCACTGGAATCTTTTGTTTCTACAAATGCTAGTCCTCTATTTCCAAATTGTGTAGCAGCTATATATTTAAAATCAATTAATATATTATCTTTTTCATCAATGTATCCCCATTTCCCATTTCTTTCAACCAATATTATTCCATCTTTAACCTCTTTGGAATTTACTGATTCTTCTATATAAAAAAGATAATCTTTCACATTATCGTATTTAGGTCCAATTACTTCATGCCCATCACTATTTAAAAAACCAAATTTATTATCTCTTCTCATTTTGTGTAGTTCTTCATTTTTATCATGTCTATCTATGTAGCTATATTTTTCATCATTTACTTTTTCTATACTATAATTAAATATTTGAAAATGCCCATTTTTCTTAAGAGCAATTACATTACCAATTTTAATAGCATCTTCATAGACTTCATTTACTAGTTTTTCCAATTGATTATTATATAACTCTATACCCAAGTTATTTTTAATAACAATTATTTTTTCGTTTAAAGCATAAATATCATTGTAAATACCTAGTTTTAAAATTTCACCATTATTATTTATAATTCCTAATTTTTTATCTTTTTTTATGTACGTCAGTTCATCTGTTAATTTATCAACATATAAAAATTTTTCATCACTAATTTTTTCACCATTGTAACTCATTAGAATCCAATAGTTCTCTTCATTCTTAATTCCTATTACATAACTATTTAACATTTTAATATCCTTATATTCTAATTCTACTAAACTATTGTTTTTAATATCAAGTATACCTTTTTTAGAATTAAGTACTATCGCAATTTTATCTAAATATATATCTTCGACATCATCGTATTTGATTTCTACTATTACATCACCATTTTTATCAATAAGTCCTCTTTTTTTATTCTTTTCAGCAATAACAAGTCCAAATTCAAATTTTGATAAATAGTCATATTCAATTGGAATAACTATATCTCCATTATAGTTTTTATATCCATATTTATTTCTCGTTTTGTCTTTTACTAAAAATAGATTTTGCTCATTATTTAACTTTTCCTCTTCATCTACTACTTCTTGTTTTTCTTTTACTTCTAAATCTTTATCAACCTCAAGTTTTATATCTTTATTTAATCTTATTTCTGATTCAATAACTTTTTCTTCACTTGATTCTATTTCTATTTTTTCTATATTGCTTTCTGTTGATGTCATTATACTAAGTCCAAGTAATACTATTTTCAAAAAATTAATCATAACTCCACTCCCTATCATTAAATTTTACTTATAAAATAAAGCAGCAATTATATAACTGCTACTTTTGGCTTAAAATTCTGATTTTCTTATATTTCTATTCATCATTCTATTATAACCTACCCACACATCTTCGGTTTTAGCATTTTTTATTCCTTCTTCAAATACTTTAACTTTAGAATCCATGTTGTCAGCAAAATGAAGTATTAATGCTTCAATTGTTGATGGAACCTTTGGAGATCCATACTCTAATTCACCATGATGAGCTAAAATTGAGTGCTTAATTAAATTCTTAAGCTCTTCTGGGAAGTCCTTTATATTTCTAGTTTTTTCAGTAACTAGTTCCACAGCTATTACCATATGCCCCACTAGTTGTCCTATATCACTATAGTCATTATATGGGAAGCTTGTTAGTTCATAAACTTTACCAATATCATGAAGCATTGCTGAAATTACAATTAAGTCTTCATTAACTAGTCCTTTGTAATTTCGAGCTGCAAATTTACATATTCTGATTATGTTAAGTGTATGCTCAAGTAACCCACCAAAATAATTATGATGCATTGATTTTGCTGCTGAATGACCTTTAAACAATTTTGCTATTTGTTCATCGTTTACAAATATATCTTCAGCTAACTGCTTTATGTTTTTATCTTTCATTTGAGAAATGTATAGCTTAAATTCATCATACATTTCTTCTATATCATATTCTGTACTTGGAATATAATCTTCTAAATTATATTCATGATCTTCTGCTTTTCTAACTCTATAAACATTAAGTTGCTTACCGTTTTGATAAGTTATTACCATTCCTTCAACCTTTACAAAATCTTTTTCCTCAAAGTCTCCTATTTCTTTATGCATATCCCAAACTTTCGCCTCAAGAATTCCTGTTTTATCCTGTAATCTAACATTTATATAATCTTTTCCTGCCTTTGTCTTCATAACTTGCTTACTTATACAAAGGAAGTAAGATGTAATTTGTTCGCCCTCTTTTAAATCTTTAATATATACCATTTTTCTTCCTCACTTTCTTCTTTCGTTACTATTCTACCATAATTGATTATATTAAAAAAGCATTACTTTGTAATGCTTCTATGCGATATTTATAGTCTCCTCTATAATTTCTTTTGTTTCTTCTCCTCTGTATTCTGGTACTAAGTAAGGTTTTCTCATAGCTATCTCCTGCTCTATTCCATAATCAAGGTCTATATTAGATCTAACAACCTCATTTTGTAATTCTAAAGTACTATCATCTAACTTCTTTTCTAACTTGGAAATTTCAATATTCTTTTGTTTTATACCTTTCCCAAGTGAGATTGCTGTATAAGTCAAATATGTTCCAACTGCTGCTTGAAAAATACTCACACCTAAGTTCCCACCATTATTACTAAATATAGTAACACCTATACCTGTAACAGTAGTAAATAATGCAAGCATTTCTAATTTGACAGCTTTACTGCAATTATCTATTTTTTGACTAATTTCAGTCATTCCATTTATTATATTTTCTTCTCTATCCGTATATATCATAATTTGCCCTATCCTTCTAAATCTATTTTATTATATCTTTTACATTTTCAATTTTTAAATTATTAAAACTTATAAGACTACCTTCAGTTTCTTCTTCCTCGCTATATTCTTCACTAAACAATGCTTGAGCTTTTTTAATATCATCTGTTTTTGTACTTATAAACTCTTCTTGCTCTTTAATTTTGTTTTCAATAAAACTAAATGGCATTATAATCCCTAATGCCTTATATATCTTTAACTTATTGTCAGCTTTAGTTATCTGGTTTATAGCATCTTCAATTATTAATCCTTGTTCTTTTTCCTTATCAGAGTAATCAGGATAAATATATATAACTTTTCCCATAACATCGCCTCCTTATAATAAGCTTATCATAATTTAATATAAGCTTCAATTTTTAATTAGTTACAATCCTAAACCTATGACTAAGCTTTGAAAAGTCATTCCAAGTTTCTAACATATCCTCCTCTTCTGTATATGGACCATCATTGTGGATTAAATATGGAACCCCATCTCTATTTTTCTTATCAGATATTATAGCTATGTGGTCTACTCCACCTGTAAAAGTAACAATATCTCCTGGCTCAAATTCACTTATGTTGAGATTTAATTCTTTTTCATTCCTTCTAAAATATACTATTAAATTAGGAACTCTTCTAAAGTCTATATTTTTATCTTGCCTACCTGCAACCCTTGGATATTCTTTTATATTATTTTTTATATCTTCATCTATTTTATCTTTTAAATTATAATCTATTTCTTTAAGAGCCCTCCATATAACATCTGTACAAACACCTTCATCTTTAGGTGGATAACCTCCAGAATAGTATTTACTTCTATATATAGGTTTATTAGAAACGTCAATCCTTGCTCCTTTTAGTATTTTGTCTGATATAGTGAGCTCTGATTTCACTTCTATATTATTAGATATATTATCAATATCCTCTTGTTTAGCTGTAATAAGCGCTGAACTAATTATCACTAAAATAAAAATAATTCTCATATAATCATCTCCTAAATACATATTAATACTTTAAATAAAAAAAAGCTACCCTCATGGGTAGCTAATGTGAGTTTGCAATATAATCTAATACTTCTTTTACATGTCCTGGAACTTTTATATTCCTATACTCTTTTAAAAGCTTTCCTTCTTCATCAATTATAAAAGTTGATCTAACAACCCCTTCATACTCATTATTAAACATCTTTTTCCACTTCAACACATCATATGCTCTGCAAATTTCTTTGCTTTCATCTGAAAGTATTTCAAAATTTAAATTAAGCTTATTTTTAAACTTAATATGTGATTTAACGCTATCTTTACTAATTCCTAAAATAGCTGTATTAAGTTCATCAAAGTCTTTCACATAATCTCTAAAGTTTTCAGCTTCAAGTGTACATCCAGAAGTATTATCTTTAGGATAAAAGTATATAACAACTTTTTTCCCTAAATAATCTCTAAGTTTTATTTCCTTTTCAGTTCCACTCATTAAAGAAAAATCTGGAACTTTTTTACCTATTTCTATCATAGTATCACTCCTATCCGAAGTATCTTTTAAGTAACCCTTCAAATCCTGCACCATGTCTAGCTTCATCTTTACACATTTCATGAACTGTATCATGAACAGCATCATATCCTAATTCCTTAGCAAGTGTAGCTAATTCTTTTTTACCCATACAAGCTCCATGCTCAGCATCTTTTCTTAACTCTAAGTTTTTCTTAGTACTATCTGTAACTACTTCTCCTAAAAGTTCTGCAAATCTAGATGCATGATCTGCTTCTTCAAATGCATATCTTTTAAATGCCTCTGCTACCTCTGGATATCCTTCTCTATCAGCTTGTCTGCTCATAGCAAGGTACATACCAACTTCTGTACATTCTCCCATGAAATTAGCTCTTAATCCTTCAACTACTCTTTCATCTAAACCTTTTGCTACTCCAACCTTATGCTCATCTGCCCAAACGAGTCCATCAGTTTCTTTCATTTCTTCAAATTTATCTGCTCCTACTCCACATTGAGGACACATATCTGGTGCCTCTGTTCCTTCGTGGATATATCCACATACCTTACAAATATATTTTTTCATTTCTTTCCTCCGTTTTCTTTTCAAGTTTGTAATGATTACAATTTAATTATATCTAAAAAATATAAAAAAGCAAGTACATTTTTAAAATTATACTCACTTTTTAATAATTATTTTATTTCAAATTCTTTAGTTTCTTTATCTAAATAACCTATCTTAATTTTGCATCCAAACTTATTTTCAAGTTCTACTGCAAGTTCGTCTCTAGCTTTAAGTAATCTTTCTTTATTAGCTTTAAATCCATCTAAAGGAAAGAATATGTTACTGCTTTCTTCTGTAACCTTTCCTTCTTCACTTTGTCTCCATATCCATCTTCTAGTTTTAATTTTATTTCCAACAGAATATACTATTTCGCCTTCATCTAAAGACTCTGCCTCTGTTTCTCCAAAAGGTATAAACTTATCATTATCCCTTGATATTCTTACATAAATATCATCACCTGCAGTATCAATGTCATGTGCACCTAAAGGTATGAAATTTCTTATCGATATAGCATTACCTAAATCCACTACTGCATTAATATTAGGCAATCCTTTTTTCTTAGATACTCTTGTGAGTAAAGCTTCAATTGAACTCATGAATTTATTAGGATTAATATCTAATACCCTAAAGGCTTCTCTATATAAATTTATCCTTGAATCTTCTTTTACTTTTTTATCTTCAAATTCAGTTTCAATCCTTGCTATTTCATTAGAAAGTAGCTCCTTTATACCGTCAGCATATTTATTATCTATTCCTTCTGCAACTATTGCACCAAAACATACATCAGGTAGCTTATCAAAAACTTTATCTTCTATTATAAATTTCATCTTATTCCTCCTTATAAATAAAATTAATGTATTATAACATAAAAAATAGGATGTATCCATCCTATTTTTACTAAATTAATTCTTTGTCTATATTTTTGTCTTTTATAAATCTATATCTATATTCTTTATATTCACTATTTTTTTCTCTTTTATCATCTTCAGCGTATTCTAAATCTTTATAATTAAAATATTCTTCTATTTCACTTTTTGTTTCTTCTTTATAACTTGAGATAGTTTTTAATACTCCGACAGCTGCTGGAATTGATACTTCTGGTGAACATGTCCCAATTGTTGTGACTATAAAGCATATTCCAAAAGAAGATAAAACAGTTTCATCAAATTCTAGATTTCCTAGATGAAAGCATCTATTACGCTTTATTTCCTCTTCATTGTAACATAAATTCTCATCAACGCTTTTTACTGTTTCTAATCTATTATTTTTAATGATTTTCTTAAATTTTTCTGTTGTTGCTAAAATGCCCGTGGCAATCAGAACTGTCAAATTGTCTGTCGCTGCTAAAACTTCTCCTACTTTGTTCATTGAATTAAAATCTATTTTTTTTGCTATATTTTCTACTACATCCATTACTACACTCCTTATTCAAATAAAAAAAGTACTTTATAACTTATTTCTTGTGCTAAATTATGCTCTTTTCCTCAATTCCAGTTATTTCTGGATATTCATTCATTATTATATTTTGCTCATTTATTCTATTACAATCTTGTTCCTCAAAACTAATATTTTCAAATTCTACAATTTGAGTAATATTGTTTTGGTTTAATCCTTTTTCAAAACTAGAATTTATATGGCATCTCTTTTCAGATTCAGAAGTATATTCATTATCATTTACAATTACCTTTTTGCTATATCTATCTGTAATTATTTGAATAATTTCTGTATCTGTTAACTCTATAGCAGCTTTTTCTTCTATTTTAGATAATACACTTTCTGCCACTGATGGATCTATCGCTTCTAACACTCTAGTTTGTAATTTTGATCCTTCAATTGCTTCTAAATGCTCTATTGCATTTGTTAAATCCATACCCCACATTGGTCTTAAGCCTTTTAGGATATGATTGCTTAGTATCTTTTTTCCTTTTTCACTTTTATTAGATAATTGCCCAGCAAGAAAGTCTCCAGTTCCCAGTAATAATGATTTAAGTTCCATATTACTTTTTTTATCTAAATCCTTACCTTCTCCAATATATTCTGCGTATGTTCTTCTTTTACATTTTTCAAAATAATTATTTATTCTTTTTTTAGCATATGCCATGCTCTTATTAAATAATAATTCCGTTTTCAATGTATTACTATTTAATGCAGTTTTATAATAGTTTTCTACTATTTTTTTATTTGCCTTATCTATAAGCTTTAATTCTATTCCATAATTTTTGTTTTTGTAAATTTCAGTTTCCAGCTCTATTTCTTCAGCTTCTTCTCTAGCATTTCCTGATAATAACATCTCTTTCTTTTCTTTTATCTCACTTAACTCTTCTTGCAATTTCTCAAGTGATTTTCCATCAAATCCTTTAGATTCATAATAATTATCATTAACTGGTCTTTTGCTAAATATTGAGTTTTCAACTAAATCACTTAACTTTCTTATAATTGATTCCTGTAATTTAGATTCTTTATTAGAAATATAATTCAAATCAAGAAGCTCATCTCTTGCTTTAGCTGCTTCATATTCTTTTAATTTTGTGAAGTTTTCGGTTAAATAACTATTTAGCTCTTCAACTTTATCAATTTGAATTACTCTACCATCTAAGTCAAACAAATTCATATTATCAAGCAATTTACTTTTAACAAGCTTACTAGAATTTGATGGCATATTGTTAATTGCATCAATAATATGCTCTCTCTTTTTTATCTCTCCAGCTCTAGAATAATTTACTGCATTTCCTCTTTCTATGCTCCCATAGTTTCCTAAATTTAAGCCTACTATTTTTGCTATTTCTTTTTGTGAAAATCCCTTTTCTATTCTTAGTTTTTTTAGATCCATATCCAGTAAATTTTCGTTAAACACTTGTATCTTATTCATTAATGCTCTTTTATCGTCCATATCATTACTATCTAATGCCTTTTTCAATTCATCTAAACTTATACCTCTTTTTTCTATTAGTTCTACTTTATCCTCTAATAGTTCTTTTGTATCAAACCCTAATAAATTAGTAATTCTTTCACTATATATATTATCAAAAAGCATTTTAATGTTTGATGTTTTTAAGCCAATTCTTTCAAAATACTCCATTTGATCAACAAATAGATGCTCAATATTTTCATCTCTAAACTTCAAGCCTGAAGGTTTTAGATCACATATTTCAAATGGAACTTCCACGTTAAACTTGGTTTTTATTTCTCGTTTTAACTTTAGAATCTTTTTGTGAATTTCTACTAGTATTTCATCTAAATTTTCTTCTATTTCAACATTTAAATCTACTAATCTACCGTCATCATTTAAACTTCCTTGGTACTCTTGTATTTTTTTGCTTTCAAAATACATATCCTCTCCAAGTGTTTCGGCTATAGCAATGCTTCTCACTGCACCGATGATTAGCCTTTGCTTATATTGTTTGTTTACATCTTTTTTACCAATTCTAATGTCCATGAAAACATTATCCATCATTGTTCTTATTGCTTTGTTATACTCCATATTCTATCCTTTCTAGCATATAAAAAACTCTGACCTAAGCCAAAGCTTCTTCTAATTCTATATATTTAATAATTCATATTTTTTAAGCCTAAATTCAATATAGCTTATAGTTTTTATTGATAGTTGTCCTCTTATTTCTAAAGAATATAAAAACGCCCATTCAAAGGCGTTATTTGTCTGAATTTTCTTTCAAGTATTGTTAGTTTATCATCATTTCATATCTAAGTCAATACCTAAATCAAAACTATTAACTCTTTCATATACTAGTTTATCTACATTTATAGGATTTGCATAATCTATTTCTATTCCTAGCTCATCCGCTTCTTTTTTTATGTCTCTGATGTTATTTTCAAAATATTCTTTGCCACTTACTCCATTTACATCTGAAAATTTAAAACTACTATTTATAACATCTTCTATAATTTCTTCGGTAAATGTTTCTGCAATGTAATATACACCAAAAACTAACCTTCTAGTATCGTCTATTTCCTCATTGTACATATTTGATACCCCAAAGTTTAAAAGATCAGCAAGTATAAAGTAATTACCACCTGCTATTAAATTTTTGTATTCACTTTCTGTCATAAGTAATCTTTTTATTTCATATTCTTTATAGCTCTCATTTGTAATTAAACTATATCTCTTTGCATTTTTTTCGCCCTTGGTAACACTATCTATTATTTCCATAGTGCTACCTCCAATATTTATAATTTTTCACATAAACTATCAATTTTTTCTTTTTCAAACTTTGTATATTCATGCTCAGAACTAATTTTAATGTATTCCTTATCATCAGTCTCATAGCATAAATCTTCACTTGGCATTGTTACTCTACTATCCTTAACTATAATTCCTTTAGATAGTCCACTAGTTGAATTAGAATATATAACCTTATCAACCATTACATTTGCCTCATCATCTATCTCTATTAGCGTAGAACTTAATCTATTTAAGAAACTACCTGGTGAAACTTCTACTTTTCTGTTATCCATATCTGTTTCACAAATATACCTATCTGTTTCTGCATGGACATTTATACTATTTTTAATATCTTTTAGATCAGACTTATTATGAGCCATCTGCAGACTAATTTTACCTTCTCCATATGTTTCTATAACATATTCTTTAGGTTCACAGTTTTTATAATTTTTATCATCTTCAGGATCTTTTATTAAATGCAGTTTTATTCCTTCTTCTATAAAAACATTAGTTGATATATACTTAGGCCATTTGCTAAAAAGTACTAATTCTGTAATTCCAAATTTCTTTTTCATTGCTTTTGCATATTTTTCTAAAACAGGTTTTGTTACAATTGCATTGTTAAGTACTAAAACTTTATCCATAACTACCAACTCCAAATCAAACTATTTTGATATATCTCCAGTTTCAATTAAATCAATTTTTGTAGCTGCCTCTCCTGTTACTATAGTATCTTTTTTATCTGGATTGTTTCTTTCTGTTTCAAAATCTCTATCAGCTGTAACCGCTCCATGCCCTACTATTACTGCATTAAATTCATACTCATCTCCAAAAAAGTTTGTAGATATATCTTCTTTTATTAGTTTTTCACTCTCTGCTATATTTGCTACCCCTCCATTAAAAAATACTGATATTGCTAAAAGTGCTACGAATTTTTTATAATATCTCATAAGCCACCTCTTCTATTTTTATACAAAAAGACTCCTACTTGCGTAGAAGTCTAGTTTAATATTTCAAGTTGTTTTTTAGCAAGTCTTGCCATCTCATCTTTATCTTCTTTATGTCTATGTAATAGATCATCCATTATTTCTGAACCAGTAGCTGAAAACACATGATATTTCTCAATAAACATTTCCCATTCTTTTGAGTTTTCATCTATCGCTGCTGTCATACTTACTATTGGATGAATAGATATCAAATTATGTACTATATCTATCCCCTCTGATAAATCTTCAAGTTCATGCTTAATAAAAGTTACTCTCTTTACTTCATCTTCCATTATTTCTTTATAGAAGTTATCATGCATAATTTAGTCCCCCTTTTATTGTTACTAAAATTATACCAAATTTTTAATGAAATTTAAATATCAACTTTATTATCTATTAAATACATATTTATAACTGTAAATATACTTAAAATTATCATATTGATGATAATCATTATAAAATTACTTGGATTCACAATATCAATTATCCATGGCAAAATTTTTCCGTATAATAAATATGCTCCTATTCCAAATATAACAAAA
This sequence comes from Clostridia bacterium, assembly GCA_025210555.1. Classification (GTDB taxonomy): domain Bacteria; phylum Bacillota; class Clostridia; order Lachnospirales; family JAOARL01; genus JAOARL01. Next base: position 11,489 of record JAOARL010000008.1, read on the forward strand.
TTTAGAACCTTACCAAATTTTATATTACTAAAGAACATTTTTTCAATTATTACTGCCAAATGTATTATTGCAGTTAATATTAAAATTGCTGTAAATATTATAAATAACTGCTGCATAATCTCAACTGCAATTCCGACTTGATCATAAGAAGAAGCTGAAATGCTATTATATGCTTCTATTAATGTTGTTACAGCATATGAATAAAACTTATTTTTTAATATTATCATTGCATTTATAATTCCAAGTCCTCCATAAAATACTAATAACATAAAGCCTGCTAGTATTGATATTATAAATTTAGATAAATATATTTTACTTTTTTTAACAGGTAACATAAATAAGTTGTATCCTGATTTTGTGTTTAAGTCTTTTGATAAAACCATTGATGAATATCCAACAAAAGCCCCAAACAATCCTGATAATAATATGAAATATAAGAATATTGATGATTCGCTATGTAACATTAATAATATATCTATAATTCCAATAATTATTCCCCAAAGTGCGGCGGCTGCAAATACCTTTTTTGCTTCATATTTTAATAAATTAAACATAGCTGTATACCTCCTTATATTTATCAACAACTGATACCTTTTCTTTTTCTCTTATCTTTTCTACTTCTTCATCTAATATTATTTCTCCATTTTTAATAAATATTACTTTATCCAAAATATTTTCAAATTCATTTACTAAATGGCTTGAAATTATAACTATTTTTTCTTCATCACAATATTTTAATATCATTTTTATAATGTCTTCTCTCAGAACTAAATCTACACCATTTAATGGCTCATCAAACATATATATTTTACCTTCTCTACATAAGGCAACTATCAACTTAAGTCTAACTAGCATTCCAGTAGATAGTTCTTTTACTTTCATCTCTAAATCTAAATTCATACTATCAAGCATTTCTTCAAACTTAGTTTCATTAAATCTTTTATAAAATGACTTATGAAATTTTAGAATGTCAGCTATCCTAAAAGTCGAATTAAAATAATTCTCTGTTGGCATATATACAATATCATTATTATGTCTAACATCATATAAAGCATCGTTAACATAAACTTCTCCCTCTTTATACTTAAGCAATCCCATTATACTCTTCATAAGAGTTGTCTTACCGCTCCCATTTGGGCCTAATAATCCATATATTTTCCCACTCTCAAGTTCCAAATTAATATCTTTTAGAACTTTCTTTTTAAAATAACTCTTATTCATACCTTTAATTACTAATTTGTTCATTTTTTCCCTCCATTATCTTTTTTTCAAAAATATTTTTTATGCTTTCCACACTATAATTTAATTCTTTAAATGATTTTATGAAATTTAAAACAATATCCTCAAGCATTTCATCTTTTATATTGTTAATTAGATCTTTATCTTCAGATATAAATGTACCTAACCCTCTTTTGGTAAATACAACACCTTCTATCTCTAAATCTTTAAATACCCTACTCATTGTATTTGGGTTAACACTTAATTTTATAGCATATTCCCTAGTAGATAAAAGTTTATCTCCTGGTTTATAATCGCCCTTAATAATCTTAACTCTAATTCTATCTTTTATCTGCTCATATATTGGCAGAGATTTATCAAATTCCATATCTCACCTCCGTGTACTAGTGATATAGTACACTCATTTTTGAAAAATGTCAACAAAAAAAGCGCATATGCGCTTTAAACTATTTCTTCTATATATTTATCAAGCTCATCCATAGCTTCAAAGTATTGTGAATCTATAGGGCTTAAATTACTTTTGTGATTTAGAGAACCAATAAGATGATCTCTTCTATCATAAAATTCTTGTAACTTTTCACTCTCATCTAGAGCAACAACATAACTTAATCCATCTTTATCTTTAGATATTGATAATACATCTACACCATTTGATACTTCATATTCAGTTCCAAGCAAATCATTTTTACCATCTGTTAATTTAAGACCTTTAGACATTGAGATGCTATAATCAGATATACATCCTTTAAAAAAACCACCCATATGTGTAAATTCACCCTTTAAACAATCTGGTTTACTATTTGGATCTTTATTAACTTTTATCTCTTTTCTATTTTCTAACGAAAACATTTTACAGTCGCTAGTTCTAGTGTATTTTACAATTACCCCATTAACTTCTATTGATGCTCTAACGAAATTTTCTCCTACTACATCAGCCTTTTCTTTCTTTACCAGATTTCTAACATGATTACATATATTATTTAAATCCTCTAATTTTTCTAATGCTAGTTCTTTATACATTTTCTTCCCTCCTATTTTTTGAAACGACTTTTAAAAGTATACTTGCAATCGCATTTAAAAGCAATAGTTGACTAACAAAAAAACATATGATATTATTTTCATATGAAAAATAATTCATGGGAGGTTTTTATGGGTAATAACATTTGTGATATTCTTCATGAAGATGCAGTTAAAAGAGTAAAATCTTATCTTGTAAATGATGAAGAAATATTAAAGTATGTTCAGCTTAACAAAATTTTTGCTAACTTTTCACGGATCAAGATACTTTTGGCACTTGAAAAGGAAAAGCTTTGTGTCTGTGATATTGGACATATATTAAATATGGAACAGTCTGCTGTTTCACATCAGCTTAGAATTTTAAAAGAAAATAATTTAATAGTCCCTATTAAGGATGGTAAAGTTATATTTTATACTCTTAGGGACAAAGAAATAATTAACTACATTAGGAGGACATTATGATTTTGGATTTATTAAAAGAAATTTTATTTATATTTTTAGAAATATCACCTTATATGCTATTAGGTTTATTTCTTGTAGGATTATTACATATGTTTTTTTCAAAGGAATTTGTTTCAAAGCATATAGGAACTGATAACGTTTCATCTGTTATCAAATCATCAGTACTTGGAGTTCCTTTACCACTCTGTTCATGCGGAGTAATACCAACAGCTGTATATTTAGCAAAAAATGGTGCTTCAAAAGGAGCTGTTGTATCATTTTTAATATCAACACCTCAAACAGGTATAGATAGTATTATTGCAACATATGGTATATTAGGTCCTATTAGTGCAATTTATAGACCTATAGTTGCATTCATTAGTGGTATTACTGGTGGAATAATTGTTTTATTATTTGCAAAAGATAGTAAATTAAATATAGAAACTGAAGAGATACACTCATGCCATGGAGGTTCATGTGGATCTCATAAAGAAGAAGAAAAAAAGAGTTTTTTCAATTATGCATTTGTAGAATTTTTAGATGATATTTCATCACATTTCATTGTTGGAACTATCATAGCTGGACTAATTTCATTTTTTTTACCAGCAGAATTTTTAATTAAATACAATTTAACATCTGGAATTCATACTATGGTTCTAATGGTTCTTGTTGGTATACCAATGTATATTTGTGCTACATCATCACTTCCAATTGCAGCAGCATTAATAGCAAAAGGAATTTCACCTGGAACTGCTTTTGTATTTTTAGCGGCTGGACCAGTTACAAACATTGCATCAATTGCAGTACTATCAAAAGTACTTCCAAAAAAGATTTTAACTATATTTATTAGTGTATCTTCGATATTAGCAATTCTCTTTGGTTTGCTTCTTGATTTTATACTAATTAGATTCAATATTGTTATCAACCCTTTCATACACATGCATAATCATTCTGATAACTATTTAAGCCTTATTTCAGGAATTGTTTTTGGATTATTATTAGTATCTTCTATGTATAGAAAATACTTCAAAAAAGATCATATAGAGTCAGATGTTTCAATAGAAGTTGAAGGTATGACATGTAATCACTGTGCAAACAACGTTAAGAGTTCACTTGAAAAACTTAAAGGTGTCAACAGTGTTAATGTTAATCTAGCTTCTGGTATGGTTCATATAAAAGGAGTTAAACTTGATACTGAATTACTAGCAAAGTCAATTAATAATTTAGGATACAAAGCAAAAAACTAAGCTAATGCTTAGTTTTTTTATTTATAAAAAAAGCAAGGAACTAGGCCTTATCCTAATTCCTCGCTCCCTACCAAAGGGTTATACAGATTATAATACAATTACTTTTATTATATATATATTCTTACTAAATTGTAAGGATTAACTTTATATGTTTTTGTGGTAAAATATAACTACTGTGGAGGTATATAATGAAAAAAACAAATAGATACTTACAAATATTATTAGTTCTTATTCTTTTAATAATATTTTTAATAATTGCAAATAAAAAAATGATTTTTAAAATCCCAACTGCCGAAAAAGGTTTGTTGACAGTATCAGCTGAAGATTTTAATCGAGGATATATCCCATTAAAAGGTGATTTCAAAGTATATGATGGTATATATAATCCAAATGAACTTAATAATATTAATACAGAAGAAAAGTATATGTGCCTTAATGAACTAAGACGTTATGATTACCCTAGTGGACTTGTAACAGCAGTTTTAAATATAGAAATTGAAGATAACTACTTACCAAATGCTATGATTATTGAGGAAATATATACTGCTAATAGAGTTTATATTAATGAAGAATTAATTAGTAGTGCTGGAAGTATTGGATCTACAATTTCTGATACAATTAAGGAAAAGCGCAGTAATTTTATTCCTTTAAATTTAGATAGTAATAAACTTGAAGTAGTTATTCATATAGCTAATTTTGATGAAATTAGTGGCCAATTTGAACGAAATATTTTCATTGGGGATTATGATTCACTTAATACATTTCATATAAATAGACTTGTCTTTAAGATGCTAAGTGTTACTTTTTACTTAACTCTATCACTAATATTAATATCTATGTATTTAATAAATAGAAAATATACTTACTTGCTTACTCTAGCTTTAGCTGGATTAATGAATTTTTACTACATAGTTACACATGTTGAACCTATTATATTATTTAATATAAAAAATACTGTTTATCACTTAAATAGCATTTTAAGTACCTCACCCGCTATTTTTTCACAGTTCTTTAGTGCTTTAACAGTGTTAGTACTATATAAAAATAATTTTGTATATAACAACTTAAATAAATTTATTAAATATAATGTATCATTTTTCTTATTTGTAATGACAATTACTGTTATATTTGATGAAGCTGCTAATCCTTTATATATTTTAACTGTTATTTATTCCTTGTGCTTAATAGTTTACTCAGGATCTATAACACTTAAAAACTATATTAGAACTAGCAAAAAAAGTTCATTAATTTTATTAATTGGAATCATGATATATGTGCTTTCTTACTCAAACTTAATATACATAAGTGTAATGCATAACCCTTATCAAACACTTGGTCATAGTATGATTTATTTAATTCTAATTCAAGGTATATTTCATTTAATTATGGCTTACTTAATAATTTCAAATTTTGCTTATAATTTCTTATTAGCACAAACAGAAGAATCAAAACTTGAAAGCATTATAGAAGATAGAACTAATGAATTAAAAAAATCTTATAACGCCCTACTAAAGCAAGATAATATTAGAAGACAAATGATTATGGATATATCGCATGATCTTAAGTCACCTGTAACTATAATTAAAGGTTATCTTGAGCTATTAGTTACTAATAAGATAAAAGATGAAAATAGAGAAGAATATTTAAATATAGCTTATAAAAAAACTAGTTATATGAGTGATCTAATAAGTGAACTATTTACCCTTTTCAATCTTGAAATAGATAATTCTTTTTCTCGTGAAAAAGAAAACCTTAATGACCTAATAACAGATATATGCTCAGGAAGAACTAATGTTAAAGTAGATATTCCTAAGGATTTAGAATTATATTGTAGTGAAAAGCATTTTAGAAGACTTATTAATAATTTAATTGAAAATAGTTTAACTCACGGGGGAAATAAATGTCTTATAAATATATCTACTATAAGAGAAAATAGTGACTTAACTCTTATTTTTTCTGATGATGGTATAGGTATCCATCCAGAGATAATGCCTTATATATTTAATAGATTTAAGCGTGGTGATAAATCTAGACATGAAAATGAAAAACATTTTGGTTTAGGTTTATCTATATGTAAAGCCATTGTTGAAAAACATAATGGTACAATTGAATGTGAAAGTATTTTTGGTAAAGGTGCAACATTTAAAATTAACTTAAAAGGAGCAATTGAATAATGAATATCTTAATAATAGACGACGATATAAACATATCAAATATTTTATCAATATCTTTAATAGAAGCTGGCTACAATGCTCAAACATATAATGATAGTGTTTCTGTATATAATGATCTTACGAAACTCCAATATGATTTAGTTTTACTTGATATAATGATGCCAAATATAAATGGTTATGAGCTATGTAAAAAAATAAGAAAGAATTCGAAAGCACCAATAATATTTATATCGTGTTTAGACGATGAAAATAGTCTACTTAAGGCTCTTGAATTAGGTGGTGATGATTATATAAAAAAGCCATTTAGTTTATCTGAAGTCTTAGCTAGAGTCAATACTCATATACGACGTTATGAATATATGATTAATCAATCTTCTGAGCCTAAAATCTATGAATCTGCTAAGTTTAAATTTAATACCAAGACTAACATAATTGAAACAGCCAATTCTAGTGATCACCTTTCTCCACTTGAGAGCTCACTACTTAAATTTTTCTTTGAGCATAAGAATTCACTTATGACATATAAGGATATTTATGAAAATATTTGGCATGATGAATACTTAGATGATAAATCTACAATAATGGCCAGAGTTAGTTACCTTAGATCAAAAATTGGTCCTGATTACATAGAATCAGTTAGAGGAAAAGGTTATATTTTCAATATAAAATAGAGAGAATAACATATTCTCTCTATTTCATTTATTCATATTTAATTTTTTGTCTCTAATTATTTTTTTTATCTTTTCATTTACACTCTCATAGACTTCCATCTTAGCTTTTCCAGTAGTCTTATTCTCTGCTGTCATTATTTCCTCTATCAATTCATTTATCTTAGTTTTCATTTTTCTCCATTATTTCTTCATGTTTAAGTGTCACCTTATTTTTCATATCAAAGAAATTCTTCCAAAAACTAAAGAAAAAATTACACAGCATATCTTCATTTGTTACAAAATAATTATATAGTTCCTCTACCTTTTCATCTGACATATTTTCAATATCCAAAGTCTTATGTCCACATATAAACTCTTTATAAGTGTTGCAAAAATTTTCTACTTTATCGTTTGGATAATTAATCATAAATATCACCTCTCATATAACTATATTATATGTTTTAAGCCTATTTTTAAATACTATATAATAAACTGTCGTTTTTTCATAATGAAAAGTTTTATTTAGCAAGTGAACTGTCAATTGCAGATTCACTAAACATTTCAGTTTCATAATCATTTAAAAGCAAATTGTTCGCAGCTTCTAATTCATTTAGAACTCCCTCAAAATATGTTGTAGTGTTTATATTTGTTTTTCTAAACTTTTCCTCACATTGCCCTTCTGCAACAAAATCATTCATAAACATTTTTAAAACACCATATGTATAATCTTCTTCTATTTTTTCATTCTTTTGAATTACTTTTGGCGACTCTACTATTTTAAAATAAACATCTTTTACTCTTGCAATTTCACTATCAATAGTCTTGTGTAGTGGTGATTTATATGCCTCTAAAATATCTTTTGCATTTTTTTCATTAACAACTCCCACTTCACTTAATTCTTTAAATTTATATTCACTTTCAATATCATCTAGATTACTAGCCCTATCTTCTCTATATTGCATATTATGAGATTTTATTCCCTGTATCGAAGTTTTCGAAGCTCTTATGAAATCTCTAAATATATTTAAGTATTCATCTTCTGACACTTCTTCTCCATTTTCCTTAAATGCTACATCTTTTAAAAATTTAATTGCTTGCATATATTTAGAGTCTCTCTCTGAGAAATCTACTATTCCATGCTCTAAAGAAACTCTTCTTCTCTCAGCTATTCTATTTATATATATGTTTGATACGAATTCAGCCATATCTTTTTCTTTAACGTTTTTCTTTAGTACCTCAATATAAACTTCATTTAATTTTTTTAAATCATAAGCTCTAGATAAATTTTCAGCTTCTGATTTACTCATTTCTTCAGCTTCTACTGTCTTTTCAGCGATTTGCTCATCAAGCTCCTTTGCCTTTTTATCTTCTTCTGATACCATCAAGTCATCTTCTGATACTTGGCTTAAAACTCTATTTTTTTGATTATCTTTTCTATTTTTTATTTTCATATCTTCTAAATTTAAAAGACTATTATCAATTTCTTCAAGCACATCATATTGAGATGTATCTGCTTCTATAATTCTCTTAGCGATTTTTGTTTCTTTAACTAAACCTCTAATTTCATGAATTCCCTTTTTACTTATAACATTAGCCAATCTTTCTATTTTTTTAGTTATTGTTAAAGCATCTGCTAATGGTATTTCCGATTCTTTCATTTCTTCTATCAAAGAATTTAACCTTGCTAACTCTCTATCTCTTCTTGAGTTTTGATACCTTTTATCTTCAATAATTTCTTTATAGCATTCCAATTCTTCTGCTTTATTTTCAATTTCATCAGTTAATCTTCTTATTTCTCCACTTAAGTCTCTTCTCTTTTTCCATTGAAAAACACTTAAATTAGCTAATTCTTTTTCACACTCATTATACTTACTAAGAGCTCTATCAAGATCATTTTTTATTATATTCATAACTTTCCTCCTAATTGTATTTATCTATAATTTTATCCTTACATTTCAGAATTGTCAAACTTTTTTGTCAAATCAAAAAATAAACCTAACTAATAGGTTTATTCATCTATTTCTATCTTTTCGATTTTAATTTCATATAGTGGTTTATCCATCATATCTACTCTTACTCTAGCTATATCATCTACAACATCTAACCCTTCTATAACCTTACCAAATATAGTATGTTTACCATCAAGCCATGGTGTTGTTTCAGCATGAACTATGAAAAATTGACTAGTATTAGTATCAGGTCCTCTGTTAGCCATAGAAAGCGTTCCTTTTTCATGAGTTACTTCTCCAGTAAACTCATCAATAAATTCATCTCCCCATATACTTTCTCCGCCCATTCCTGAACCAGTTGGATCTCCTGTTTGGATCATGAAATCTTCTATTACTCTATGAAATATAATGCCATTGTAAAATCCATTTTTGCTATGAGTTACAAAGTTTTCTACTGCTAATGGAGCAATATCATCATATAACTCAATTTTTATATCTCCAAAGTTTGTATATATAGTTCCTGTAATCATAAAATCACCTCTTTTTATTTTTAGCTATCACATTATAACATGGAAATCTTATTTTTTCCAATAAAAACACCTAGTATAATCTAGGTGTTAATTTTCTTTTAAATATGCTCTATTAAAATGCTCATATCCATGTCTTGTAACAACTCTACCCCTTGGAGTTCTTTGTATAAATCCAAGTTGAATAAGATATGGTTCATAAACATCTTCTATTGTATATGAATCTTCATTAATGGCTGCTGCTATAGTATCTAACCCAACTGGTCCTCCATCAAATTTATCTATCATGGTTTCTATCATATTTACATCTGTCTTATCTAACCCAATAGAGTCTACTTCTAAAATATCTAATGAGCTTTTAGCTACTTGTCCTGTTATGTTACCTTCATATTTAACTTCAGCAAAATCTCTAACTCTTTTAAGCAATCTATTTGCTATTCTAGGTGTTCCTCTTGATCTCATTGCAAGCTCTAATGCACCTTCCTCATCTATTTCAACGTCAAATACATCAGATGACCTTTTTATTATCTTTTTTAGTGATTCCCTATCATACATTTCAAGCCTCTGTATAACTCCAAATCTATCTCTTAATGGCGATGATAACATTCCTGCCCTTGTAGTAGCACCTATTAGAGTAAACTTTGGTAACTCAATCCTTATAGATTTAGCTCCTTGTCCTTTTCCTATAATAATATCAAGCGCAAAATCTTCCATAGCTGAATAAAGTAATTCTTCAACACTTCTATTTATCCTATGAATTTCATCAATGAATAATATATCACCTTCATTAAGTCCATTTAAAATAGCTGCCATATCTCCTGGTCTTTCAATAGCTGGACCTGTAGTCACTTTGATGTTAACTTCCATTTCATGCGCAATAATTGTTGATAGAGTAGTTTTACCAAGTCCTGGTGGTCCATATAAAAGAATATGATCCAATGTTTCACCTCTACTTTTAGCGGCTTCTATAAATATTTTCATATTCTCTTTTACTTTGTCTTGTCCTATATATTCATCTAGCGAAGAAGGTCTTAATTTTTTCTCTGATCCTATATCTTCAGCTAAAAAATCTGTTGTTATAATTCTTTCATTCATTTAACCACCTATATTCTCGCTAAGTTTTTAAGTGTTACTTTAATTATTTCTTCTGCATCAAGTTCACTTACATTGTCTATTGTAGCTATTGCTTTCGTCACTTCTGCTTTCATATAGCCTAAACTTGTAAGTGCGCAAATAGCTTCATTTACATTATTATCTGCTTCATTTATCATAGATAAATCCTTAACACACTCAATATTTGCTTTTGCAAACTTGTCTTTTAATTCTAAAATAACTCTCTGAGCCGTTTTTTTACCTATTCCAGGTAGTTTGCTAAGTGAAGTAATGTCTTCATTTATAATTCCATATACTAAACTATCTACATCTGTAGCTGAAAGTATAGACATTGCACTCTTTGGCCCAATTCCTGAAACAGATATGAGTTTTTCAAATATCTCCATATCTCTTTTATTTATAAATCCATATAGATTCATAGAATCTTCTTTAACATTCATATAAGTATTAAACTTTATTTCCATACCAATTGGTGGTAAAGAATATACTGTATTGCTTGGCACAAATATTTTGTATCCAATACCAGAAACATCCAGCACAACATAATCTATATTTGTTTCTTCTATTATTCCTCTTACAAAACTAATCATTTTATCACCTCGAACATTTGTTCTTTAAGTATAATCCATATTCTTTCTAATTGCAACATTAGTTTTCTTCTTTTTCTACTTCTTTTTTATTATTCTTCTTTTTCTTAACTAATTTATCAATTAGACCTGGAACCATCTCTACTAATTTTTTCATACTATCTTCAGAATTCATATGAACAATTTCAACTTTTCCTTTTCCATCAACAACTAAAAATGCTGTAGGAGTAACTTTTGCTCCTAGTCCACCCATTCCATTACTTTCTGATTTTTTACTATCTGTTGCCCCAGCTGCAACTCCAAAACTAACATCAACTAATGGCAAAATTTTAACATCACCCATTTCTATTGGTTCTCCAACAACAGATTTTGTTGATACAAAATTTTCAAGTTCACTAAATAGCGCTTGTAAGTTTTTAGATACATTAGTTTCCATAATTATCTTCTCCCTTTTATTATATTTTTTATCATTTTATTATTCTCTTTATTAAAATAGAATTTTACTAAATCCACTAATATTGGTGCTATTATCACTTTTCCTTCTGAATACAATTTAATTTCGTATACTTCTTCTTCAAACACAGGTTCTATTTCTATTTTGTGCTTCCTTACAAAAGGTCTTATTGCATATATACACCCTATTATATATCCTGTATCTGCTGGATTTTCAAATCCCACTCTTCCTAATATATTAACTCTCTTAGGAAATATCTTAAATACAGTTTTCTTCGCAAGCTTAGTTATATTCTTAACAAATTGGAGCTTTTCTTTAAATCCCTCTGTTACATATCCTTTTTTCTCCTGATGCTCAGCTAAATTTATTTTTTCTTCCAAATTGTTAGCTTCATCATGCTCAGTTTCTTTTATTTTTTCAGTTTCTTTTTTTATTTCTTTAACTTTTTCTTCTTGATCTTTCAATAATTCTTCATCTTTTTCTACAAATTCCTTACTCATAACTTTAAATTCTTTAGTACTTTTTCCATCAATTAGATAATAATTACCTTTTATAAATAGGTACTTATATCTAATACTAAGTATAACATTTTCAATGTTTTCAAAAACTATTTCATACTTAATAGGTATAAATAATAATGCAAAAAGTAATAATATTAAAGTTATTATTGTCAAAACTATATAAGTCATAATTTTTAGTAACACTAACAACATATTATCCTCCAAAGTATTTGCTTATATTTTCAAAACTCATTTCTTTATATTTCTCCATTATTAATTCTGTAATATTTTTAAGTCCATCTATAGCATTTTTCTTATCTATAAATATTCCTATTATTATAAGCTCTTTGTTCTTTCTCTTAAGTAATTCAATTCCTTTATAAATTTCAATACTTTTTTCAAAACAAATATAATAATTACTTACATTTATTTTATCTTTTGAAAGTCCATCTGCTATAATAGCCCTTTTTGATATTTTCATAAAGTCCTCCTAATATTTCTGAGATAATTATAACATAGAACACAAAAAAAAGAACTACTAAAAGTAGTTCTCTATTTCTCTGCTTTACTTGCTGCATAACTTTTTACACCTTGAGACATTGGATGAACATCCATGTCATTGTTATATAAAAATTTCATTGTGTTATCTACTGCTAACTTTACCGATAAATTAATTTTACCTTCAAATGCAGCTTCTCTAACTTCTTCAACACCTGGAGTCTTTCTCTTAGGTTCTATATAATCAGCTATAAATATTACCTTTTCAAGCAAACTCATTTTAACTCTCCCAAAAGTATGATTCTTAACAGCATTTAAAACATCTACCTCATCGCAACCAAAGATATTTTCAAGCATATCTGAAGCTATAAGCCCATGTGCTAAATCTATGTCCTTTAAAAAGATATCATCCAGTATTATAAAGTTAAGCCTGCAATATAATCTTTTTTCTTCTTCTGGCATTTCTTTTGCAGCATCATGCATAAGAGCTGCAATTTCGACTAATTCCAAATCAAGCTCTTCCTCTTCAAACACACCTGCAAGTTCTATTGCTACATCCCTTACTCTATAAGTATGTTCTAATCTTTCTTTTGATAAATTTTCCTTAATATAATCTTCTACTTTGTCTTTAATACAATTTTCTACTTTGTCGTTCATTAATAATTCTACCTCCACCAACTACTATGTCACCATCGTAAAAAACGATAGCTTGCCCTGGTGTTACTGCCCTTTGTGGTTCTTCAAATTCACATTTCAAAACATTGTCTGAAACCATGTAAATCTTACATTTAGATGGTTTATGTGAATATCTGATTTTCCCCTCTAATGTCATCTCACCTTCTAGCTTATCAAAGGGTGCAAAATTAAGTTCAGTAGCATATACTATGTTGCTAAAAACTTCATCTTTTGTTCCTAATACAACTTCATTAGTATCTGTATTTATATCTATAACATACATAGGCTCACCGAAAGCTATTTCTAACCCTTTTCTCTGTCCTATTGTATACCTAATTATACCTTTATGTCTACCTAAAATTTCACCTTTTTTATTAACAAAGTTTCCTGGATTAACATCTATGTCACTATTTTCAGTTATAAATTTAACATAGTCCCCATCTGGAACAAAGCATATATCTTGACTATCAGGTTTATTAGCAACTGATAATCCCATCTCTTTTGCTACTTCTCTTACCTTTTCTTTAGTATATCCATTACCAAGGGGCATAAGAGTATGCTTAAGTTGATCTTGTGACAAATTATAAAGAACATATGACTGATCTTTTCTATCAGCATCAGACTTTCTTATAAAATATCTTCCGTTATTTTCATCTTGTTCAATTTTTCCAAAATGACCTGTTGCAATATAATCTGCACCTAAAGCTTTTGCCTTTCTTAAAAGCGCTTCCCACTTTATGTGCTTATTACACGCAATACAAGGATTAGGAGTATATCCATTCCTGTAATCTTCAATAAAATAATCTATTACATCTTCCTTGAATTCTTTTTTAAAGTTCATAACATAATGCGGTATTTCAAGCATGTCACAAACTCTTCTGGCATCATTTATACCAGTAAGTCCGCAACAACTATCTTCAATTTCCTCAAGTCCTGTATCATGTGTTTTCATTGTAACACCAATTACATTATAACCTTCTTTTTTTAATAAATAAGCTGTAACTGAACTGTCTACTCCTCCACTCATGCCTACTACAACTGTTTTATTCATTCTCATCTCTCCTTTTAGTGATGATCATGCTCTACTGGTTCTTCTAATCCTTCTATCTCAATACCTTCTTTTTGAGCATAATCCCATAAAGCTGCTCTCAAAGCTTCTTCTGCTAAAAGTGAACAGTGCACTTTTACAGGCGGTAAATCACCTAAAGCTTCTACTACTTTTTTGTTTGTTACTTCTAGAGCTTCTTTTACAGTTTTACCTTTAACAAGCTCTGTTGCAACACTTGATGTAGCAATAGCTGCTCCGCATCCAAATGTTTTGAATTTCACTTCTTTAATAATTCCATCTTCTATATCAAGATACATTTTCATTATATCTCCACATTTTGCATTTCCTACTTGTCCTACTCCTGATGCATTTTCAATCTCCCCAACATTTCTAGGATTTGTGAAATGATCTAGCACTTTATCATTATACATTATTTTCCTCCCTTTTTGTAGTCCTCATATAATGGTGACATTTCTCTTAATCTATTTATTATATCTGGTAATACTTTAAATAATTCATCTATTTCTTCTTTAGTGTTATATTTTCCGAATGTAACTCTAAGCGAACCGTGAGCTATCTCATGCGGAAGCCCTATAGCCATAAGCACATGTGATGGATCAAGAGATCCTGATGTACATGCAGATCCAGATGATGCTGCAAAACCTTTCATATCAAGCAGTAATAATAAAGATTCACCTTCTATAAAGCTAAATGAATAATTAGTATTACCTGGTAGTCTATCAGTTTTGTGTCCATTTAATTTAATATGATCTATACTACTTTCCATCTTTTCCATGTAATAATCTCTAAGTTTAATTAACTTAGCCGTTTCTTCTTCTCTTTCTTTTTCTGCTAATTCTAACGCTAAAGCTAAAGCTTCTATATAGATTATGTTTTCAGTTGAAGGTCTCTTACCTCTTTCTTGGCCTCCACCATGAATTAAGTTTTCTAACTTTATTCCTCTTTTAACATATAGAGCTCCTATGCCTTTTGGCGCATTAAATTTATGACCAGATATTGACAACATATCAATATTTTGATCATTAACATCTATTTCTATATGACCAGCTGCTTGAACTGCATCTGTATGGAATACTACACCTTTTTCTCTAGTTATAGCTCCAATCTCTTTAATAGGCTGAACTGTACCTATTTCATTATTTGCATACATAATACTTACTAATATTGTATTATCCTTAATTGCATTTCTAAGTTCATCTAAAGAAATCTTACCATCTGCATCAACATCTAAATAAGTTACCTCAAAACCATTTTTCTCAAGATACTCGCAAGTATGAAGTACTGCATGATGCTCAATCTTACTAGTTATTATATGATTTCCTTTTTTCTTATTTGCATAAGCAAAACCTTTTATTGCCCAGTTATCTGATTCTGTTCCAGATGAAGTAAAGAATATTTCTCTTGGCTCAGCACCAAATACTTTAGCCACCTTTTCTCTAGAATCTTCTATAGCGCTTTTGCTTTCTCTACCTATTTTGTAAACACTTGATGGATTACCATATACATTTGTAATCCTATCATTTATAAGCTCTGCAACCTCTTTTCTTACCATAGTTGTTGCCGCATTATCAAAATATATCATGACCTTCCCTCCTTATAATCATCGATAAGTTCTTTAAGTGTCATATTGTTAACTACATTGTTTATCGCTTCTGTCACTTTTTCCCAAACAAGCTTTGTCGAGCATGAGTTAATAGCATTACACTCACACTTTCCATCATCTGATATACATTCAACTACATTTATAGAACCTTCTAATACCTTTAATATATTACCTACTATTAGTTCATTAGGTTCTTTTGCTAACTTATATCCACCTTTTGCCCCTCTAGTACTTACAATTAGTCCACCTTTTTTTAGTAGCGCAACTAACTGCTCTAAATATGCCTCTGATATTCCTTCGCTCTCAGCTACATATTTAAGCGATACTGGTCCATTTTCCTCATTTGCACCAATACTTATTATAGCTTTAAGTCCATATCTACCTTTTGTAGATAGTCTCATAAAATCACCTCTTTTAAATCCCTAGTGCTTTACTCTGAATTCTAAATAAGAATATCATTTTAGGAAAAGAAAGTCAAATAAAAACCAAGCATTATGCTTGGTTTTCTAAAATATTAAATTTTACTCATCTTTATCAAAATCATCTATACTCATATTATTCCAAATCAAACTAATTTTAACCAGTATACTTCTTTGTTAATTTACAATTCTCTATAACCATTCTTATGAATATGATATCTCATGTCTATTATTGTTTTTATAACTTGAGAATCCTTTTCAATTTCTTTCAAAAGATCTTCATCTGTTTCAAATGGTTTTTTCATATCTATTTGACTTATGATATCGTTTTTAGCAACTACAAACCTTTCAGCTTCATGACCGGGCAGAACGCTGTGTCCTTGTGATTTAGTTATGTTTATTGATATTTCATTTGTAATCCCTTCATCAGCCATTTCATACTCAGTTTTTTTACTATTAATATCAAAAGTTTTATACCCATTCCAAGCTTTATCTTTATATATCTTTTGATAATTTTTTAATAAATAATGTGTTATTTCATGATTAAATATATCTCTTCTAAATTCTTCTTTAACCACATCACTAGCAATTATTTCTCTATTTATTTCCCATGATATTTTAAGTAAATTCCCTATAGACGCAATTGAAAATCCTGCATTCCCATTTTCTTCAATACTTTGAATACTAGATTCTGCGTTCATAAGCCTTGTTATTATAGTACTTAATTCTAATCTATCTGGATATTCATCTAAAAAAGTCTCTATGTAATCAATAGTATATTCTTTATCTATTGAGCTAAGCATACTATATCTCGGCGAATTCATAATAATGGTTTCAATCATTAATTTTTTATCTATATTTAAACTCTCCCCAAACTCTAAAGCACTTTTTATAATATATTCGTTTGCTGCATATCCTAATCGCTCTTCTTTTATTGGCATATGATTTTCTAACTTTGCATTATTCTTGCACTTATCATATTCATTTGCTAATATCTCTAAATTCCTATAATTTTCATTCTCTCCATAATTTGCTTTAACTTCCATTGCAACTTCATAATCCCCCAATGAATTTCCAGCTTTTTTATTTCCTATTGTTTTCAGAACTAAAGATTTAAATTTTTTATAGTTTTTGTTTTCCTTGTCTTTAATTGTTTTTTCTTCTTCGTATTCAAGCTTGTCAAACATTTTACTCCCCCATTTTAAAAATTGGAAACGCTTAACTTTTTAAGTCAAATTTCCTATCTTTGTAGTGATTTCTCTGCCACTTTTTTCTCATTGAAATTAACTGTTTCTTGCTTTACACCTTCATTGTTATCATCTAAAACTACATAATCAAAGTCATCTTCAGCAAAAGGTCTTTGCAAAGAACTCTCTAACTCTGTAGCATATCTCCCGTCCAATATACCACTTGCTTTAACCCAGTTATAATCCTCAATTCCAAAGGTTCTCTTTAACATATCTTCTTCTGTTATAAGTTCCTCTTCTTCCCATTTAACTCCAGATTCTGCCTCTAAATATTTTGCTTTATATTCATCAATATTATCATCATAAAACATTTTGTATTCTCTTGATATTTTATATTCTTTTGATAATTCATAGCCTTCTGATGATACATTAAGTTTATTACGCAGTATTGAACTTTCAACATCATGATAATCTTTTGGTATTTTCATAGTAAAAATACTCTCTGAAAACCTTTCTCCATTTTTTCCAAATAGATTTCTAAAGGTTCTACCGTGCATTTGGCAATACATATCAAACGCCAAAATGTCTTCCATGCTAAAACCTCTATTTTCTCCGTAATGCTTTCTTGCTATAATTAAAAGAGCATCTATCATTACAAGAGAGTCACCATTTTTATCCCATGTATATTTCACTCTATTCCCTTTATTATAGAAATCAGATACATCATCCAATATCGTTTTAATTTGCATTTCTTTTTTCATTTAATTCCTCCATCTTGTCAGTATATTATTGGTACAACCTCACTTAGTATATCATGAAATCAGAGTTCCTTAAAGTCTTTTTCTGAAAATTCTAACTAATGTTTTTTTGTACAACAATATATAAAGTAATTTAATAAAAAAACAAGATATCTCTATCTTATTTTTCTTTACTAATTTTTTCTTTTATTACTATTGCTTTTATTAAGTAATTAACTATATTTATAAGTGCTGCACATAATATAGTTAATACACTTGAGTATATTGATGGTCCAACTGCTGATGGATCATCTAACCTAGTAGATAATATAATAAAGTTTAATATTATACTAACCGCTGATGTTAGATATATTAACTTTATTGTTAAATTAAATGCATTTTCACTACATTTTAGTTCTTCAAGTGTTAGTTTTTTGTTTCCAAAAAGCAATCTATAGCCGTTAAAATAATCTTTCCCTTGCTTAAATAATGTTAAAGTTGATAATGTCACAACTATTATAAACAAAAGACTCGAAAAATCAATTAGTTTAATTATATTAACACCTCCAGTACCAAAGTATGCAGCTGATACTAATAAAGCCACTGCTATTATATTTTGAATTATTTTCATTATTTTTCCTCCTATTTTAAGTTTTCTGGATTTAAACATTTAAGTTCTTCTAATACAAACATACCATCCTTTCTTATAAGTACATCATCAAAGTATATTTCTCCTCCACCATATTCTTCAGTTTGAATACAAACTAAATCCCAGTGAACAGATGATTCATTTCCATTTGGTGCTTCTTCATAACATGCACCTGGTGTGAAGTGGAAACTCCCCATAATCTTTTCATCAAAAAGAATATCTTTCATAGGTTTTGTTATGTATGGGTTAACACCTATTGCAAATTCTCCAACATATCTTGATCCTTCATCTGTATCAAACACCTTGTTTATTCTCTCCGTATCATTTGATGTTGCTTTTACTATTTTTCCATCTTTAAATTCAAGTACTATATTTTCATATGTAACACCTTCATATATACTAGGTGCATTGTATGAAACAATACCATTTACAGATTTTTTTACTGGTGCTGTAAATACTTCACCATCTGGAATGTTATATTCTCCAGCACATTTAATAGCTGGTATATCTTTTATAGAGAATCTTAAATCAGTTCCTTTCCCTACTAATCTTACTTTGTCTGTTCTTTCCATAAGTTCTTTTAAGCTATCCATAGCTCTATCCATCTTATCATAATCTACAGTACAAACTTTAAAATAGAAATCTTCGAAACTTTCTAAGCTTGTCCCTGCAAGCTGTGCCATTGAATTATTTGGATATCTAAGAACAACCCATTTAGTATTGTTAACCCTTTCATCAAGAACTGGTTTCATTATTTTACTTGTTAATTTAAGTTTTTCTGAATCAACATCACTTGTTTCATTAATGTTATCAGATGCTCTTATTCCTATGTATGCATCCATTTCTTTCATCATCTTAAGCTCTACATCTCTTTTAAGTTTATATTGCTCTTCTGTAGCATTAAGTAAAAGTTCTCTTCCAAGTGAAGGCTCATTTATTTTAATAAATGGGACTCCACCAACTCTATAAACTTCTTTAACAATTTGTTTTACTAAATTATGAGCAGTTGATCCTATAACGTTTATAAGAACCTTCTCACCTTTTTCAAGTCTTACTGAATGATTAACTAAGACTTTCGATAAATTTACTAAATTCATATCCATATTTATTCCTCCTGTTTTATTTTTTTATGTCCACTATTACTTCTTTTATCATTTCTATTTTGTTTTTTCTCCAGCTTTTTCGGAGCTCATAAATGCCACGTCTATTAACTCTTCCTTCTTTCTCATTTCCCTCATAAAACATTACAAAGTCTAATTCTGCATCTTCAGTTCCATATTCTATATCAAACTTTTTAACTATATCATTAGTCATAACAACTAATCTTCCTGAAACCATGTTTTTATCAAAATTGATTCCTTTTTTACCTTCTAATTCTTCATATGCCTTTACTATTAACTCTGAACACACAAATGCCTCATTAGATAAAAAATCAAAAGAGTAATCATATGGTTTTTTATAATTTTCAAATGCTCTTAATATTGCTTTAAACTTATCTTCTTTGCTCAACTTTTTAGGTCTAAATACAACCAAAAAGTCTGATGAAGCACTTTCCTCAACAGTCTGAAAAACAACTCCTGGTCTAATACTTTCTATTACTTTAAATTGCCCCTTACTATCTCTAATATCTTTTACTACATTTTTATTCACTTCGTTTATTTTAGATTCAACATTAAAACCAAAGTATTCATTCATATCTTCAATATTACCTGTATATAATGCAGAATGTATCCAAAATCCTGGTATTCCTCCATTAGTTAGTTTCCAGTTCCTTCTTGTAAGCATTATATCTCCTGGTCTTAAGAGCCTTTTTATATCTTTTATCTCATTATATTTAATTAAATTCTCTCTAGCGGTAAGTCTAATATAACTCATATAATATGGTATTTTTCTTTGAACAGGATACCAAACTTTATAAATAAGTTTTTCATACATACTTAAGACTCTGTTCCCTAATACTTTTGGATTGCGTATTAATGAAAAATATATCTTAAGAAAACTTCTCTTTGAATATGCAATTTTATCACGCAATCTGCTAAGTTCTTTTGAAGAGATATTAATCTTCCCACGTCTTATAGAAGAAACTATACACTTTTCTTTATAACTTATATATAGTCTCTTGTATACTATGTCTAAATGAGTATTATATATATTTAATGTTTTTTCTATTTCCTTATATGCTTTATTTTTTTCAAATACATTTCTTAATACTTCATTACTAATTATTCTTGTTTTTAATTCAATAAATAAGCTTATTCTAAGTAACTTAATAGAATAATTTATTATAAGTCCTTTGAATGCATTCAAACTATTGCTTTTACCTTTAAGTTTATCAAAAAATCTGTGCTTATTTTCAAGCTTTAAAAGTTCATTATAGTGACTATTAAACTCTTTCCAAAAACTATCAATCTTTTCTTTTTGAATAGTAGAGATATCTTTATAGTCAAATTCAAATATATCATCCCTATTACAGATATTAGCTTTATAATTTTCAAAATGACTAAATACTTCACTTAGCTTATTAAAATCCTTCTCTACTGATTTAACATATGAATGCTTAGTATTATTCCAATACTTATTGTCATTAGCACTATACTTTACAAGTTTAATATATTCTCTATTCTTAATTAATATACCTAATTCTATGATTAACATTATGTAAATAATCCATTTAGCCGTACTTAGATTATATATATGCGCTGCATTAATTATTGCCATATAAAAGGTTATAAATCCTAATGCTCTATAATATGGAAATCCTATCTTAAATCCTATAATAACAATTGATGCTATCATTAGAACTATGCTTATTGTTATACCCATAATTATGTCCTTTCTATTTTGCTAATAATATTTTACACTATTTTAAGCACAAAAAAAAGAAGGCTTTACCTTCTAATTAAATAAACTTTGGAATAATATTACTAAGTACGTTAAAGCTAGTAATATTCCTGGAATCGTAGCTATTAAGTAAACTTTAGATCTTTTTGTTGGATGTTCTTCTGTTTTAGTTATAAATAATGCTAATACTAAAGCAAATGAACAAGCAATAAATAATAAATTCAGCATATATGTTATTTTTAACATAGGCGCCACTTCATTTAAGTTAGCAACTGTTACTCCACTATTCTCACCTAATAATCTTAATGTATGTCCTGGTACTAAAATAGACATTACTGCGTAAATAACTAAAAATATTAAAAACGCTTTATCTTTTAAAAGTTGTTTCAAAGTAACCCTCTCCCTTCATATATTTAAAGTATATCTAAACAATTTTGTTTTTTCAATATTTTTATGTTTTTTTCTTTCTTTATTCAAAAAACACTTGTGTTTTAGCTATAATTTTGATAGAATTATCTTGTTATGTTTGAGATAACAACAAATAAAGGAGGTCGTTAAAATGGCAAAATGTATAGTGTGCGATAAAGCAACTACCTTCGGAAATAACGTGAGTCACTCTCATAGAAGAAGTAATAAAGCTCAAAAAGCTAACATCCGTAAAGTTAAAGCGGTTGTTGACGGTTCTGCTAAAAAAGTAGATGTATGTTCAAGATGTTTACGTTCTGGTAAAATCGAAAGAGCATAAGATATAGTTATTTCCCGGGAAAAAAAGAACTAATCAAATGATTAGCTCTTTTTTATTTTCTTAAATTATTTATATTCTCTTCTATATTACCTTTAAATACAGCAGATCCTGCTACTACTATATCTACATCTTTAGCTTTTGAAATGGTATCTATATTTATACCACCATCTACTTGTATTTTATAATTATAATCTTTTTCACTTCTTAATTTTACTAACCTACTTATTTTATCTACTGAACTATCCATAAATTTTTGGCCACCAAATCCCGGCTCAACCGACATAACTAACACTAAATCAATATCTTTTAATATTTCTTCTATATCTTCTACATCTGTATTAGGCTTAATTGATATACCAGCCTCAATGCCTGAAGCCTTGATCTTTTTTATTACTAGTTTATTCTCATCTTTAACTTCATGATGGAATGTAATTCTATCTGCCCCACTATTAACTAAATCATCAATATATTTAAGCGGTTCTGATATCATTATATGAACATCGAAAAACATATTGGTACATCTTCTTAAACTTTTTATGACAGGCATTCCAAAACTAATATTTGGAACAAAATGCCCATCCATTACATCTATATGTAATTCTGTTATATTATTCTTTTCAAGTATTTTTATCTGTTCTCCAAGTTTCGAAAAATCAGCTGATAAAATTGATGGTGCTATTATCACAGAATCACTTCCTTCTCTTATCATTTATTTCATTATATATGCTTATATAATTGTTATATCTTTCCTTAGATATCTTGTTTTCTTCTAACGCTTCTTTAACCTTGCAATTAGGTTCTGATATGTGAATACATGTGCTGTATTTACATTCATCACTATAATCTAAAAATTCTACAAAAGAATATCTAAGATCCTCTTTGTCAATATCATAAACTTCAAGCGATGTGAATCCAGGAGTATCTAAAACAAATGTATCTTTATCTAAAGAAAATAATTCTACATGCCTCGTAGTATGCTTACCTCTCTTTAGCTTTTCACTTATTTCACCTGTTTCCATTTCTATATCTTTGTGAAGTGTATTAAGTATTGTAGACTTTCCTACTCCTGATGGTCCTGAGAACACACTTGTCTTTCCTTTTAATATTGGCATTAGCTTTTCTTTTAAATCATTATCACTTGTTGCACTTAATTTAAATACTTCATAACCAACATTCTTATATCTATTATAAAACTTTTCATACTCTCCAGTATCATCTAAATCAATTTTATTTATACATATAGTGACTTCTACGCCTTTGCTTTCTGCAATTGCAATTATTTTATCTAGCACCAAATAATTTGGCGTTGGATTTTTTATTGCAAAAACAATAACAACTTGATCAACATTAGAAACAGGTGGTCTTACTAAAGAATTCTCTCTTTCTAACACCTTTTCAATTATCCCTTTTTTTGTTTTGTCGTTAATTACTTCAAATTCGACATCATCTCCTACAAACGGAATAATTTTATCCTTTTTTAGTTTTCCTTTTCCTTTACACTCATAAATTTGGCCTTCATAATCTACGTAAAAGAAACCTGATATAGCTTTTATTACTTTCCCTATATGCATAAACCCTCCATTTTATTTAAAGTATTCTTTTTTCTCTTCTATCATTTCTCCATCAACATAATAGAAAATAGTTGCTTCTCCTCTTTTGTCTGTAACTAAATCAAAAGGGAATTCCCCATTAGTTTTAGTTCCACTAAAAACCTCTGTCTTATCTTCCATTATAATTTTCATACTAACACTATATTCATCAATGCCTAAGCTTTTAATAAATCCTGGTGCATCAATACTGTATTTCTTCTTTTCTAGCTTTTCTACAGCTATTGTTTCTACAACCTCTTTTCTAGGTGATTTCTTAGAAACATACAATGTTAACTTTTTTATTCTCTTATCATATATTTTAGCTTCTGGAACTTGATTTATTACAATCCCAGCCTCCATCATTGAATTTCCTTCAATTTCTACTATTTCTACTTCAAGACCTTCTTTTTCAGCTCTTGCTATAGCTTTTTCTTTTGTCATATCTTTATAACTTGATAGCCAGAAAGGTTTTGAACCCTTGCTTATAATTAAGCTTATCTCATCATCTTTAGTCATAACTTTTCCAACTTCTGGACTTTGACTTATAATTATACCTTTTTTATAGTCATAACTATATTCTTCCTTAATTGAAACTGCTTTAAGTCTACGTTCTTCAAGTATATCATTAACTGTAGAAGCTTCTATTCCTACAAGCCCCGGCATTTTAATTTCTTTTGCAGACGCACTAACAATATTTTGAACAATATTTAAAAATATAATAAATGCTAATGCTGCTGTTACAAAAGCACCAACAACCATAAAGAATGTTTTAAACTTATCTTTCTTCTCTTCTTCTCTACTGAAAATAGTATCTCTATCATCATCAAATGGATTTTTACTACTTACTTTTATATTTGATTTTACAATGGTCTTTTCTTCAACAATTTCTTTTACTTCTTCTTTTTTAGGTTCTTCTAATACTAAAGTATTCTCTGTAACCTCCACTTTTTTCTCTATCTTATTTATTTGCTCTTCTGCTTCTTCTCTTAAAAAGCTTGGCACTTTTGTTTCAACTTTTTTAACAGTGCTCAAATTCATAAACTTTAAAGCTTCATCAGCATCTAAGAATCTATCTTCTTTATCTTTGTTAGTCATTTTGATTATTATTTCCTCCAAACTTTTAGAAATAGTGCTGTTGTATATACTAGGTCTTGGTAATTCCATATTTAAATGTTTATCGGCTATCTCTCTTGGAGAATTTCCTTCAAATGGTAACTTCTTAGTTGCCATTTCAAACATAACTATACCAAGTGAATATAAATCACTTCTTTCGTCTACATTTCTTCCCTTAGCCTGTTCTGGCGAAAAGTAATATACTGATCCTATGGCATTAGCTGCAAATTTTATATCATGCTTATCTGAAAACTTAGCTATTCCAAAGTCCATCACTTTTACCCTATTATCACTAGTTATTATAATGTTATGTGGTTTTATATCACTATGTATAATCTCGTTTTTATGCGCTATAAAAAGCGCTGAAGTTATCTGTATAGCTATACTTAAAATTTCATTTTCTGCAAGAGGACCTTTTCTACTAATAACCTCTTTTAAAGTTTCTCCATCAATGTGCTCCATAACAATATAATATATCTGTCCCATATTTCCTACATCATAAATATTTACAATGTTTGGATGAGAAATTTGTGCAATAGCTTTTGCTTCCACATTAAATTTTGTAATGAAATTACTGTCATTAATAAATTCTTCTCTTAATATTTTTATAGCTACTATTCTTCCGAGTCTATTGTCCTTGGCTTTATAAACAACCGACATTCCGCCTGATCCTATTTTTTCAAGTATTTCATATCTAGCGTCTAATACATCGCCTTTTTTAAGCATTTCTTTTTCACCTCACTATTTAAAAATAATTACTGTTATATTATCTCTTCCACCATTTTCATTGGCTTTCTCTATTAGTCTTGTAACTCCTATTTTAATGTCATCTTGCTCTTTAACTATTTCAACAATCTCTTCTTCTCTCACCATATTATATAATCCATCTGAACACATAATTCCCATTGCTCCTGGATTAAGTTTTACAGTGAAAAAATCAGGATTAATATTAGTTTCTACTCCAACTGCCCTAGTTATAATATTTTTCTTTGGATGTGTTTTAATTTCGCTTAATTCAATCTTACCTAGTTTATATAATTCTCTAACCAAAGAATGATCTTCCGTTATCTGACTTATGTCCTCGTCATCTATTATATATAATCTGCTATCTCCTATATTTAATACTGCAATCATATTTCCAATCTTAGTTACTGCTACAAAAGTTGTTCCCATATTTTTAAACTCATCTTGTTTTGCTTTATTATATACAGCTAAGTTTGAAAATTTTATAGCCTCTTCAAATAGCTTAACAGCGTCATCTGCTGTTTCTACTTTTTGTTTGCTAGCAAAAATAAAATCACAAAACATCTTAATTGCATAATGGCTAGCAAATGATCCTGCTTTATGTCCACCCATACCATCTGCTACTATGAATAAATTAGGAAGTGGTCCAAAAACTTCTTCTCTTACAAAGAAATTGTCTTGATTTTCACCTCTTAAAATACCTTTGTCGGTTTGGCCATGACTAAGCATCTCCATTCACCTCATCTACATATTTTTTTCTAAGCTGTCCACAAGCTGCTTCAATGTCATTTCCAAGTTTTCTTCTTACCGTATAATTTATTTTTCTTTTATCTAAAACCTTAGTAAATTCTTTTAAGTTTTTACTTGGTTTAAACTCTGATTCTTCGATCTCATTCATAGGTATTAAATTAACATGACAATTTATACCTCTTATTAATTTAGCTAAACCTTCTGCATCCTTTTTAGAATCATTAACTTTATCTATTAAAGCATATTCGAAAGTAACCCTTCTATTTGTTTTATCAATATAATACTTAATACTCTCAATTAATTCTTCAATACTATACTTGTTAGCAATCTTCATCAAAGATTTTCTTTTATCATCAGTAACTGCATGTAAAGATATTGCTAAA
This sequence comes from Clostridia bacterium, assembly GCA_025210555.1. Taxonomy (GTDB): domain Bacteria; phylum Bacillota; class Clostridia; order Lachnospirales; family JAOARL01; genus JAOARL01. The sequence goes on from JAOARL010000008.1 coordinate 38,389, forward strand.
TTAACTTGCATTCCTAAATCTGCAAACATCTTGATTTTATCAACTAACCCACATGTTGATAATGTTATATGCCTTTGACCTATATTTAAACCTTTTTCACTATTAATTATTTCTAAAAACTTGAGTATATTTTCATAATTATCGAAAGGCTCTCCTATACCCATAATTACAATATTACTAACCTTTGATAATTTATTAACTTCATATATTTGTGCTAGCATCTCTGATACTTCTAAGTTTCTAACTAGCCCACCTTTTGTAGATGCACAGAATTCACATCCCATTCTGCATCCAACCTGTGAAGATATACATATAGTGTTTCCATGTTTATATTTCATTAAAACACACTCTATGACATTTCCATCATGGAGTTCAAATAAATATTTCTCAGTATAATCTTCTTTAGATATTTTTCTATCTATAACTTTAAGTTCATTAAGATTAAATTCATCAGATAACTTCTCTTGCATATCTTTTGGGATATTTTTCATATCCTCAAAACTCTTTATTCCCTTATTATGAACCCAATCAAATATTTGGTTTGTCCTAAACTTTGGAAAACCACTATCTATTATATGTTTTTCTAACTCTAAATGCGTTAAATTTCTTATATCCATTACACATCTCCTTTGAAAATAATTTTACTCTAAATACTATTTAAAGTAAAGAAAAAAGCTTTAATTATTAAAGCTTTCCTCGATTCTATCATGAACTCTTTTTGGTATTATCTTGTTTTTTTCACCTAAGAAATCAACATACTTCTTATAATACTCATAAGATTCTTCTTTTTTATCAAGTGCATACTTTACATCTCCCATGTTTATATATGCAACTACCCTTTCATCATTCTCGGCTAATACAATATCTAAAAGTTTTTCAGCTTCTACGAACTTATTATTTTTATAATACGCATATGCAATATCATTTACATATTGAGTGAAAACTTCCTTCTTAAGTTGATATTTAGATCCTTGATCTTTCTTTTCATACTCAATGTAAAGTTTGCTAATATTAGTTTCTATGTTTTTTTCAAAATCATCTTCTACAGCAACTTGAGACTTATAATATTCTTCAAAACCATAAACCATTATATCAAGCGCTTCTTTGTAATTCTCTGATGAATCCATAATTTCTAGTGCATAATCATGCGATTCTATCATAGCAAGTCTCCCTAGCTTATAAATTTCTTCTTGATAAGCTTCAGGATATACAACATTTTGCGATACTCCTCCATAACCTGCTGCTTCATCAAACGAATTACTATTAAGAGATGCTTCAACATTTTTAAAATAGACTATAGCTTCATCATTAATTTCAACCCCATTATAATTAAGACTATTCCCTGTAATTTTAAAGTTGTACTTATATGATTCATTACTCATATTGTCTTTTGTTGTTACATTTAACTCTTTGAGTTCTTCATCGTAATCAAATGCTACATTATAAGGATTTAACCTTTCAAGTAGAGTTATTTGGTCATAAACTATAACCTCATCACTGTTTTCAAGCAATATAACTAATACTGAATCATAATTTAATAATAACCTTATTTTTTTATCCCCCATTAATATATCATTAGAAATTTTATATTCACTTTTCATGTTTTCAAGTGAATCCGCTGTATAATAAGTAATTGGCCCCTTAGGCACAAAAAGTTTTTCTATTTTATATCCCCATATTCTTGGCAATAAAACGATAGCTAAAGCTACTAAAACACATGTATATATTATTTTTCTATTCATCCTATTACCTCCTTGATTATATTTTCCTTAATTTAGCTATAAAGAAGCCATCTGTATTTTCCTTAGACGGAATTATAGTCATGTAGCCTTCATTTGATCCTTCAAATGGAACTAATTCTAATCCAAACTTATCTATCATCCATTTAACATTTTCATCATTTTCTTTTTTATTTAATGTACACGTACTATATACTAAAATACCATCTTCCTTTAAGTACTTTATCCCATTTTCTATTATTTTCTTTTGAATTTCTACTAATTCATCAAAATTACCATCTTTTAATTTTATATCTGGTCTTTTGCTTATTATTCCTATTCCTGAACACGGAACATCAAGAAGTATCTTATCTGCATACGATTCAAGGTTACCATCAAATATTGTTCCATCTTTTACCCCGGCTTTAATGATGTCTATTCCTAATCTTTTTGTCGTATCCTCAATAAGCTTAATCTTATGTTCATGTACATCAAAAGCTCTTATTTCTCCATTATTCCCCATCATTTCAGCTATATGAGTAGTCTTACCACCTGGAGCTGAACACATATCAATAATTTTCTCGCCACTTTTAGGTTCTAATATATTTGAAACCATCATAGACGATTGTCCTTGAACAGTAAAATAACCTTCATTGAAACTATCAAGACTTAAAATATTTTTACCTTTAAGAACAATCTTACACTCATCAATTTCCCCGCAGTCTTCTATTTCTAAATCCTTAGCAACAATTTCAGCAACACTTTTAAGATCTCCTTTTAGTGAATTTAATCTGATAGTTAATTTAGGTGTATTATTTAAATTTTTAATTATTTCTTCTGCATTATCATATTGTGAATATAACATATCTACAAGCCACATAGGTACTGAATAGTAGACACTTAAATATTCCTTCTTGTTTTTATTAGGATACTTTATTGTTTCTCTTTCTCTATCTACATTCCTAAGAACACCATTAACAAAACCTTTGAGGGCTTTATACTTTGATTTATTTACTATTTTAACAGCTTCATTAACAGCTGCAGATACTGGAACTTTATCCATAAATAAAATTTGATATATACTTATCCTAAGAATATTTTTAACCTCACGTTTAACTCTTTTACCTTTAGTAAATTGTGAAATTATATAATCAATTTTTATCATATTTCTAACAGTGCCATTAACAATCTCTGTAACAAAACCTCTATCTCTTTGATCAAGTTCTGAATGTTTAAGAGCTTCTCTTAAAGCTATATTACTGTACTTACCTTCTAGTATTTCTCCCAGTATTTGTAATGCTAATTTTCTTGAATTCATTAACTCACCTAACTTTTTCTATATTGTGATGCTATTTCTGCAATTTTTCTAAACCTGTGATTTATTGCAGACTTCGATAATTTAAGATTAGATACTTCTCCAAGCTCCTTAAGACTTAAGTTTGGATATTCAACCCTAAGTGTTATAACTTCTCTTAAGCTCTCTGGCAAATTATCTATACCTACTTCTTTATCTATTAATTCAATATCCTCAATTTGTTTAATTGAAGCTTTTACAACTTTATTTAAATTTGCTGTTTCGCAATTAACTACTCTATTAACCTTGTTCCTCATCTCTTTTAATATTCTAACATTTTCAAACTCCATAAGAGAAACATGTGCCTCTATTATATTTAAAAATGTTGATATTTGTTCTCCTTCTTTTAGATAAACAACAAAGTGCCCTTTTCTTTCAACGATTTTTGAATCTAATCCAAAACTGTTAATTAGGTTAGACAGTCCTTCTGCATGGGCATAATCACTATCTACTATCTCAAGGTGATATCCCTTTTCTGGATCTGAAACTGATCCAGCTGCTAAAAATGCGCCTCTTAAATAACCTCTCTTAAAAGACTGATCTTCATATACTAACTCAGTTACATTGTTAGCTATTACTAAAATATCATCATCAACTCTAAGAATACCCATTTCTTTAAGCATTCTTTCAACTAAAAATATATTGCTTATATATATATAATATACTCTATTTTTAGATAACTTTTTACTTCTTCTCATGCTTATCTCTGGGGTATAGTTATATAAATATTTTATTTCAGAAAATATTTTTCTAGCTAATGCTGGATTTTCTGTATGTAAACTAATTAGCATTTTTCCATATTTAACTGATATATTACCAATTAAGTTTACTAAAGCTGCTAATTCCATTTTTTTAATAAAAGCTCTATCATATTCAATTTTTACTATTTCTGATTTTACTTTTGATGAAAATGACATTTAAAACTCTCCTATTTTCTTTACTTCAAGATGAAGCTCTACTCCATACTTTTCAATTATTTTTTCTTTAATGTGGTTTGTAAGATTGATTACATCCTCAGCTGTTGCATTTCCTGTATTTATAACAAACCCTGAGTGTTTCTCAGAAACCTGAGCTCCACCAATTTTATATCCTTTAAATCCATATTGTTCAATAAACCAAGCTGCAGTATGCTCTACACCATCCGGCCATTTAAATGTGCTTCCGGCACTTGGTTTATCAATAGGCTGCTTAGCTATTCTTTTGCTTGTTAAGTCTTTAACTTTAGCTAAAATTTCTTCTTTTTCACCTTTTTCAAGCAGCATTTTAGCACTAAGAATTATACATTTTTCATTTTGAAACATACTAGATCTATATCCCATATTTGTATGTTCTATTTCTTTTTCTAAAAGATCTCCATTTTCTGATATATATGTAACTGATATAAGGTTCTCTTTTATCTCTCCACCATATGCCCCAGCATTCATATATATTGCTCCACCAAGTGATCCTGGTATGCCAGTTGCATACTCAAAATTTTTATATCCTAAATTAGAAAGTTTCTTTGCCATAGTTGAAAAAACTATCCCCGCTGAAACTTCTAATATGTCATCTTTTATTTCAAAACTACTCATATTCTTATCTATTTTTATAACTAAAATATCCATATCATTATCTGAAACAAGTAAATTGCTACCATTTCCAATAATTTCATATTTATAGTTTTCTTCTCTACATAATTTTATAACATCTATGATCTCTTCTTTACTTTTAGGCAGAACCATCCATTTAACCTTACCGCCTATCTTAAACGTAGTATGTTCTTTCATACTTTCATTTTCTAAAACTCTATCCTTACTTAATATTTCAATTAATCTATTTTTCATAGTTATCACCTAATCTTCTAGCTTTTTAATAACTCTTTCTGTAAGCACTTCAGCTGCATTGTATCCTATTTTCTTTTGTCTATGATTTAACGCTGCTGTTTCTATTATAACTGCTAAATTTCTACCTGAACTTACAGGTATACATATTGTTGGAACTTTAACCCCTAATATTTCTACGTGCTCTTCATATAAACCTAATCTATCATATGATTTTTCATTATCTTGTGGCTCTAACTTAATAACTAAATCAACTGTATGTTTCTCAAGAACTGACTGTATTCCAAAAAGTTCCTTTACATTAACAATACCAACACCTCTAAGTTCTATAAAGTGCCTTATTACTTCTGGACATGTTCCAATTAAAATTCCTGCAAATGCTCTTTTTATCTCAACTACATCATCTGCAACTAGTCTGTGATTTCTTTTAACAAGTTCAAGTGCCGTTTCGCTTTTACCAACTGAACTTTCCCCCATTATAAGCACTCCTTCACCATAAACGTCTACTAGTTCAGCATGAAGAGTCATTATTGGTGCAAGCTCTAATCTAAGCCATCTAATAAGTTCTCCCATAAAATTTGTAGTTGATTCACTTGCTTTTAGCACTGGTATCTCTTTTTCAAGCGCTAAAGTAAGAACTTCTTTTATCGGCTCTGAATCATGTGTAAATATTACACATGGAAATGAAAAAGAAAATAACTTTTCTAAAGCTTTCTTTCTTTTTTCCTCTGATAATTTATTTAAATATATTGTTTCACTTCTTCCAATAAGTTGTATTCTATCTGAGTCAAACAGTTCAAAAAATCCTGTAAGCTCAAGCGAAGGTATATTCACTTCTACTTTACTTAACATCTTCTTTTTAAGATTAAGTTCAGGTGTATAATTTTGTAATTTAAACTCCTTCATTAACTTATCAATTGATACTTTTTGCATTGATATACCTCCCATTTATTTTATTATCATGGCATCTCCAAAACTGAAGAATCTATATTTTTCTCTAACAGCTTCTTCATAAGCTGCAAGGACTACTTCTTTATTAGACAATGCTGAAACTAACATTATTAAAGTTGATTTTGGTAAATGAAAATTAGTTATAAGTTTGTCTACAACCTTAAACTCATATCCTGGATATATAAATATATCTGTATGCCCACTATCTTCTTTAACTAATCCATTTTCATCTACACAAGACTCTAATGTTCTAGTTGCGGTTGTTCCAACAGATATAATTTTCTTTCCTGCTTTTTTAGCTTTATTAATTTTATCTGCATCTTCTTTCTTAACGTTATAATATTCTGAATGCATTTTATGTTCTAGTACATTTTCTACTTTAACTGGTCTAAAAGTTCCAAGACCAACATGTAATGTAACATAAGCCACTTCTACACCTTTATCTTTTATCTTTTCAATTAACTCATTTGTAAAATGAAGTCCTGCTGTTGGAGCTGCTGCTGAACCTTCATGTTTAGCATAAACAGTTTGGTATCTTCCCTGATCATCTAACTTTTCAGTTATGTATGGTGGAAGAGGCATTTCTCCTAACTCTTCAAGTATTTCATTAAAAATACCTGTATATGAAAACTTCACTCTCCTATTTCCTTCTTCTGTTACTTCTATAATTTCTGCTTTTAATTTATCTTCTCCAAAGTATATTACATCTCCGGCTTTAGCTTTTCTTCCCGGTTTAACAAGTACATCCCAGTAATCTTCCTCAAGTTGTTCTAAAAGTAAAAACTCAACATTTGCTCCTGTATCTCTTTTTCCATATATTCTAGCTGGAAGTACTTTCGTATTATTAAAAACAATACAATCTCCTTCTTCCATATATTCAATTATATCTTCAAAACTTTTGTGTTCAACTTCACCAGTTACTTTATCAAGCGTTAATAATCTTGATTTAGATCTTTCCTTTAACGGAACTTGAGCTATTAGCTCTTCTGGTAAGTGAAAATCAAATTCATTTAAATTCATTTTGTTCTCCTTTAATATTTCTTTAAAACTGTTCCAGTATAATAATGAGTTAATATCTCATCATATGTATATCCATTTTTGGCATATGCATTAGCTCCCATTTGACTCATACCAACACCATGCCCAAATCCATTACCTTCAATAACAATTTTATTCTTATCTTTATTATATACCTCTTGTTTTCTGCTTCCATCTTTTGATAATACGTATACTTCATCTTTTTTTACTTTTCCGCTTCCATTAGCTGAAAGTACAGTTATCTCTCCTATTTTATCAGCGCCAAATTTATTATCTGCTTGCATATAAAATGAATAATCTCCATTTTGAAGTTTTACATAAAATCTAGTACTTTTACATCTTCTTTTTCCTCTATCTGTATAATATACTGGAAAGAAACTTCTTATCCTATCTTTTGATACAGTCAGACTACCCTTACTACCATTTATATTTAAAGATGTTATTCTTCCATATCTAGTATATGAAACCGGCTCTAAATTTTTGAAACTTCCTATATTCTTATCATACTTAGAGTCTGCCCTTGATGCTAATTGACTAGATGTGTATTCTCTTGTCCAAACATCATCTTCTTCATATTCATCAACAACTCCAACTAAGTAAGGCTTTACACTCCCCCATACATTAGTTATATCTTCAGTATAACCACCACTGCTAGCTGAATAATATGTTCTTATTACACTGTCTCCATATAATAAAAATTCATCTTCTGTTTCCTTAACTGCCCTATTACCTTTTTCAGTTTCATTAGTATATCCTTTATACGCTTGACAATGCTCTGAATCACATATGTGATATCCAGCTGATGCATGTTTACTATTTTGCACATTAAGTGCTGCATAATTTCTCGCTGCTACTGCTTGCGCTTTAAGAGCCTCTATCTCATAATGACTCTCCATTTCTGAAGAAACTACTCCTTTTAAATACTCATCTAGATCAATATAGTTAATAGGAATTAATCCTGCACCATTGTATCTTTTAAGTATTAACTTACCTCTGTATGAATTCTTATCTAAATTTATTCTGTCTTCTGTTTCAAAAAAGACATCTTCAGTAGTATCAATCATAAGCTTAGTTTTTCCACTTACATAACAAGCAACTCTAACTGTATTAGGATTAATAACTTTATGAGAAGCGCTTTTATCTCTACTTCCTGCTAATTCTAATAAACTGTTAGCCTTGTCTTTAGTATCATATCCACCTACATAAACTTTCCATTTACCATTACCAACATAAGCTGGAATTCCAGTATTGTATAATTCAACTTTTTTCATTACATCTTTAAATGAACTAAATGTATCATTTGTTCCTATGTAATAAAGTTTGCTTGGTACAAACTTAAAGTTTGAACTTGAATCAAAATCCGCTATTTCTTTTTCATTCTTATCAAACATAACTAAATCATTATTTTTAACAACAATTTCATTTGTATCTGGATATTGACTTGTAAGTCCTACCTTAATCTTATTTGGAGCATTAAATGCACTTACAGTTATTGCTGTAAAAATAATTAATGCCGATGTAACTATAAATACTTTATTATTCATCTATAGCCTCCCCTTTAACTATTGATCCTGTATAATAATGACTCAATATTTGTTTGTATGTATAATTTCTTTTTGCATATTCGTTGGCTCCCATTTGACTCATACCAACTCCATGACCATATCCTATACCTTCAATTATTAACCCATCTGTTCCACTTTCATAATCTATTTCTTTTATATTTTCATCTACTCCTAATATATAAACTTTTTTAAGCTTTTTATCATTTGAAAAAATATTAATATCTTCATATGGCCTATTGTTATTACTCATCCCTAATATATTGGCATATACCTTACCTTCAAATGATTTAATTCTATATTTATTACTTCTTAGTCCAAGAAAGTATCTACCATTAGCTTTTTTATACTCTTTTTTATTTATATATATACTAGCAACACTTCCACTATTATAATAATCTTTTATTTCAATGCTTGATATTTCTTTGTCTGGATTTATGAGCCAAATCTCATCTTGCTCAAATTCATCTTCCACACTTCTTAGATAATCGACCTCTTTACTCCATACATTTTCTGAGTCTTCTGTTGCCCCACCACTTCTTGCAAAGAAGTAAGTTTCAACTAAGTTATCACCATAATAAAGTAAGTCCCCTTCTGTTTCCATAACAGCTTCTGATGAATTTTTATGTTCTGTCATTACACCTTTATATACCTGACAGTGAACAGTGTCACAAAGATTATATCCTTCTTCTATATGCTTACTCATATTTAAATATGTATAATTTCTAGCTGCCACAGCTTGAGCTTTTAGCGCTTCTTTTTCCCATAAAGCTGGCATTTCTGATGGCACAACTGATTTTAAATAATTATTTATATCTATTCTATTTATTAAAATTAAATCATTATCATTTTTTCTAACAAAACCAAATTTGCCTCTATATTTATCTTCTAGAAATTCAAACTTGTAGTTTGAATCAAAGAAGAGATTGTCATCTCTACTGTCTATTATAAATTCTTCTCCATCACCAGACATTATACTTATTCTTCTATAATTATTTCTTAAAACTTCATGATCCATATCTGGATTAATTTCATAAACTAAATCAAAATCTTCTCTTGCTTCTTTGTCACTACTATATTCTCCTATATATACTTTCCATTCTTCATTACCAATATATACTGGCTTTGCATTCTTATAAAGATCCACCACTTCTTTAGCATCTTCATATGAATCAAATACTTTACTCACCATTAGATAATATTTATTTGATACAACTGCATATATATCGCCTTCTACTTTGAAAACTCTTTCTCCACTCTCATATTCGACCTTAAACTCTTTTCCACTAATCTCAATAAAACCTTCATTTGAAAGTTTTGATTCAAGTCCAATGTTTAAATTTGTAAGATTTTCAGCACTAACAAAAAGCGATGTAAAAACACTTAATGATAATACTAAAAAAAGAGTTCTAATACGCATAATATCACCTCTTAACATTATACATTAAAACTCCTTTATTTTCTATTACAAAAAGTTTAAAAAAACTTATTTTGAATCTTTAATTTTCCAGTATCCTGTCTTATCCGAACCTTCTCTTTCGATAATATTATCTTCTTTCAACTTAGCTATATATCTTTTAGTTGTAGAAAGGCTATACCCTGTTTGCTCTGAAATTTCATTTGCAGTAATATTAGGGTTCTTTTTTAATTTATCTAATATATCTTCTTTCTTGTTTACAGTGTCATTTACAGTGTCATTTACAGTGTCATTTACAGTGTCATTTCTAACTCCTCTATTTATAGCTTCTTCGGAAAATTTAAAAACTACTCTTATAAAGTTCTCTGATATTTTATATATAGATTTATCATATTCTTTAAGTATCCTTCCAATACCAGATCCTAAGTGTTCTACATATTCTAAATCTTTAAACACTCTCATAAGTTCTTTATTCCTTGGAGCAGATACACCCTCAAACATATCATTTTCAGACATCCCTGGAACTAACCCTCCTGCTGAAGTAATTTCAATTCTATCCGAAAAAATTTCAAATTTAGGTGGTATTTCATTAGTCCAATCATTGTGTATGATTGCGTTAATAACAGCTTCTCTAAGAGCCGTTTCTTCTACTAATTTTTTCTCAAATCTTCTTGCAGCACCTGTTACTTTCGCCATAGTTTTATTTTCAATATCTAATTTATCTAACACTTTCTCTGTGGCCTTTAACAAACAACAATACCCGTACTCATAATTTTCTATAAGATCAACTCTATCTTCTCCGCTATATTTAGCAACTTTTATAGATGCACCATTTTCATCAGCTAACAAATATGCAGAATAATTATATTTACCTTCTTCTGTCTTAAGTGCAAGACTATCTAAAAACCTATCATTAACATCATATCCTGCACTATCATAATATATTCTTAATTGCCTAAAAGTCAGGTCTTGCTTATTAGATTCTATTTTTCTTAGTGAATTTCTAACTCTTTTTGAATATAAACGATCTATTTCATTAACAGTTAATGGTTCTGTTGCACTTCCTACTCTTAAATAACAACCTTTAGGAGTCATCCCAACTTTTTTTATATAATAAGGCTTGTCTGGACCACTAGCAATTATTACCTTAATAATCTGCTTCCCATCTATGTTTTCAAGCTCTATATCAAACAAGCCCAAAGTTGCTGGTAGTATATTATTTTTAATTCTTTCAGATATTTTAAGCTGAAGTTTATCAGCATCTTCTACACCTGTTATTATACCAGCATCTTCTACTCCGATATATATCTTTCCACCTTCTTTATAATTAAAAAAACCTACTACTTCCTTTTCAAATTTATCATTAAGTTCCCTCTTATATTCAACTCTATTACTCTCTGGTTCTAAACTCATAATCTCACCACCTTATTACTATTAATTATAACACTATTTTATTTAGTAATCACAACTCTTTAGACGAAAGAAACTCTTTCCCATCTATATAGTCAAACATAGTATCTTTTGTATTAAACATCAGCCTATATGCATGAAGAATTTGACCCTTCTTAACTTTAACTTTACTTCCATATTTAGCATCCCCTAATATCGGATGTCCTATCGATGAAAGATGAACTCTTATTTGATGACTTCTACCTGTTATTAAGTTTATCTCAAGCATAGTATTTCCATTTTTTACACTTAAAGGTTTTACAATGGTTTTTATATATTTACCTTCATCTGATATTTTAGAAGTATTACTTTTCTCATCTTTCTCAATACTACCTTCTAACGTTAATTCTTTTTCAATAACACCTTCAACTACAGTCTTATAATACTTTTCAATTTTCTTTTCTTTAATTAATTCATTTAACACACTTAATGATTTTAAATTCTTACCTACTATAACCAAACCTGATGTGTTTCTATCCAGTCTATTAGCAGTAGCTGGCTTAAACATATCATCCGCTTTAACCCCTAAGTAAGTATATATACTATCTATTAATGTACCATCTACATTATCAATATCAGGATGCATAAGTACTCCTGCTGGCTTATCAACTATTAAAATATTTTCATCTTCATATACTACTTCAAATAGCATTTCAGTTTCTTTTATTTCTTCTTTAACACCTCTAAATTTATTATAGGTTTCATCTGAAAAGTAAAAAGTTATCTCATCTCCTGAAACTAACGTTTCCTTACCTTCTATTCTTCCACCATTTAGTTTTATTCTTTTTTTACGAATCATTTTATATAAAAAAGTTCTACCTGCTTCAGGTAGTATTTTAAATAAAAACTTTTCTATTTTTTGTCCTTCACTATTTTTATCTATTGTTATTTTAATCATATATTCCTCCATTTAAAAACTCTTACATGCATTTTAACATGTAAGAGCTTTTATAACAATTCATTTTATTTTTAAAGTTTAGACTTGTAACACTCAAAGCACTATCTATTAACCCTAGCTTTTTCTTTATAAACCTCATTTGTATATTCTTTTAAAAGTTCTTCAAAACTCTTGTCAGTTTCTGCACTTTCTAGGAACATATCTTCAAAAGTTGGTGATTTTTCACCTCTTCTAAACATCTTACTATCTGTTTTTATATAGCCATTTTCATCTTTACTAAATGCTATGCATTCTATATTTTCAAGATTAACAAACTGATACACTTCACCACTTGAATTTTCAATCATATAATCACACATGTCTTCATGACAATCAAATATATCAACTGTGAAATCATATTTTCCTTCAGCTTTAATCACTTCAACTTTTATAACTTTATTTTTTTCTTCAAGTATGTTTATAATTTCATAGTTTCCATCTTTATTTTTGATTATTATATTCTTGTTCTTATCAATTCGTGTATGCTTCTTTTTACTGTATGTAACCATCTCATACATATTCTTTGAGTTCTTACTTTCATCAATACACTCATCTACTATATCTTTAATTTCTTCTCCTATGCTCTCAATAGTTCTTAATCTAAATTTATTATCACATTTAATTATGTTCCAATCATATTTGTCTGCTACAAAGTAGGCATTATCAAAAGCTCTTTCTAAATGCTCTATACTTCTTTCATGTATATCTTTACGTCTACTTCCTGTGAATTCATTTCTTCTTTCTTTCATAAGAATTTTTGTTGTTTCTGGTTTTACAGACAAGAATATAACCTTATCCGGTCTTGGAAGTCCTAAAAAATCATATTCAAAGTGTGCTATCCAATCAATCATCTCGTTTTTGTTAGCTACTCCATTTATCTTTGAAACTTGATGGACCATATTTGCAGTTGTGTACCTATCAAGAATTATAATGGCATCACCTGCTTTATATAAATTCTCAATATGCTTCTTATAACTTCTGTATCTATCAATACCATAAAAAACAGAAACATTTTTCCCATCAATATCATTAGCTTTTTTACCAAATACTCCTTCTAAATATAATTTAGTAAGAAAACTAGATTCACTTGTGTATTCTGGATAACTAAGAAGTAAGGCTCTTTTACCTTCTTTTTCAAACTTCATCTTTAGTAATTTAGATTGAGTTGCCTTACCGCTTCCATCAGTTCCTTCTATAACCACTACAATAGATTTCATATAATCCCTCCGATAAACTTCATACTAAAATTCTATCATACTGCCAAATAAAAAAATACTAATTTTGAAATCTAATCTCAAAAAAAGTATTTTTATTAAATATAGTCAAGAATGTCATCTTCAAATTCTATACTAGTTAAATTCCCACCCTCATCTTTACTTGCTATAAATCTTTCATTATCACTATTTTTTTCACCACTATTTATGATACTACCTTCAAGGTTCCCATTTTTATCACAGGAAACTACTTGAGCTATACCATCAAATGATACAGGATTCAATAATGTAAATCCACCTGTTGGATTAAGTTCTTTTGCACTTAACATCTCTCTTACTAACAACTGTTTAAACACTATATTTTTAGATGCCGCTTCATCAAATTCCCTTTCATATTTTTCAATTTCATCCTTTGTTTCTTCAACACTATATAATAATGCAAATGAAATACCACTTGTAGCTATAGCTACAGACGAAAGAGTTATATTTCCAGTAGCTGCACCTGCTATTGCTCCACAAAAGCATCCAATGCTTAGTCCTCTGCTAGTATTTATATTCTTTTTCTTTTTAACTTCAGCAACATTCCTAGAGTTATTAATATTATTAAGCTTTTCTATATTATTGGCTAACTTTTCACCAATTCTATTTATTCTATTCCAAGTTTTTTTCACAAAACACCATCCTTACAATTTATAACTATATTATCATAACCAACTTATATTATTAAGTATTATTATTTATTATATTAAGGCAATTCTTCTTCAAAGGTAAAATCATTTTCTTCATATTTAAATGCAATACCTGAATCTGTTATACCTTTCATATATGCTGCTTTTCCTTCTTCATCATTTTCAACATAGTATATGCTACCCAACTCTTCAAACTTTAAAAAATCATATAGCGTAGCTGGACCTGTTGGAAGCTCTTCTTCCTTTTCAATGCTTGCTTTTATATAATCTGCTTCAAAATTTTTCAACATCTCTCCTGATTCTTCTGCTTTTGTTCTCAGTGTGGGCCTTCCGTTTTCACTTACAAGCTTACCTACATAAGCTCCAAGTCCATTTAATGTTAATATTGTTGAAATTCCACATATAAGAGTTGATCCAAAAAAAGTCCCTGCACCAAAAGAAACTATACCAGCTTTAAGGAAATTCATAGCAATTTTATCAAATAGTTCAATTCCTTCATCCCTCTTATTAAGTGCTTCTTTATCTCTATTATTTATATTCTTTGCTGCTCTATATTTATTTTTTGAAACTCTGTACTCACTCTTCTCAACTAGCATGTTAATTCATTCGCTTCATCTACTAACTCAAATCCATTTTTTGCAAAACCAAGATCATATAATCGCCCTTTATCTTCACCTTCTGAAGATTTTACTGCTTCAAATCCAGGTTCATAGTAGCCATCATACCACACCAATCCTTCTATTGAGTTTTCTCCATCTTTTTCCCTCACATCATGTATCACTCCAACTTTGTCAAACGTAATTGGATTTAAAAGAGTCATCCCACCAGTTGGACTAAACTCTGGATTTTTGAGTGCAGAACGCATTAAACTCTGTAAACTTAATGCATGGTTAGCAGTTTCTTTGTTAAGCAAGTCAATCTCTTGATCATGTTCTTTTTCTAATTTGCTTTTCGCTAAATTTGTCTTAATTGTCTTAGCACCATTCACTGCTGCTAAACCTAATACACCTATTGACGCTAATGACAATCCTAATCCTCCTGTTAGTAGACCTGCTCCCGCAGCTAAGCCACCAACTAAAGCAGTTCCCACTGTAGATCTTGTAAGCTTTCTACCTTTTTCTTTTAATTTCTCTATATTTTCACTTAATTTTTTTGCATTGTTAAGATTTTTTTCCATATTTTCTTTATGCATACCCATTTTAGTTGCAAATATTATATTTTCTTCATACACACCCATTTTAGTTGAAGTTCTTGTATTTTCCATATTATCGCCTCCCACTTTTTTCAAAACACTAATAACATTGTACCAATCTCAATTGCAATTGTCAAGAATTTTCAGACAATTTGCTTTTTGGCTTTTTCTCATAAAAATAGCGGATATTTTATATCCGCTACTTTCTTTATTCTTCATCTTCTTCCAAATCATCATCATCTATTGTAATCATTCTAGTTTCATCATCCCAACCAACTTTTGCATCTAGATTTTCAGATATAAATCTTAACGGTACAAAAGTTCTAGACTTTTCAATAGCTGCTGCTACTTCCGTTTCTTTCTCTTCTCCGTTAACTCTGATTTTTCTCTTATTTATAGGCAATACAATTTCTTTCTCACCTTTTTTTATTATTACACTTTCAGTCTCTGCATCCCATTTAACTTCTGCATCAAGCATTTCTGAAATCGCTCTTACAGGTACTAAAGTTCTTCCCTCTTTAACAATTGGATCTGCATCAAATGATGGTCTTCTATTCTTTACAAATATTTTAAGCTTATCTTTTTCAGTTTTATTAAGTGCCAGACCAATTTTCTTATAAGCTTCTTTTTTATCTGATGCTTTATCTATTAATTCTTCATATAATTCTTCTCTTTCTTCATCTTCTATCTCAGATAACCTTTCAAGTCTCTCTTCCAAAGCTTCAACTCTATCTTCAAAAAACTCTTTTTTTATCTCCATTATTTTTTCTCTTACTTCTCTATCTTTTTCCATTAACTCTTCAAAAGATTCTTTTAGGTCTTCTGTCATATTCTTACGTGCAGCATTTCTAATTCTTTTCATTGTAGATATTGATCTTGCATGTACTTTTCTATAAGCTTTTTCTACATTTAAAAACTCTTCTTTATTTTCAAAGTCTTCATCTAACATTTCTAATATTCTTTCTCTTGCTTCTTTTTGTTCTTCTAGATACATCATAGCTTTTTCTTCAAAATTATCAGCTTTTAACACATCAATCTCTTTTATTTTTCTATTTTTATCAATGTTCTGTCTATAATTTCTTATATTAACATCTTCCATTAGTTCCTTTATTTCCTCTTTAACTTCCAATAATTCTTCTAATATTTCTTCTCTTTCTTCGCCTTTAGCAGTCTTTAAAGTTTTAGATAGTTCTGCCTGCTTAACTCTTAATTCTTTTAGTTCTTCTAAATCTTCTTTGTTTTCTTCTTCTTTTTCCTCTTTATCTTCTCTCATATCTTTCATTAATTCTTTTATTTCTTTATTAACTTCTAATAGTTCTTTCATTATTTCTTTTCTGTCTTCACCTTTAGAACTTCTTAATTTCTTAATTAATTCCATTTGCATAGCTTTAAGTTCTTCAAGCTCTTCCCTATCATCATTATCTGAATCCATATCATCGTCATCTAAATCCATGTCATCATCATCTTCTTCCTCGTCTTCATCATCTGAGTCCATGTCATCATCATCTTCTTCCTCGTCTTCATCATCTGAGTCCATGTCATCATCATCTTCTTCCGATTCCATCTCCTCTTTTTCTTCTGTCTCTTCATCTTCTTTGTCATCATCTACTGTCTCTTCTATTTTAGTATCAGTATCCTCTTCCGCTAAAGACTTAAGTGGAACATTTGTAAACATTAGCATAATTGCTAAAAATACAATCAATAAATTCTTCATATAAACACCCCTTGTTTTTTATATTTTTGAACTTCGTTCACTTTAAGTTTAACATAATCTATGATTATGGTCTACTTCATCCAAATAAAAAAAGAGCTTTTTTATAGCCCTTAGTTAATTATTTCTAAAGAAGTAAATGCATATCCTTTATTTTCTATAACTCTCATTTTTGTTTTTAGAGTTTCATCTATTGTTTCAACTTTTCCACTCATAACAGTTTCACCCTTATTAAGTTCTTCAAAGCAATCTATTGTTGCTATATTGCTTCCATCGTATGAATTAAAAATAGTACTTGGATGCTCTGGAAATCTATAACTCTGAATAACTTCACCTAAATATTCTTCTTTTAATTTCACTTGTTTTTTTAATGTATCTTCAAAGTCATCTTCAAACATCTTTTTAATATTTTTTAATTTTTCCTTTGTTTCTTTATCTTTAATATCAGAATATACAGCTCCAACTATGCACCCCTCAAGAGCAGCAACTATAATCTGAGGTTTTATAATCGGAATATATAATTTATTAATAACTGCTAGTATTCCAGATCCAATAACTCCTAATGAAAATATTTTCTTATTTCTATTATATTTTTTGTTATTATATTCCAACTGACCAATTAATTCTTTCTTTTGATTATATTCATTTTCTAATGATGATATTTTCATTCCTAAGTTGTCTACCATTTGAAGTCTCCTTTGCAAGTTTTATATGTAAAAAAAGAACTAGCAACTAACTAGTTCCATTCATATTTAGTTAAATGTCCTTCTGTTTGAAAACCCTTAAAATCTTGTTGTCTTAAGGCTTCATAAAGAATTATATTAACAGAATTTGATAAATTCAATGATCTAATATCATTAAGCATAGGTATTCTAATACTTTCATTTTTATGTGTTTTAAGTATTTCCTCTGGAATACCTCCACTTTCTTTTCCAAACATTATATATGAATCATCATCATATGTAACATCTGTATATTTATTTAAAGCTTTTGTTGTTGCCATAAATATTTTCACATCTTTATTTTTCTCCACAAACTCTTCAAAATTTTCATATACATGAAGATCAAGTTTGTCCCAGTAATCAAGTCCAGCTCTTTTAAGGTACTTATCTTCAATAGAAAATCCTAACGGTTTAATTAAATGTAAAGAAGAACCTGTTGCTGCACAAGTTCTTGCTATATTTCCTGTATTTTGTGGTATTTCTGGTTCATGTAATATTATATGCATATAATAACCTCTTTTACTCTACATTCTCCGCAAGAGCCATATCTATTTCAAATTTAGCTCCTATCTCTGTAATTTCTAATGGAATAGAAACATTTTCTATTTTATTAGTAGTAATTTGCATACTCTCACCTAATAATAATGAAGGTGGTGTTATATCAATTTTTATACCTTTGTTATAGAAAATTGTTGCTGTTGTTCCAAGTATCATATTTGTAAGCTCTGAAATAGCTGACTTTGACATCTCATCTAATTCAGTAACTGGCATTCCCATCATCATCTTTGATGCTATTGCTTTTGCTGATTCAATTGGCATATTAAAGATAACTTGTCCTTTAATATCTCCTGTAACTCCTAAAATAATAGCTACCGTATTACTAGCAAACGGTGATGCTTTTAAATATGGCTTGCCCAGTGCCACATCTACATTACAAGTATTTTTTATTATGTTAGTTGCCCCTTCAACAAAAGGATTAATGTATTCAACGTTTATGCTCATCTTATTCTCCTTTTTCATTCCTTTGGTTTTTGAATTCATGTTCACAATATACGATAACATATCTTACTTTAAAGTTCAATCTTAATTGTATTCCAAATAAGCTTAAAAACTTCCCCTCTTGTTATGTTATCATTCATATTCTTAATTAGTTCCTCGTTTATTATACCTATTTCTAAAGATTTGTCAAAGTAATTATATGGCCAAGTTTCTTCAGACAAATTATTGTCTTTTCCTACTAATCTAACTAAGATAGTTAAAACTTCTCCATATGTAATATTTTTTCCAGGTTTAAATGTGTTATCTGGAAAACCTGTCATTATATGACTATTATTTACTATGTATATATATTTATTTCCCCAAAACTCCGGTTTTAAATCATCAAACTTAAGTTCACTAGCGCTTTCATTAATACCTTTGCTTTCCATTATCCTAACAACAATGGCAGCAATCTCTGCTCTTGTTATATAGTTATTAAACCTTAAATCTCCATCTTCATAACCATTAACAATCTCAAGTTTCTTAAGGTTCTCTCCTATTTCATCTATTGTTAAAGCATTTACGCTTATAAATAACATTACAAAGGATATAACACTAATTAATATCTTTTTCATTCACTACCTACTTTCTGTATTAAATCATTCTCAACACAATAATCTATATTTAAAGGTCTTTTAAGAAATAATCTATCAAATACTACATAAACTGTTTCACCATCAACTTCTTTTACAGTACCTTCTCCAAACTTTTTATGCTTTATTTTTTCATTAATACTAAACTTTGGTTTTAATTTAAGTTCAAGTATGAATCTACTTTTCTTCATTTTTTTATCAAATTTTTCATTTAAATATGATATATGTAAATTTCTTTTAGCTCTAGTTATACTTACATAGAAAAGCCTTCTTTCTTCCTCTATATCATCATATGACTTTTCATGTGGCACTATGTCTTCATTTGTACTAATAACAAATACATGTTCAAATTCCAATCCTTTAGCGCTATGCATAGTTGTTAGAGTAACTCCTTGTTTATCTTTTGAACTTTCTTTTATTTGTTTTTCATATTTAATAATATAATCCTCTATCTCTGCTATAGTTTCAAATGACTTAACAAGTTCTGTTAACTCGTCTAATATATTTATTAAAGGATCACTATTAATACTTTTTTCTAAGCAATAAGTCTTAATGTGATTATCATATCCTATATCTTTCCTTATATACTTAAAGGCATCATACATATTCATTTTTTTTAGTTTATTTAAGTTATATGTAAGTTCATCTATTCTATCTAGTTGCCATGTCTTAAGTCCTTGCACTTCATATATTCTTTTCAAGTTATAATCAGCCTTCATAATAACTGATTTACTCATATATCTATTTGGCTTGTTTATTATCCTTTTAAAGCTTTCTACATCGTCTTTGTCATTAGCAAGCTTAACATAACTTATAATATCTTTAAAAACCCAATGATTAAATATATTAGCTATATCATCCCTAGTATTAAACCTTATATTATGATCTAGTAAATGTTCTATTAAAACATTTGCTTGAACATTGTTTCTATATATAACTGCAACATCTGATAAACTTTTAATTTTTTTAATCTTGCTAACTATGCTTTCAGCTTCCTCATTTGCATCAGAATATTTTTTGAGATTTATTTCTGTATCTGATTCAAAATTTGCATTTAACTCTTTTTCATATCTGAGCTCATTATTTAATATTAAATTATTAGCTGCTTCGATTATTTTATCACTTGATCTATAGTTATTTATAAGATTAACCTTTTTTATATTTTCATATATTTTAGGTAATCTTAAAAATATTTCCGGTCTTGCTCCTCTGAATGCATATATGCTTTGGTCATCATCTCCAACAACAAATAAATTTTTATATTTACCTGCCATCATCTTTATAATTTCAAACTGTACTATATTTATATCTTGAAACTCATCTATAATAATGTATTTGTATTTTTCTCTATACTTTTCAAGTATATATTCATTTCCCTTAAACATTTCATAACACATCACTAATATGTCATCAAAGTCAATTTTCCGTATTTCTTCCTTAACACCTTCATAGGCATTATATATAGTTTCAAAATCTGATTTCGAAAAATTTATAGAATTAAAGTTTTCTACAGCTATTAAAGAATTCTTTAACAATCCTAAATCTTTCAAAAATAAATTTGTTATTTCATCTATATCTTCGTATTCTAATCCATTTTTGTTAATAATCTGCTTAACTATTTCATATTTCTCATATTCAAGTAAAATATTATAACCTATAAGCTTTCTTTCCCATTTAAGCATCCTATAAAATATTGAATGAAATGTAGCAAACTCTATTTTTTCATCTGATATTTTACTAAATCTCTCTTTCATTTCAGTAGCTGATGCTTTTGAGAAAGTTATTCCTAATATTTCACTACTATCTATATTATTTAATATTAGCCATTTAATTCTTTCTAGTATAAGAGTAGTCTTACCAGTTCCAGGTCCTGCTAAAACCATCATAGGTCCTGAAATATGTTTAACTGCTAATTCTTGTTCTTTATTTAAATTCATCTTGCCTCCTGCTATAACGTAAGTTCTCTTATGTTTTTTATTAAATCTTTCATACTCTTATATTCTTCAATCCCTTTTTCATATTGATTTCTTCTAACCCTTTTTGCGAAAGAATTGAAGAAACAAAGTAAAACTGTAAATCTAAACATCTCATTAAAACCTTCAGGTCTACTAAAGTTATATAAACCGTCAAAATAACCTCTAACAAAGGCTTTTTCTTTCTCTCTTAATATTCCCCATATTATCTGATACCTAAAATTCAGCACATCATAATCAAGTCCTATTGATTCACAATCTACAGTGTATATATTATCTTCATTGTCTTTCATGAAATTTGATCTTTTTATGTCACCATGAATAAGACACTTTACAGAGTTTTTAAAAGCTTTGCCATATTCATCTGCTAGTGACCTTATATTTTCTATTTCATCTACCGAGAAATCTTTCTTAAAGAGATTACCCAGCTTATTATCCTTAGTTAATACATCAATTGAATCATTTATTAATTCTATATGATCCATTATTGTTTCTCTTCTACATATACTCTCATTATATCCTTTAAACTCTTTAAGTTTTGCGTATGCCTCACCAATATTTACACCTAGTTCATAGTTATCCTTAAGAGAATACTCATCTTTGTTATATTCATCTTTTAAATTAACACCATCTACATACTCATATGCTATATAGTGCATTTCCTCATCTTTTACTAATCCTATGTCTATAAGTTCTATAGCCTTAAGTGGCATCTCTTTATAATACATAAGTCTATCTTTTAATTCCATTACTTTCTTTTGACTAAAACCTTTACTTGCAACCTTTAAAAAGAATGTATCATCATCTCTTACTACTTTATATGTATGAGCTCCTGAATGGCCTCCAGTTACTTCAATTAATTCATCAGTTTCTATTAAAAAATCTATATTTTTATTACTATACATTTTTACCTCCAACATAACTTTTGCATTTTAAATTATAACATACTTCCACTCAAATATATGTTCTTTTATTTTAATATATGCTATAATTACCATAAAAAAATATAAGGGGGCTTATTATGCCATTTAGTTACGATGTATTCTTCGTTTTTTTCTTTTTTATGCTTGGATTTGTTATATATATTTATGCATCAAAAAAAGATGCTAATCACGAATTTAAAGATATATTAAAGAAAGAAGAAGAATTAAATAAAATTATTAAAGATGACGTAAATATCAATTACATAAGACCATCAATATCAAACTTTCCTTT
Organism: Clostridia bacterium; assembly: GCA_025210555.1. Lineage (GTDB taxonomy): Bacteria > Bacillota > Clostridia > Lachnospirales > JAOARL01 > JAOARL01. The sequence continues at coordinate 60,982 of JAOARL010000008.1, forward strand.
AATGCAGGAATTTGAAGTAAAAACTGATAGAGAATCTATTGCATTTAAAAAACAAGAATCAGTTGAAGACTTAATAAATCTTCCAATGGTATCTTCTATAAAAGGTCTATCTAATGAAGAAATTAAAATAAAATTTGGAAGCAATAACTTTGATAAGATAACAGCTTATGAACAAAATTATTATACATTCTTACATGCACTTAATGATTGGGCTCTTCTTCTTAAGAAAGCTGATCACTTCCAAGAAGCTATAATAATTTTAGAAGAAGCATTAATATTAAAATCAGATATAATCAAGACTTACATACTATTATCTGATTTATACAAAGAAACGGGACAACAAGAAGCACTTGAAGGGTTAAAAGAATATTTAACTACTAACAATGTAATTGATAATAATAAGATTAAAGAATACATAAACAATCTATAAAATAAGACACAAAAAAATAGACTTCAAAGGGGTGAAGTCTATTTTAATGCTTCTATTATCAATATTCTTATTAGCGCGTCCTTTTTGGTAAAAAACTTTTTATATAAGTTGACCATAAGTTCTTACCTCTACTTTCTTTTCTGTTACATCTATCTTTTGTTCTTTAGTTTTATTTATTTTTACAAATGTATCAATTGCATTTTCCATTGCTGCTTCTGCAGTTTTAGCTTTAGATGAACTATTTCTCATTTGAGCAAGTACTTCTCCAAATGCTATAGTTCTTCTAAGTGCATCCTCTTTTCTTTGATCTGTACTCATAATAATTCACCTCCAAAATATTTTTTTCAAAAACGTATTACCATTATATTATAATTTTCTGACAATTGCAATAGTTTTCTGAAAATTTATTTCAAAAGTTTTTTTACATACAAAAAGCCATATATTTATATGGCTTTTACTTAATTAATCTTCACCAAGTTCTTCAGATTTTCCATTAATATTATTAAAAACAACCGTCTCTACATCGGTTTCACCATTAATAATTTGATCTATTATACCATCATCCATTGCCCTTAAACTAAGATGCTGCTCTACACTTATCTTTCCTTCTAAAAACAATTCATATCCAAAATTATCTATCAGAGATAATGTTTTTCTTCTATCATATCCCTGAGGGTCTGTAATTCTTCTTCTTTGTTCGCTATACTCTTCATATCCTATCTCTTCTCCATTAAAAACATATCCTGACTTTGTTTCCCCTTGTACTCCATCTATTTCGACAAATCCACAATAGTCTCCTGTTTCCATATTTTGAACCATGCTTGTTCCATCTGCATAGTCAAACCTATATGTTTCACTTCTAGCAATTTTTTTAACGTCAGTTATTTTAGCATTTAAATTTTTAATACTAACTCCTTCGTTTGTATTCACACTTACCACTCCCTAGACTTTTTTTAAGTCTATCACTCTTGTCAGAATTCGTCAAATATTCTAACATTTTTTGTGCTTAACAAAAAAACTATCTGCTATATCCTTGCAAATACTCTCTTATGTCTTTATTTTCAAAATTTGGACTTGTACTTTTAACATTTTTGATTTCTCCTGTTTTTAAGTTCTCATACATATCTTTAGTAACAATTCTTTTTTCATTTATATCATAAGATGATATTACCCACGATAAATCATCAAAACTCTTTAACATTTCTTCATAAACTTCATTAGATTTATTTATATTATCCATTTAATTCTCCCTTTAAATTTAGTAAGAAAAAAACCACTCCTAAGAGTGGTTCAAAATCTTAATTATCTATATTGACAATTAGTTTTTTGTAACGTTTGCAGCTTGAGGTCCTTTTGGTCCTTCAACGATTTCAAAAGAAACTGATTGTCCTTCATCTAAAGTCTTGAATCCGTCTCCTGTGATTGCTGAGAAATGTACGAATACATCGCTTCCGTCTTCACAAGTAATGAATCCGAATCCTTTTTCTGCGTTAAACCATTTTACTACACCATTTTTCATTTTGTTTCCTCCAAAAAATTATATTCCGTCAGTTTCCTAACATCCTTAGAATAACATAGATAACACCTAGTGTCAATTGTTATTTAACTTCTACTTTATACTTTCCTTTAAGTTCTTCAACTCTAGCGTCATATACTTCTTTTTGCTTAACATATACAAGTTGCGTTTTAATATTTTCTTTAACTGTATCAAAGCTCTTTTGCTCTTTTTCAGTCTTTCCAGTAAGTTTAATTAGGTGGTAACCAAATTGTGTTTTAACTACGTCACTTACTGCTCCAACTTCCATAGCGAATGCAGCCTCTTCAAATTCTGGAACCATTTGTCCTCTACCGAATTCTCCTAAGTCTCCACCTCTCTCTTTTGATGGACAGCTAGAATATTCTGTAGCTAAATCTTCAAAAGACTTACTATCAAGCTCTTCTTTAACTTTATTAATTTCTTCTTCGCTATCAACTAATATATGACTAGCTGATACTTTTTCATCAGCAATAAATTGCTCTTTATTATTATTATAGAAATCTTCAGCATCTTCATCAGAAACTTCTAAAGCTCCTAACATTTTATCTAAAGCATATTGCTTAAGTAATGTTTCTTCCATTTCTTTAACTAACATTTTAAATGCAGACTCATCTCTTAAATTACTCTCATCAGCATCTAAGAATATTAATTCTTGATTTATTAATTCATCTAAAAGTCTCTTTTGACCATCTTCTGAGTAGAATTGCATTGCTCTTTCTGGCCCCATATTTTGCATTAACTCTGCTAAATGACTTTCTTTGATTTCTTTACCGTTTACTGTTGCTAAAACTTTATTTTCTCTCATCTTAACATCTCCTTTTGTTTAGTCCTTGTATATAATACCACTTTTCTTATTCTTTTAAAAGGCCTTTAAATATTTTTAATACTAGATACTAAATACAATCATTACTTCCATTGACATTATACTGTTGAACCCTTATAATTGACATAGTCAATTATAAGGGTTCAACAGGCAGATTTATGCAATTTGACAATACCTTTATATGCAACTATAATATTGTTATAAAGAGTGGCCTGACACTACAATAATAAAATCCGAAATATTTGCTAGACATGAGTGCTAGTATGTTGGTGAGCAACGGTAAAACTCAAAAGATTTGTCGAACATGAGTGTCGATATGTTGGCGGACAACAGAAAAATCAGGCTCTAAAGGTCATCTTTGATACTGCGGTATCCGAGATGACCTTTTAAATTTTATTAAGGATAGGTATTTAAATGAAATTAAAGAGATTAACTAAAAATGAAGTTTTACCAAAAGTAATTGAGTGTGCAAATTTATATAAATCAAATCTATTAAATAAAAATATGTTAATAATTTGCTATGATAATAAAAACAAGAAATACTCATACATGGAAACAGCTTTTCTTGATAAACATTTTGTACATTTAACTGGCATTAAAATTAGGCCCTCAAAAGGTGCTACAACATATAATCCTAATGTTAAAAGCGAGAAAAATTTTTTCCATAATTGCATTAATCACCGTACACAAATATCAGACTTTGAACTACCAACTGATGGTACTGTTGAGCTCAAAATGCAAGTACTTTCAAAAGTCATTAACTTTATTAACTCAAATAATATGATGGGATCTTTCGGCCATAGACAAAATCATCTAATTACAGAAAAGCTAGTCGGCAATATTTATGGTTGCATGGGCTTTGTAAAAGATACCACTATAGATTACTATATACCTAACACAGTTTTGAAGAAGGACATCCGTGATATTACTAATGAATCCAATTCTATTATTTGTATTTTCGAAAGAAACATCAGCGAAAACTGCTATGGAGCATTATGTTATTTAAAAGCTCAAAAAAGCAAAAAAGTAAAAGACAAAAAAACAGGGTTAAAAACAATAATTCAACCTATTAACCATTATAAATATATACGAGAACTTGATTTTGTAATAAATAAAGTTTCAAGCGACTTATTAAATTAATAATAAAAGACTTGTCCATAAAATTGGACAAGTCTTTTAATTTTTAAAATCTGCTTTATATTTTTTGTTACTATTTAATGAAACGTCCTCAGGTTTATATACTATGTTAATGCCTTCTAAGCCTTCTCCTGTAACAAGATATTCTGTCTCATTACTAGAAATCTTAGTAACCACTATCTCTTCAAACATACCTTCTTCATTTAACTTAATAATCTTATCTTCATCATATATAGATATTTTAGGTATAACAATACCCTCTTCTTCAACTAACTTAAATACTAAATCTACCTCATAACCTGGTCTAAGTACAATACCTTGTTTCTCATCTGGAACTACTAAAACTTTAACCTTTTGTTCTTTAAGTCCTAAACTTGATACCATCTCTTCAGCAGCTGGCGCTATGTATGTAATTACACCTGTAAAAGTTTCTTTATGATCACTTCTCTCTTGGATAATATCTACGTCATCACCAAGTTCTACATCTATAGCCTTATCTGTTAAGATATATGTTTCTATTTCATATCCATCTTTACTATAAACTTTAAATACTGGTGATACTGTATTTAAGTTCTCACCCTTTTTAGCATAAATTTTACTAACCACTCCAGTTATAGGAGACTTTATGTGACTACTGTTAATCTTTTCTTCTAGATTCTTTATTTCTGCTCTTAGAGACTCTTTAAGTCCCTCATAATGTTCCTTATCTCCCACAGTTGGCTTTGTTCTTTCTTCAAGTAAAGCCAATGCCTCCTTCTGTTGAAGAAGGTTGTTTTCAAGTTTAGCTAAATTATTCTTAATAGTTTCAAATTCTTCTTTGCTAATTCCACCATTATTATAAATAGTTTGATTCTTATCAAAATCATCCTTTGCTTCTTTTATATCTTTCTCAATTTGCTCAATTTCAAGTTTTTTACCATTTATCTCTGACTCTAACGGACTCTTAAAAGCAGCTTTTTCTTGTCCTTCAACACTCTTAAGCTGCCCTTTAAGTGCATCAACTGAATTCTTAAGCTCTTTTGTATCAAGTTCTATTATCTTATCACCCTTACTAACTTCTACACCTTCTTTTACTAAAACTTTTAATGCTTTAGCATTAATCTTTGAGTAAACATCTATTGAATCTACAGATTTAATCTTACCTTCTTCTACAAAAGTTTTCTTATAAAGCTTACTCTCAAGTTTAATCACTTCAACAGAAGGCTTAGAAGTTAAACTAAAACCTAATGCCGCTGCTATTAATAATACTACTGCAATAATTACTTTCTTTTTCATTATTTTCTCTCCTTATTAATTTATATTAAATAATCTAATACTACTAATCTAAATTTACTACATCATTCTAGCACTAAAAAAGCTCACCCCTAATATTAGTATTACTCCTAACAATATCAACAATATCTCTATTTTTCTTCTTTTACTCATTATTCTCTCTCCTTTAAAACTTCTACTAAATCAAAGTTCTTTACTTTTTTATAAATAGTATATTGAGCTATAACAATAGATAATATACTAAATACAAATGCCATACTTACAGCTAGAGCTGTTATATCACTTGGCATAGCATAAAGATCACTCTCTATACTTGCTGCCATAGACTCTTGCATAGACTTAAGCAGAGGTACTCCTAAGACAAATCCAAATATGGCAATAAACCACTGCTCAACTGATATTATCTTAACTACTTCCTTAACTCTAAGACCTACAAGTCTAAGTGATGCTAGTTCTCTTTTTCTCTCTGACAGACTTACAAGTGATGAACTATAAATAACTGAAAAGGCTATTATAATTCCAAATAGAACCATAATCCCTATTGATGCATTTGTAGACTGCATCATAGTCTCAAACTTTGCCATAGACTCTTTTACTGATTCCATATTTGATATCACTTCTGAGTCTTCATACTTATCTCTATAATAAGCTATCTTATCATCATCAGCTTTCATAACTACTGAAGTAATAAGCTTATCTTTTTCAAGCAACTGACTTAAACTATCTATATCCATATATGCATTAAGCCCTAAGTACTGCGGAATTATATTTTCTACAATAACTTCTTTATCATCAATGCTAGAATTCATATAGAAACTTTCCAGCTTAATCTTATCTCCAATTTCTGCCTCAAGTATTTTGGCTAGTCTTGTAGATAGAATTATTCCTCTACCTGTTAATTTAACTTTATTATAATCTTTATCAAGTATATTGTACATCTTAGCATTTTTCTCTATTCCTAAAACAACAATATCTTTTTCTTTGTTTTTATTCATAAGTTTAGCTGGTATTTCAGCTATACCTTCTATATAATCTCTTCCTGAAAACTCCGGCTTAACTTCATCATACTTAAGTGCACTCTTAAATGCTATCTTAAAATCATGAGTCTGTACATTCTCAAACTGGTCCACTATCATAACGTCCATTGCCTGCTTCATTGAGAATGGAGTTCCTAATATAGCAAAGCTCACTGCTATCCCTATAAGAGTGAAGAAACTTCTTCCTTTATTTCTAAATACATTTCTAAGAGCCATCTTAGAAATAGAATTAATGTTATTCCATATAATACCAATCTTCTCTATTAGGTATTTACTATTAAACTTAACTGCCTTAGGTCTCATAGCTTCAGCTGGTCTAAGTTTCATTACCTTCCTACATGCTATAAATGCAGCTCCCATACTTATAAATACCGATAAGGCTATTCCATAAAAGAAATATGCAATATTAAAATCATTTCTTATACCTGGTATAGCAAAATATACTTTGTATAAGTCTATCATTGGATTACCAAGATAATATCCTAATATTCCACCTACGATACCACCAAACAGCCCTACCGCAAGTCCATAAGACATGTAATGGAATATAACTTCAAAATTTGAATATCCAAATGATTTAAGTATACCTATCTGCATTCTTTCGTTCTCAATAAGTCTCTTAAGTACTATCATCAGTATAAATGATGATATACACAAAAATAGTATTGGTAATGAAGTAGCAGAAGCTTCAAGTTGAGTTAACTCTTGAGTAAGAATATAATTACTCATTTGATCATCTTGATCTACTATAAAGTTAATACCGTACTTCTTTACATTCTCTTCTAACTCCTTTTTAACTACATCAAATTCTGTGTCTTTATTCATCTCGAAAGTAAAATCATTTACTACTCCATTTTCTGAGAATAGTACATCCATTACCTCTGAATCAGCAAAAGCTATTCCAAATTTCTCTGGATCTGGATAAAGCTCCGCTGCATCTTTAAGTGCATATACAAACTCTGGACTATATGCTTTACCTACTACTGTGAGTTCTTTCTCTTCTCCATTTATAATTACTTTAAACTTATCATTTACCTTTAGCTTGTTAGCATCATAGTATTTAGCATCAAGCCATACTGTTGGCTCTGATGACGAAAGCTCTATCCCTTCGGATAACAACGGTTTGTTTAAGGTATCTGTAACTCCTACCATCTTTATAAACCTGTTATCCTTTGTTCTTACATCCTTAACTTTTCTTGCTTCAACTTTCTTAATACCTTTTAAAAGTTCTACCTTCTTAACTTCACTTTCAGGCATGTTCTTAACACTAACGAAACCATCTGCAAAGTTTGATTCTGTGTAGAAATTATCTTTACCAGTATTTAAACTTATCATCATAGTTGAGAAAAGTGTAAATATAAGAATTGATACTATTATTATAAAGGTACATGCTATATATACACCTTTATTTCTATTCATATTCCTTAGCATCTTCTTAAAGAGCATTACCACTTCACCTCTTCTGGTGATACTTTATGCTCATTTACTACTATGTTATCTAGTACACCATCTTTTATGTTAAATACTCTATCCGCTATATCTGCTATTGATGCATTATGTGTAATTATTATTACTGTCTTTTTGTATTTCTCATTCATGTCTTTTAGTAATCTTAATACACCTATTCCACTTTCAAAATCTAAGGCTCCTGTTGGTTCATCGCAAAGCAGAACCTCTGGATTTTTAGATATAGCTCTGGCTATTGCAATTCTCTGCTGCTCCCCACCAGATAACTGTGATGGAAAGTGATCTTTTCTATCATATAAACCAACATCACTAAGTACATCTTCTGGTTTAAATGGGTTCTTAGATATCTCTGTTACAAGCTTAATGTTTTCATAAGCTGTAAGATTAGGAATAAGATTATAAAACTGGAATACAAATCCTATCTTATCTCTTCTATACTCTGTAAGTTGCTTTTCACTATATTTATGAACTAATTCATTCTTATAAACAACTTCTCCACTTGTAGCTGCATCCATTCCACCTATAATATTTAGGAGTGTTGATTTACCTGATCCACTTTGACCTAGTATTACAATAAATTCTCCATCATATATATCAAAGGTAGCATCTTTAAGCGCTTTAACTACTACTTCTCCTGTATGATACTCTTTAACTACCTTCTTACCTTGCATTATAAGATCCATAAATAACCTCCTATTTATATATACTTTCTAATTGCTTAATAATAACTTCTTCATTTAACTCATTATCATTTATCATTAAGGTTCTATTTAACTTTATCCCTTGTGTCACATTAATCAGTGCCATTGTTACTATATCTGCATCAAGACCTTCCCGCGTATTGCCATTAGCAATAGCTTCTTCTACTTTAGATTTAAACAACCTATACACCGAACTATAATGTCCCCCAAGTAAAACTCTACAAGTATCAAATCTAAATGCATCAAATATTAATTTAAACTGATTTGGAACTTCTCCAGATATAATTAACTCATTTGTCATGTATTGACTAATAAGTTTAGCTGTTACTTCAACTACTCCATCTAAGTCTAAATCCTTATTAAATAATGGTGATGAATTTTCATTGTTATTTGCATAGTAATATTCAACTGCTGAGACAAATAAATCATCTTTATTCTTAAAATGATGATATAATGCAGCCTTTGTTATACCACATGCACTTGCTATATCACTTAAAGATGTCCCATCGTATCCCTTATTCATAAACTGTTTCAGCGATTCTCCTATTATTTCTGTTTTTCTCATATTTACCTCCTTACCTACCGTTAAGTTAATTCTATCATTAGGTGAAAAGGAATGCAAATAAAAAGAACAAGATTAATTAATCTTGTTCTTTAAAATGATTTTTATTTCTATAAACTCCCACCTACACCTTTAAATTTGTCTACCAAAGCGGAAATCTTTTCAAATACATTCTGCTTCTTTGCTAAATATTTGGGGTTAAGTGGACTCATTTTAGGTAGAATTTCATTAAGTTCTGTTCCGTTGTCACTTGCATATTCTTTTTTTAGTGAACTTAATATATATCTTTTTGCAGCGTCTTCATTAAGACACTCGGCATTAATTAGTGATTCTACCTCTCTTTTTTGCTCTTTTTGTGCAAATGAAAAGAACGAATCTATAATACTAACTTTATCTTTAATGTTATCTAAATCTGTAGTATTAATGAAATCTACAACTAATCCTTCTTTTGCTCTATTACCAACACTAGAACGAATTAAACGTCTTACTTCATCAACTAAAGCTTCCTTATCTTTTACTTTTTTATTTTTTTCAAAAATAAGCTCCAATATATAATCTAAATTTATTTCCTGTGACTTTAAAAGATCAACTTCAAAAACAACATCATCCCAGTCGATATCAGATTCTTCTTCCGCATCTCCATTTCTTTCTTTTCTAATCCAGTCACTAATATCATTATAAGTTGATCTATAGTCCTGAATTGTTCTTTCATCTAACATATCAATATTCTGCATTACTTCAATATCTTCGTCTGTTAAATAATATTTCATTTTAAATTCTTCTACAGCTTTATCATCTGTGATATCTGTTGACTGCAAGGCTTTTAATCCTGAAAATTCATCATAGTTTTGTAAAATATTTTCAATACGTAAATACTCTCCAAAAAGTTTTACAAATTCTTTCTTATCTTTTTTTGTAACAATCTCATCAACATCCGGAAACCCTTCCTTTAATTCTTTTACTACATCTACATATCCCCTTTTAGTTTCTCCTGTTACTAAATCGGTAAATCCTTCCATATACTCTTTATAGCTTTTTTCTAAAACTACATTTTTAGTATTTTTATCTCCAAAAAGAGTTATAGCATCAATGGTAGATTTTTCTAAATCTCTAAATGTTATAATATTCCCAAAAGTTTTAGTCGAATCATAAATACGATTAGTACGCGAAAATGCTTGAATTAATCCATGATAACGAAGATTTTTATCAACGAACAATGTATTTAATGTAGGTGCATCAAATCCTGTTAAAAACATTCCTACAACTATTAATAGATCTATTTCTTTATTCTTTACACGCTTTGCAAGATCTCTATAATAGTTTTGAAATCCTTTACTATCTACTCCATAATTTGTTTTAAACATCACGTTATAGTCATTAATTGCTAATGTTAAAAATTCTTTAGCACTACTATCCATTGCAGAAGGCTCAAAATTCTCATCAGGTATCTCACCTATAGCATTTTGTTCCTCATTTGCTGCAAAAGAAAATATCGTAGCAATTTTAAGTGGTTTATCACTATCTTTTTGTAATTTATTTAACGTATCATAGTAAAGTTTTGCTGCATCAACACTAGTCACAGCAAACATAGCATTAAATCCCTTGTTGTTATTCTTTTGTCTATGTGTCTTAACTTTAAAGTTTTTAAGAATATATTCCGAAATTTCATTTATTCTATCTGGATGCAATAAAGCTACTTTATTTTCCGCAGATAATAATTTTTTCTCATCTTGTTCTTGTTCTATCGACTTAAATTTAGGTCTTACATCATTATAATCAACTTTAAATTTAAGTACTTTCTCATCCCTGATTGCATCCGTTATTACATATGAATGAAGTTCTCTTCCAAATACACTTGAAGTTGTTTCTGACCCCAATGCGTTTTCTGGAAAAATAGGTGTTCCTGTAAATCCGAATTGGTAGAATTTTTTAAACTTCTTTTTGATATTTTTTTGTGCTTCACCAAATTGTGATCTATGCGCTTCATCAAAGATAATTACTACTTGTTTATCATATATAGATAAATCAGTTTCATTTTTTATAAGATTATTCAACTTTTGAATAGTAGTAACTATAATTTTATTATCATCTTTTTCTATATTACGTTTTAATCCGGCTGTACTTTCCGAACCATTTACACTGTCAGGTGAAAAACGCTGATACTCTTTCATAGTTTGATAATCCAAATCTTTTCTATCTACAACAAAAAACACCTTGTCAATAAAATCTAATTCTGTTGCTAAACGAGCTGCTTTAAAACTAGTAAGCGTTTTTCCTGAACCAGTGGTATGCCAAATATATCCACCACTTTCATTTGTTCTCCACTTTTTAGCTTCGTATGAACTTTGAACCTTCCATAATATTCTCTCTGTTGCCGCAATTTGATACGGTCTCATAACAAGCAAAGTATCACTTACATCAAAAACTGAATACTTAAGCAATATATTTAACAACGTATTTTTTTGAAAAAATGTAGCAGTAAAATCTTTCAAGTCTTTTATTAATTTATTGTCTGATTTTGCCCAGTTCATTGTGAAATCATAACTGTTTTTATTCCTTTTAGTAGTATTTGCAAAATAACGGCTATCTGTACCGTTAGAAATTACAAATATCTGCAAATACTTAAATAACGAGTTTTCCGAATTAAAACTCTCTTTGCTATATCTATGTACTTGATTAAACGCTTCTCTAATAGCAACTCCTCGCTTTTTAAGTTCAACTTGAACCAAAGGCAACCCATTTATCAAAATTGTCACATCGTATCTGTTAGCATGAGTTCCCTTTTGCTCAAATTGTGAAATTACTTGTACTTTATTTCTTGCAATATTCTTTTTATCTACTAAATATATATTTTGAATATGTCCATCATCAAATACAAAATCATATATATAATCATCATGAATTTTACGTGTCTTATCTACATGATTATCACTCGGTTTATCTAGGTACCGTTCACAAAATCTAAGCCATTCTGAATCAGAAAACTTAACCTTATTAAGCTCTTCTAATTGTACTCTAATGTTAACTAGCATCTTATCGTTACTTGTTATTTCTTTTGTATATTCATACCCTTGATTTATTAAATCTTGAATTAATTCACGTTCTAAATCTGCTTCAGTTTGGTAACCTGGATCTTTCTTGTCTATTTTATTATATTTATCTAATACTATAAATTTATCTAATTCTGCAATAGTTTTATAATTACTCATTACTTATCTCCTTACACTCTGCATACACTGCATAATTTTCAACTAAATGTTTATATACCATTTCAATTGTATCCTTTTGATTATCTGGCAAATCTGCCATTTCATCACCTGAATGACATGAGTGGCTATTAAATCCGAGTTGTTTCTTAATATTATCATATTCATCACTTTTTGCACTCTTAGGTAAAAGCTCCTCAGAATTTTCATATCCTAAAAAAGTCGCTGTCTTTTCTATTAGGTTCCTCAAATAATTAAAGTGTATTTTTTTAATATCTCTTGAACTAATAACCTTTTCCAATTCATTTTTTAAGAATATTTGATATGAGAATGGCGAATCATTTTTTTGCTCTTTAAGATTATAAGTTCCATCTCCATTTTTGCTTATTATGTAGCACTTTTTGCTATTCAAAGAATTGTGTAATACATTATAAAAAAGTGGATTGTGAGTAGTTATAATAAATTTTAGTTTTAGATCCATTATATTATTATATTTAATCAATCTAGCTAAATCCATTGCTAATTCTATAGTATGATTTTCATCTAAAGAAGTTATTGGATCATCAATAAATATTATCTTCTCTACTTTATCACTCAATGTTTCCCTTTCTTCTATAATCTCATCAAGCAAAGCCGAAAATATACACCAAATATAGTTACTTTCCTCCCCTTTTGAAATTTTAATATTAGGCACCATTTCATCATTTCCATGTTCAAAAGAAAATGCTAATTCTGTACATTTATCATTTATCCTAGGTGTTAATTTAGATCCTGTATATTTTCTAAACTTTTCAGTAATATTGTCACCTTGACCTTGTTCTTCAAAGAGCCATGTTATAAAGGAATTGGAATGTATCTTCATTTTATGACCATTATCACTTTTCAGGTCATTTTCCCAATAAAATAAATCCTCCATATAAGCATTGTAATAAATATATTTATGCTCATGTATATCTTTCTCACTCTCTATAAAATCATCGTTCTCTACTAATCTTTGAAATTCTTTCGAAAGTCTAGTTTTACCTGTTCCGTTAAAAGCATAAATTATTTGCACGTTTTTATCCTCATCTTTTAACTTTTGTGCAACTTCTATTATTGATAATCCCATATTATTACTCTCCCCCCTCTTTTTGAAAACTTAGAAGCATATTGAGATAATATTCATATTGCTTATTCCGTAATTTAATTTCTCTTGGTAATCCTTCTTTAAGCGAGGTTGTTAAAGAATCAAACTTATCAAGAGTAGATACTATACGCTTTTTTTCATCAAGTGAAGGGTTTGGAATTTGAATAGAATTTAAATTTCTTTGATTTAATTTGGGTTGAGCTGCCCCTGATATATATGGAATTAAATCAATGCTATTCAAATAGTGCTCCACAAATTTACGTTCAGCATATGTATCAAATTTTAATACATGTGCATGGTTGTTCACCCAGTTTTTACCGCTAATACTGAATGCTATTGGTGTACTTCTAGCAATTAAATTGGCTCCATCCTCTGAGACAAGTAAAAAATCACCCTCAAAAATAAAATCCTTTACATAATCTACAATTCCTGAAGCCCCATAATAAGGAATATCTCCTTCTTCTCTTAAGCCTTTTGCAATGGGTTTACGAAGTGAATCAAGGTTTTCAACCATCATCCCCAAACTTTCCCATTCAACTTCAACCTCTTCAAAAGCAAACATTTTATCTCTATAATAATTATATTGTTTTTTACGAGCTGTAAGCTCTGATGTAAGCTCTGCTGTAAGCTCTGATGTAAGCTCTGTGAAAGTATCTAAAATTCGAACAATTTCCTTTTGAAATTCTATTGGTGGTATAGGAATTAACTTATTCGAATAATTACTAATCCATTGTCTTTTATGATCTCCTTCAACTAATTCACTTGATAAAGTGTTAAGCCAATAGTAAATATATTTTAATATACATTTTGATTTATCTTTTGAAGTAATCATTTTCATTGCTGATGACTTAGCTTTAAAGTCAAAATCAACCCATTTATTTGCTGTTGTAAAGTCATCAAAAATAATAACTGGATATTCTGACGCTTTATATATTCCTTCTACTTCGTCAGTATATCCTAATATAAAAGTTTTCCCTGCTGTCAACACAGGAGTATTAAACTCATCACTATAATTTTTTGACTTGACTAAGTATTTAGTTGGTTGTTCATAATCTGCAACTTTATTTAGTGAAATCCATTCAACTTCAACATCATTTAGCAATTTTTCTATAAAATTCTTTTCTATCATGATTCAATCACCTCAATGATTTTATTAATCTCATTACGAAGTTTATCTATTTTCCCTACTATAGTTTTTATTTCTTTATTTAGTTCATCTATATCAATAACTTCTTTTGTGTCTTTTGCTTCTACATAAGCACTTACAGAAAGGTTATAATCATTTTTAACAATCTCATAATACTCAATAGATTCTGCTACGTGATCCCTATTATCTTTCTTCTTAAAAATACTCATAATATCGCTAACATGTTCTTCTGTAAGAACATTATTATTCGTTTCTTTTTTATAAAAATCTTCTCCACTAGCATCGATAAATTGTATTTTGTTATCTGCTTTGCTTTTTGATAATACCAAAATATTAACAGCTATTGATGTTCCATAAAAAAGATTAGGTGCTAAAGATATAACTGTTTCTACATAATTGTTATCTACTAAATACTTTCTTATTTTTTGTTCTGCCCCCCCACGATAAAATATACCTGGGAAACATACTATAGCAGCACGCCCTTTGCTAGAAAGATAACTTAGCGTATGAAGTACAAAAGCAAAATCTGCTTTAGACTTTGGTGCTAGCACTCCCGCTGGTGCAAAACGTTCATCGTTTATAAGCGTTGGGTCTTCGTTTCCAATCCACTTTACTGAATATGGAGGATTAGATACAATTGCATCAAAAGGCTTCTCATCTACATAATGCGGTTCTCTAAGTGTATCTCCTAAAGCAATATTAAATTTATCATAATTTATATTGTGTAAAAACATATTCATACGCGCAAGATTATATGTTGTATGATTTATTTCTTGTCCATAGAATCCATCTTCAATAATATGATCATCAAATTGTTTCTTTGCTTGTAGTAATAATGATCCTGAACCTGCTGCTGGATCATATATTTTATTAATTTTTGTTTGCCCATGCATAGCTAATTTTGCAATAAGTTTAGATACAGCTTGAGGAGTAAAAAATTCTCCTCCTGATTTACCAGCATTGGCCGCATACTTTGAAATTAAAAATTCATATGCATCTCCAAAAAGATCTATATGATTTTTTTCAAACTCACCAAAATTTAAATCTTCAACACCTTTTATAACAGCAGCTAAACGACGATTTTTATCATTCACTGTACTTCCTAACCTATTACTAGTTGTGTCAAAATCATCAAATAATCCTTTAATATCGGTCTCTGATGGATATCCATTTGCTGAACTTTCAATTGCTGAAAAAATTGTTGCTAAATCTGTATTTAAACTTTCATTATTATTTGCCTTCTTAGCAACATTACTAAACAATTGGCTTGGATATATAAAATAGCCCTTTGTCTTTATTGCATCTACTTTAATCTCATCTGTAATAACATTATCTTTAAGAGATGCATAATTTATACTTTCATCACCTGCTTCAATATAATTAGAAAAGTTTTCGCTAATAAAACGATAAAACAATGTTCCCAAAACATATTGTTTAAAATCCCAGCCATCTACTGCCCCTCGAACTCTATTAGCTATTTCCCATATGTTTTTTTGTAATTCTTTTCTTTGTTTTTGACTCGACATTTAATTACTCCCTGCTATTATAAGTAAGATAGCAAACAAGTCCACTATATCAACCTACTTATAACTTATTATTTAAATTGTATTTTAAAATGCTTATTCTTCTCATTAACCTCTATTATTTTAGCATTTTATTCCTATAATCATACCATATATTCATTTTTTCTTAAATAATATAGAGATTATTCATCATAACTTTTTTCTTCCATTTCTTTTATACTTAATCCTTTTTTATTTTTCCACATTATTCTACCATTACTTGGTCTTCCAACTATTATTGCCGCTGCTGCTGATGGACTTTTGAATTCAAAATCATTTATAAAAACAAATTTATCTTCAGCTAATTCAACTATGTTATTTTTTATTATATTTTCTCTTATTCTTTTATATCCATCTGACAAATATTCTTTAATATCTCTTGACATCTCACTACCTTGTTTAACAAGTAATCCTCCATTAGTTAAATAAGCTTTTGCATCGTAAGCTTTTGAACTTAACCTCAATTCCCCCGAAACATCCTTTATAGTTTCTTCTTTATTTTGAAAAAAGTTATAGCCTAAAGTAGGTGTTATTATTTTAAGGTTTTCTAGATATTCTCCCATCATAGCTTCATCACTCTCAGGAAGTGATATACTATTTCCTAAATTATTATTATCAATTGAATAAGTTGATCCTTCATTTATTAATTTAATCAATTTTTCTTCTAAATATTGCACATGAGCTTTAGTTAAATTTCTATCTTTTGAACTAAATATGATTGCTTCATTCCAAAATTCTTTAGCAATGTCATGCTTTGATAATCTATTATATACATTTTCTCCTTCTCCAACATATACCATTGAATCACCGGATTCATCAGCTCCTATGAGTATATAAATACCAGTTGTTGAAATTTCATCTCTATCTTTTGATTTACTTAACATATTTCTTGGAACTTTTAAACATTGACCATTCCAATTAGATAATTCACACTTTATTAATCCATCAGGTCTTCCATTTACTAAAAACATTGTTATTTTCTTACCAAACATATTTTAAACCTTCTTTCATTTTGCTATTTTATATTTCATCACAAAAGGACCCATTATCTTAGTAATGTGTCCTTCGATTTCTTCAGCCATACTTATTATGACATTTTATTTAGTTTTATTCAATAAAAACTATCTATGAGTTTTCAAGAATTTCTTACATGTTTTACTTAATTAAAGATTTTATTTTATATTTTCCATAGATCTTTCAGCTAATACATTTAAGTACCCATCATATTCTTTTATATCTTCTTCATCTTCCATCCTGTCTATATATAATATACCATTTAAATGATCTATTTCATGTTGCATAACAGTAGCTTTAAATCCTTCTACTTCCTCTTCAATAAGATCACCAGACATATTGTTGTATTTTACTCTTATCTTTTTATATCTCTTTACCAATCCAACATATCCTGGAATGCTTAAGCAGCTTTCTGTAGAATCTATTATTTGGTCATCTATACTTTCATAGCTTGGATTAATCATTACAATAGGCTTCTTTGCATCTCTTTTTATATCCATTATAGCTATCTTAAGTTGAAAACCTATTTGTGGAGCTGCCAATCCTACTCCAGTTCCACTTGTATATAATGTTTTAATCATATTTCCGACAAGGTTTGTAAGCCATTCTTTCTTAAACTCTTCCTTCTTCACTTCTCTCATTTCTTTTCTTAATGATATGTCTTTTGAAGTAAACATATCTCTACTTATTTCTACTATATTGTACTTATTCATAAGATCCTCCTTATTTTTTATATAGAAAAACCCATTAACTTAATAATGTGTCCTTTGATTTCTTCAGCCATAATTATTATGACATTTCATTCAATTTTATTCAATATAAATTTATTGATTTTCTATTATTATCCTCATAGCTCTATCAATTAAGATATCTTTTGTTTTAACATTAATCAACTTAACTCTACCTGGGATATTTATCTTTAATGTTTCAATAAGTTTATTAGGAATAGTAATACTACCACCTATATTCTCATCAAAACTTAATTCAATCTTATTAGCCTCTCTTGTAAAGTTAATCTCATCATCTGCTATAAGATCTGTTTTAATATAATCTTCATCATGTCCATATATAGAAAGCTTCTCTGCTCTTGGTAAATCTATTACCAACTTATCTTCTGTTATATCTCCTAATATAGCTGTAATATGCATATGAATCACTCCTTTTTAATATTGTGACTTAAAGTTATATATAGGTTTAAGTATAGATACTATACCTACTGTATCACCTATATTGTTTATTATATCATCAATAGACTTATAAGCCATTGGAGACTCATCTATTGTCTTTCTAGTAACTGATGTTGAATAAACACCTTCCATTTCTTTCTCAAACTCTTCAAAAGTAATAGAATTAAATGCTTTAGTTCTAGACATTAATCTACCTGCCCCATGTGGAGCTGAGCAGTTCCACTCTTCATTACCTTTACCTACTGCTAAGATTGATCCATCTCTCATATTTATAGGTATTAATACTTCTTTACCTTTAGCAGCTTTTATAGCTCCTTTTCTAACTATATTGTCATCAAAGTCTATATAGTTATGTGTTGTATGAAACATATCAAAATCTGTAGTTTCAAATATGTAATCTAGTATTCTTTTTGCCATAGTCTCTCTATTAAGTTCTGCAAATCTTTGACATATAGCCATGTCATACAAGTATTTATCTCTCATTTCACCTTCTAAGTAACAAACAGCACCTGGTAACTGTTTTTCTTTTTGATATTTAACTTTCAACTCTTCAAGCGCTGCTTTTATTTCTTTTCTCTTACCTTGATTTTTATATTGTTTTATTATATCTTCTCTTTCCTTTAAATATTCATCATTGAATCCTTGATGATATTCTATAGCCATTTTCTGATAAAAAGAAGCTACAACATGTCCTAAGTTTCTTGAACCGGAATGTATAACAAGATACTTATTATCTTCTTCATCTACATTAATCTCTATGAAGTGGTTACCACCACCTAACGTTCCTATAGCTCTATTCCACTTCTTTAAGTTTGATCTTTCAAACTCTAGTATTTTAAGCATCTCTAATATATGTATAAAGTCAGCTTTCTTTTCTTGATTGATAGACTTACCATTAGGTATGTTTTCATGTATATACTCATCTAATTTTTTTAAATCTATATCTACCTTTCCAAGTTTAACTGTAAGCATTCCACATCCTATATCTACACCAACTATATTTGGAATTACTTTATCCCCTAAGTCTGCTGTAAATCCAATAACGCATCCCTTACCTTCATGTACATCTGGCATTATTCTTATTTTAGAATCTTTGAATGCTTCTATGTCTGTTAAAGTCTTTATTTGTTTTATTGCACCTTCTTCAATGTTGTTAGTGAAGACTACCGCCTCATTATATTCTCCTTTTATTATCATTTTAATTCCCCCTTCTTTATGTTTGTAAGTTAATAATAATAGCTTTTGTTACATAAAGAATGTTCAGTAAAATGTTTTTTCTAATTTTCTTCACTTTTTTTATAATACCTTAAAGTTCTTTTAGCATTTATTATCATTTCTTCCCTTATTTCTTTTGGTTCTATTACCTCACACTTAGCTCCAAAAGATAGTATAAACTTTCTTATAACCATGTCACCTTTCATATCAGCTTCAAATTGGTATACTTTTTTTCTGCTACTTATACATGTAACTATTTGATTTTCTCCATATATCTTTTCATCTAACATTCTACCAAGACCACCATATATTCTTAATTTCACATGTATAGTCTTTTCTTTAGTGCCTTTAATATCAAAATAATCTTCCTCTTTATATTCTGAATCTACTAGGAAGTCTTCTTCTAAAAGTTCTATCTTCTTTATTCTATGTAATTTAAATTTACTGAACTTGGCAAGTTTCTTGTTGTTAGTACTTTCATCATATGCTAAAACTAACCAGTTATTAAATTTAAATAGCTTATAAGGATGTATTATATGATAATTATCTCTATTATATCCTTTATAATATATTTTCACCTTTTTCTTAGAATCTATTGCGGTTTGAATAATATAGTATCTTTTTTCTATCTCATCATTAGTCATAGAAAGTGGAAAATGTCCGTATAAGGCTAATTCAGATTTGCTCTCTAATTTCTTGTTCTCTACTAGTGCATTAGATATATAATCTAATAATATATTCTTATTAGGTACTTTACTTTCTTTAAGTAAATACTCATAAGCTAATGAGAGTGAATTAAGATCAAATTCACTTAAGTTATTAGCAGGCAGCATTCCATCCACTTCTAAATAATATCCTCCATGTTTACCAGGTTTATATGCAATAGGATATCCTGCATCATATAATGTATTCTTATAATTATTTATGTTTCTTGTAGTTTCTTCACCTAATAAGTATGCTATTTCTTCTTTCTTAATTATGTCTTTTGCTTTTAAGATTTTAAGTAGTCTTATACATTGAATAGTTTTATTAGGTTTATCATATTTTTTTATTGGCATATCTCTACCTCCAACTCTTATTAATTACATTATAACAAACTTATTGTAATAAAAAAGCACTCAATACTTTGTATTGAATACTTTAGTTTGTATATATTCTTAATTTTCTTTTGTCTTATTCATATATCCCTTTATATTTGTTTCTGATTCAGAAATATATTTTTCTACTTCTTCACTAGGATCAATTTTTCGAGCCTCTTCTATAAGACCTAAAGCTTTATCAAAGTTATTTTGTCCCGTTAAGATTTCAGCCATATGAACATACATAAGTGCCCTATTCTTTTCTGTTCTAACTCCAGCTTTTAATGCTGCTTCTGCTAACTCTTGTGCTTTTTCATAATCTTTTACAACAGCTGTTAAATACATACTTCTCATCCATAAATAAAACCCTTTATTTACAAACATAAATCTACTAGTAAATCTAATTTTATCTAAACAAATCTTCATTTCTTCAAATTCTAAACTTTTTGCCTTTGTCCAAGCTATGTTTATCCATTTATAATTTTTATACTCTATTATATGAGCTATAAATATTAATCCTAGCATTATAAACCTTTCAGTAGGTCTATCTTTAAATAGTACTACCGTCCATATAACCATCAAAGGTAATCTTATTAGCCAACTTATCATCTCTTTACCTCACTTCTTATTTTACTCACAATGCTTATTATGACATTAGAGATAGCTTTATTCAATATAAAAATTAAAAGCAGATTGCTTATGCAACCTACTCATTAATATTAATTGCCATATTCAAATTTATCCACTCTTTTATGATTAAGTCTCTCTTGATATTTCTAACTTGTTTTTTCAATATCCCTTTGAACTTGTTTATTTCCACTATATCTTCTTTCAACATTTAATTCAATCTCATTTATTTTATCTGTTATTTCATGCTGCAATGGAGATATACCTTGTGACTTTACACATACATTATCTCCCTTAACTTTTATATCTCCTGTTATACTACTAAGATATATTACCTTTTCAATTGTAGCATCTGCTCTATTAATTAATTCAGCATTTTTTTCTTCTAAATCTTGTAATTCTTCACTACTATAGACATAAGTATTATCTTTTAAAATATCTGTTTTAATTATTTTAGCTACTTTACTTACGTAGATATTTTCATTTAGCCCTCTATAAATTTTGTTTTTTATTGAGCTTTGCTCTTCTATAACCTTATCATTTTTACCTTTTTCTTCTAAATTTGCATTTTTTTCAGCTTCTAAGCCTTTAATAATATGTCCTATTGATTTTATATATTCGCACTTTATAAATTTATTCATTTCATCTTTATAAATATACAATTGACCATATATTCCAAGAGGTGATCTTTCTTCAGCTCTATCTCTTAACTCTGTTAGTATTTCTTCTCTTCTAATTTCATAAATTCCTATTATATGCTGATTATTTTCATCAACATAATCTGTTATATAATCCCCCAATATATTTTCTTGCATCTTATTTATAACCTTACTAAATTCTTCTTTTTCTGTTTCATATATCCCCAAGCACACTTTAATTTCTAGAGCTCTATCACTAGGACTATATGAATTTGTTCCACACTTTTCTTTATATAGAAGAGCTAAATATTTTAATCTTCTCTCCTTTTCTTCTTTGCTTATATCATCTAAGTAATAATCTATACACGAATTAACAAACTCTTTTGAAATAGGTAGATTCCCCATAAGTTCTATGTCATTTATTTCTTCCTCTGATAACTCTTTTCCCGTTTCTTTATTTAAAAATCTCAGTTTATCCTTACCTATTTCTAACGTATACTTTTCCAGATGTACCATATCGCCATCTACTTCTAAAAGCTCTCTTTTCAAATTTTCTCTTTTTTGAACGAAAATCTCTCCCTGCTTTGTTTTAATAACATTATACTTTCCATTCACATATTCATTTTCTATATCTAGAAAATTAACTTCTTTGTTTATATAATGTCTCTTATATGACTTCATATGTTGACTTAACTTTTGTCTTTCAACGCCTCTAACATCAATCAATAAATGCTTCATTATATCATCTATTTCATCCGTATACAGCATAAGATTTGATGATTGATTAAACAGATCTGTTATTTGCTTTGCACTTTCCATTCCTAGATCATTTGTTAAATATTCTCTTAGTTCATCTGAACTCATATTATTTTCAACGATATCTTTTGCTATATTCTTGCCTGTTATACATTCTAATCCATATAAAAAACGTCCTCCTACGCTCTCTCCATTCTCATTATTTTTACCGTATTCTTGAGCTGCTAGTAAATTAATCGCCGACTTAATTACTAAATCATTTCTTTTAACCGACCCTATTCCTCCACTTAATCTTCCACGTATTATATTCATCTCATCTTTGTAACATTTAACTTTTAAATATGCATGAATTAATTCACCAAATATCTCATTATCTGAAACATCAATTCCCTTTTGAGACAAAGTTACTACAATTTTATTTTCTGTATTTAAAAAAGTGGCCCAAGGATTATCTCTTGTATAATAACTACCTGCACTTATTTTCAAACTTCTCATAATTTCTAGTGTTTTTTCATCTTTTATATCAAACATGTTTATAAGTTTTTCTGTTGCAGAGTTTTTCTTGTTATTTACTGTATTTATATTCCTTATTGTTTCTTCTTTTTTGAATTTCGCTTTAAACTCTGCACTTAATATATGTCTTATATATTCTTTATCCATAACAACCTCCTTATTTTTTAAAAAAGTTATTAAAATTATATCAAATTCCAAAGATATTCGCAAGAATTTTCAGAATATTTAACTTGGCTTTTTATCCATACAAAAAGCACATCTAAAAACTAGTTTTAAAATGTACTTTTATATAAATTCATTTTATTTTCTTAGAATTTTATCCATTTCTTTTCCTTTAGCTAGTTCATCTATTAACTTATCAAGGTATCTTATCTCTCTCATTATAGAATCTTCTACTTCCTGAACTTTAACGCCACAAACTGATCCTGCTATTAAAGTTCTATTAGGGTTAGGATTTGGTGCTTCACTTATGAAGGTCTCAAAATCAACTTCTTTATCAAGCTGTGATTTAAACTCCTCATTGCTATATCCTGTTAACCATAATATTATTTCATCAACTTCTGCTTTAGTTCTTCCCTTCTTTTCAGCTTTTGCTACATAGTTAGGATAAACACTTACAAAACTCATTTTGTAGATTCTATTCACTGCCATAATAACACCTCCTATTTATATAATTATAACATAGGCGTATAATAAATAAACTCTACAAAAATGTAGAGTTTACTTGTTTTTAGTCTTATTAGTTATATGTTTCGAGTATTTTGCTTGCAGTTTGAGGTCACTTTGCGGTCATTTTGCGGTCACCTCAAGCTATCTATTACATATTTAATACTTTTATTAACCCCAACTTTTACTATTATTTGCTTATCCATCAAACTTTTTAATATATTTTTTGCTCTAGTATTTTTTACGTCTAATAAACTTTCTACCTCTTTCCTAGTTATGCTTTCATGCTCTATTATATACTTATATATAATAACTTCTTGATCTGTTAACCCCTTAGGTATATCAAATACATTAGTAATAGTTATTGTTTCTTCTCTTTTTACTGGTTGATAGTAATTGGTATTATAAAGAGTGGCTCTAACATAGTTTTTTCCTGTATCAAATTCTGGTTTATTATCAAACTTATCGTATGCTTCTTTTATTCTTAAGATCCCGGTTCCATAATGCTCTATATACTCTAGTATATGAAGTATTCTCATTATTATAGGATTTCTATAAGAAGTTATACCATTTAACATATCATCTTTTGTCATACCTTTCTTAAGACCACCCATCGACGTTATTTCAACCCTATCATCAAAGAACTCTAATCTAGTGGATCCATTCATATAATAATCTTTATGTATAACTCCATTTATTAAAGCTTCCCTAATAGAATCACCTGGATAATCTTGTTGGTCTATTCTCTGAGGATTGCTTGTTATAACTCCACGAGTCATATTGTGATATTTAGCATACAATAGTGCCTTATCTAAGCTTTCTAAAAGACTACCTTCACATATTTCTCTGTCTCTGAATATTACCTTAGTTAAGCCTTCATATGTAGCACATTTTAAGTCATATGTATTTTGATCTGAGAACAAATATCCCGCAAAGTTGTATTCTCCATCATCATTTTTTAGTCCTAATACATCAAACTTATAATCCATGTTTTTATCCCTAAATTTTTTCTCAAGATAGTTAAATGTAAGCTTTTGCTCTCTGGATTTTATACTTTCATAACTAATGCCACTACTATCAAATATCATCCTTCTTATTAATTCTCTAGATGCTTGTTTCTTAGTTGTTCCTATCCTCACGTATACACCATCTGAAGATAGACCTTTACTTCTAATAGCATAAGGTTTATCTTCACCTTCAAGTATTTTAATAACTATTATCTCTTTACCTTCTATTCTTAAGTTTTCAATATTTATACTACTCATTAAATCCGGATCAATAGAATCTGTTATTATATTAGAAACTTTCTGTGAAACTAAGTCTGGTTTACTAACACCTATTACTTTCCCGTTATCATCTATACCAATGTAAATTTTGCCACCATTAGTATTAGCAAAAGCTATTATTTCTTTTGCTAAATCATCAGTCACTTCTCTTTTAAGCTCTAAATATTCACTTTCCTTAAACTCCATATTAAACTCCCTTATTTTATTAGTAGCTACTAAGGTAATTATACATAGAGAGATAACTTATACCTAATTTTCACAAATATTTTTTCTTAAGTGTCTTATTTTTATAATAATGTAAAAAAAGAAAGCGTTTTATTATTAAATATAACACTTTCAATATTTGCATATTTTTATGCATCTTGCATAGTATCTGTTATTATAATTTCTCTCAGTGATACTGCTTGTGGTAAATCATACGCATACTTAATTGTCTTAGCTATGTCATTAGCTTTGATGTTTGTAGCGCCAATTGATTCTTTCCACTCATTGTATCCATCAATTATGCTTTGATTAGTAGTATGTCCAAGAAGTCCTGTGCTAACTGCACCTGGACATATAGATAACACTCTCACGTTATATGATGATAACTCTCCTCTTACAACTTCAGTAAGTCCTGTTACTCCATACTTGCTTGCACAATATGCTGCATGATTAGGGAATGCCTTTAGTCCTGCTATAGATGAAAGGTTTATAATTGTTCCTGTTCTTCTCTCTTTCATATCTTCCATAACAATTTGCATACCATTCATAACACCTAATACATTAACATCTAACATCTTTTTCCATTCTACTGGATCTTGGTTAGCTAAATCTCCTAAAAGCATTATTCCAGCGTTATTAACAATTAAATCAGCCTTACCATACTTCTCCTCTGCTTCCCTAACTGCACTTTCAAATTCTTCCCTATTTGTTACATCAACTTTTTTACAAATAGCACTCTCAATATTTAAAGCTTCCATAGGTTCTACTTCTCTTGCAAGAAGAAGCATAGGATATCCTTCTTTCCCAAATTCTTTTGCAAGTTCCATTCCAAACCCTGAACTTGCTCCTGTTATTACTATTAATTTTTTCATATTAATTCCTCCCTTTTTTTAATTCTTTTATACTATAAACCCTAGAGTTAACTCTAAGTCAAATTTATTTAATAAAAAAACAGGAAAGTTTTAACACTCTCCTGTTCCCTCATAAAAATCAATCTTTTTATCTATCTTCTTAAGACTATTTTTAAGTTCTTTTATTTGATTTTCTATTGTTTTTCTATGTCCTTTTAGTATCTCTTTTCTTTCCTCAATAGTAGCATCACCAATCTGACTTAATCTTACTATCTCTTTTATATCTTTAACTGGCATATCTGTATTTTTAAAACATGTAACTAGATCTAACCAATAAAGGTTATCGTCATTAAACATTCTCACACCATTTTCATCTCTATCTATTGGTGGTAATATTCCTTCCTTTTCATAATACCTTATGGTATAAGCACTAATACCTGTTATTTTTTCTACTTCTTTAATTTTATATTTCATCATTTACCTCCTTAGCTATCTCATAGTCAACTAACTTCACGAATCCATCCTTAGCTGCAATAATCATCTTATTAAGATCTACTATAGACCCTATCTTATGACTATGATTTTCTTTCCAAGTTTTGACTTCTCTTATCCAAATTTCCTTACCCTCTATATAAGCAACTGTTTCAAAATTACCAAAAGCTCTAACTACCTTATCAATATCTTTAACACTCATGTTAAAATTTATAGTCCAATCTTCATCTGTTAAACTTGGCCAATAACTTCCTTTCCCTTGAGGAATCCTTACAACATTTTCCGCACCCATATCTATTACTTCTTTAAGCAACTCCAATGCTTCTTTTCTTATCTTAGTTGTTAGAGTTTGTATAGTCTCGTCTCTACTAACAGTAAATTTATTTCTTACTAGTATATCACCTGTGTCAAATTCTTTATCTAACTTATGTATTGTAACACCTGATTCTTTTAATTCTTTTAATATTATGTGTGGAAGTGGCCATACTCCTCTGCCTTCTGGTAAATATGTAGGATGAATGTTTATTCCTTCTACATATCCAACTGGTATCCTATATGGATATGCAGCTGATATAATAATGTCACATCCGCTATCTTTAAGACCTTGATATCTTCTTCTGTAACTTTCCTCTTTACTATTTCAATATTATTTTCATTAGCTAGTTCTATAACTCTAGTATTAAAGTTATACTCATTATCGCAATCAAAAGTGAATAGCCACTTAATCTCATGCTCTGTGCCTATTAAATATTCTAAACAATTATCAAAAAAGTCATATCCAAAGTATGCAATCTTCATTCTCTTCCTCCATATTAAATACTATAGTAATTTTAACATAAAAATAGCTTGCATATGCAAGCTATTTAATAATTATATATTTACTTTAATATTAACTTACTAAAGAGTCTTCAAATAATTTTTCCTCTTCTTCTATCATGAATCTGCCTTCCTCTTCTATCTCAATGTTATAAGCCGTTTGTGGTAAGTTAACATTAGTTGTTTCCAATTTTTCTAACATAAGTTCCATACAGACTTCTGCATCCTTATTTATACTTAAAATTAATCTACTCTCATTATATTTTCTCTCAACTTCATTGATTTCATCTACTGATAGAGGTTTATCGTTTTTCATTATTTTTCCACTCACAAATCCAAGCATTTTACCCAATATAGGAACCTCTAATATTTTTCTATAGACAAATCCACTAGGTGACCAGTAATTGTCTATAATTGGCTTTAACTCTTCTCTTTCTTTTTGTTTTCTATCATTTTCAATTTTCATACGTTCTCTTTTATCACATACTTCGGTAGTTATATTATTTTTTAATAATTTAATAACTCTCTCTTCTTCATATTTCATATAACTTAAAGTATCCATCCCCAAAGTTCTTGCATTTTTTATAATTATATCTACAACTTTTTCATTTTCACTTAATATTTCACTGTATATTAATGAATCTGCAAACTCCATATCATCCATTAGTTCATACCCAGTAAGTTGATGTGCTATATCTGTTACATTTTTTCTAACTTTTACTTCTTCACATTTTATACCTCTAAGCTTAGTATCTATTTTCTTATATATATTCTCATTTAATAATGCCTCTGCTGATTCAGTATCTAAAATGCTTATTAATTGATTTCTATATTCCCTATCTGACTCATCTTTGTTTTCTAAATATTTTTCTACTAAAGTCTCGCTAATTTTATATCTATCTGTTTTGCTTTTTATTTCTAAAATTTGCTTTTCTAAAACCTCAGTAGATGTAAGTTGCTTTCCTGTTTCTTTAAAATAATAGCACCAATCCCCATCTTTAAAACTAATTAAATAATCTCCATCTACAATCTTGCCTTCATTAATTTCTAATTTAATATTTTTTGTTGAATTAGATTTATAATATACAACTTTGCCCTCTGCGTCTTCAACAGCGGTTAAGCCATCCTCAGATTTTGACAAAACTTTAGATGTCAAAAAGTTCTGCTCCTTGTCAAAGTATGTATTTTCAAGTACATCTAATTTACCTTCAATCTCTTCATCCTTAATTCCTTTGTCCTTTAACATATTCACAAGAATTTTTGTTGATTCTTTCATATACTTTTCACTATCATTATATCCCATACCTAAAACTGCTGTAGCTTTTTCAGCTATTGATTCGCCCAGTTTTTTACTCAAAATGACTCTAATGTCATCTAACTCTAAGCTATTTTTAATAATATCTCTTGATATATTATAACCAGTAATACATTCTAATCCTCTTAAAAATTTAACACCCGGTCTATATTTAACTAATTGCATATCCGTTGATAACAATTTTGATGCTCCAAGTTCTACTGCTGCTTCTACCATATTATTTTTTTCAAAAGAATATGGTTTTCTTTTACCTAAAGAAACTTCTATATAGTCCATGTATCCATGTAATGTCTCATGAGCTACACTTTCTTTTTCTACTGAATATATTCCTTTCATCTGCTCTAATACAATTTCTTTGTTAAGATAATACATTTCTGTTCCTGCAAACTTTAATGATGGAAACTTTGAAACTATACATTTTATATCTCTTAAAAATTTTATAGCAAATTCATCATCTATATCATATTCATCAATAATTTTTTCTACGCTAGTATCTTTAAATGTCTTCAGCTCTTTTTCTGCTTCAGATTTCATTTTCTCAACATAATCTTTACTAAGAATATATTTTATATCAGTCATTAGCTCCACCCCTTACTTTATTATCTTCAATAACAATGATTATATCAAATTTTAGATTGTTTTTCAATAATTTTCAGATAATTCGCACATTTTTATCGATGGTTCCAAATACGAAGATTTCCTTTTGCCTCTATTGGATTTTTAAGCACCTCTATATTCGCTAATACCCATGCATATCTGCCTTCACTATAACCACCACATAAATACTCTTGTTCATTCTTTTTAATTTCTTCAATAAATTTTTCATCCATATATACACAATCAACTAAATTACATTTGCAAATTATCTTGCCATATCCCATTTCATCATTAGGTATGAGCTCTAGCAACTTATCCATTGCAGGATATTTCATATCTATTTTCTTTTTACTTGCGTGTATATATAACTCTCCTCTATATGATGTCTTCCAACTTCTAGTCTCTATAAACTTCTTCTTTTTAGCTATAAGTGTTGCCCATGGTTCTATTATTGTTAATACCTTCAACATTCATACTCCCTTAACAAATTTATAGTATTTCTCACTTGTCGCCTATCACTCTCTTTTTCTTTCTCAGTTAGTTCATTATAACTAGTTTCTATTTGTCTTTCCCATCTTTCTACTAGTTCTTTTGGAATTGTCAAACTTCCATCTTCATTCTTAACACACTTGCTATGTAGATATTTTTGCCATTTGGACCATCTTGAATGTTCTAAATCTGCAAGTTTTTCTAAGATTAAATCATCAAACTTCATTTGATACCTCTTTTATTTTTTCAAATATGGCAACATTTCCACTGTAACTAACTGGTGATATAGGTGACGGATGATATATAGGTATAACCTTGTATTTAATATCATTTATATTCAGTTCATGTTCTACTCCTACGACTTCTCCAAACTTTTTATATTTTACGTCTTTAAGTAAACTCTTAGTTGCAGTATCTCCAAGCGGAACTATAACTTTAGGCTTCAATATCTTTATTTGATCTAATAAATAATCATAACAGTTGTCTTTACACCTTTTAAGATTACTCCTATTAGGTGGAAAGCACTTTATAGCTTCTACAAATGAAATATCCTCTAAGTTTCTATTAATGTCATTAAGAAGTTTCTCTAAAATTCTTCCTGTACCAGTTATTTTTCCATTATCCCCATACCAACACTTACCACTCTTTCTCCATCCATTATTAGCTGGTGCCTCTCCAACTAACAATATGTCTGTATCTCTCCCATAATATATAGTCGTATGATGTGTAAAGTTTTCTACCATACTTCCGCATCTGTTACAATTCATAACACCTTTATCTACTTTATCCATCTTATTTAAAAATAGTTTTACTCTTTCACTTAGAATTTCATATCTCTTCTTAGTATTTTCATTTTTTAATAAGTCAGCTTTAGTCTTGATTTTAGTAAGTTCATATATAGGACTATAATTATACTGCTCAATAGTTAAGTCAATTATATTCTCATCTACTTCATTAAAATAATGAGCATCTTCTTCATCTTTAACTACTGCTTTTATAATATTTCCACCTATATAATCATTTACTACCATACTAGTTATAGCACAGTGTCCCAATTCTTTATTATTTTCATTCCATCTATCTAATACTCCGTCATAACACGTTTTTTCATCCCAAGAGTTATAACAAGCACATCTTAATTTGTTTATATCCATATTCTCTCCCTAATACTTATATTCTATTCTAACATCTTTACCCAAGTGTTTACTTAAAATATCTATAGCTTTATTGACTTTAATATATATCTTATGATCTTCAATTGCTTCAACATCATCTTTATTACTTATAAAAACACCAACTATTATTCCCTCATCTATTTTATCTATTACTACATCATCTATCTTTTCATATATTTTATTACTATATCTCTTTGTATAATCATCAATTAACCTTTTCTTTGAAAAATCCATCTTATCTGCAAATATTAATAACTTTGACAAAAAATCCTTGCTATCATTCTCTTCATTAACTCCATGGTTAGCTATTATTCTAACAATCTCATCAATACGATTATTATCTAATGAATCTCCTAAAAGCTCTCTTATTAACGCCTCTCCAGCAACTGCATGATTATCTCTATCAGTTAATCTCCCAACATCATGAAGAACTGATGCAATTAGTAGATTTTCTTTGTCTACTTCCTCTAACTCAAACATTTTTACGAGTTTTTCCACGTTACTTACTACTGTATTTATATGCTTCATCCCATGGCTTATAGGATAAGGGTTATCCTCGTCTATAGTTTTATAGATCTCTATAACCCTTTCATCATTTAACAAATCTATATAATTCATTTAATCACCTACTTAATATTCTATGTTCCATTCTTTATTATTCATATATACTTTAAAAGACTTACATATACTACTTGAAAATGCTTCAATAGCTCTAAATAATTTTGGCATAAAATAATAGTTACCTAAGGATACTAAATCTATATTTTTATCTGCATCTATTTCAACTATTACATCATCCATATTTATATGTATGTTTATATCATTTATAAATCTTGTCTCCTTAAGTCCTTCTATCTCTAAACCTTTTTCTGATAACCTATCTTTCTTTATATCTAGTTTATCCGCAAAGATAAGAGCTATTCTCATTGGATTTTCTGTCTCAAATCCATCACTGTGATTTTTTATAGCATCTAATACATCTGCTTCATATTTTAAATTTATATTATTATCAATCAGATACTTCTTAGCAAGTTCAGCGCTTCTTACAGCATGATCTTCTTTACCTGTTACGCACCCTAGATCATGAAGTAGAGAGGCTACCTTTGCTTCTTCTATATACTCTTTCCTATACCCCTGTTCTTCTAATATTTCTTCAACTAGCTTAACTACATTTAATATATGACTTAAATCATGATAAGCCCATCCGTTTGGATCTTTACTCTCAAAACTTTTAACATCTTCATAAAGGTCTAGTATATATTTATCATTTAGTATTTTATTGTATAAATCACTATTATAATCCATCTCTACTTCTTCATATTTATTTTCTTCTATAAACCTTTCTATAACTTTTATATCTCTTAAATCTTTTTCTCTTCCCATTCCTCTTTTGAATTCTATAATAGCTTCTGGAGTAGCAACTGCTATACCATCTATAATTACTGCTTTTTCTTCTATCCATTCTTCATATATTTCTATTCCATCTTCTATTTCTATTCTATAGTCTTCTGTCATAAATTCTGGTTCTACATTATATTTCTCAACTAATTCTCTAAAGTAACTTTTTGTAGCTCCCATATCAATGTCATTTGTACTTTCTTTAATCCCTAGCATTACCATTGCAGTGCCTGCTCTTAACATGTACTGACTGGTGTCTAGGTTTAATCCTTTGAGCTTTTTTACTATCATTTCTTTTGTTAGCATTTTATCACCTCAAATTTTATTTTTATATATAAAAATAGAAAAGCTCTTTACATTGCCTTTCTATTATTAATATTTTTATGCACTTAATTATGTTATTTCCCATTTCTATTATTTTACCTCAACATTTATATATATACAATATTATTTTAAAATTATATCATCCAACATTTTTTATCTCTAAATCTAAAATAAGTTCATACTTCTTCATATTAATACCTCGTTTTCGTACTTACATTTCATCAAAAACTGTGCACGAAATCAAATTTGTGTTTAATATTAGTCTAATCTCACTTTATCTTTTCTCTCAAGTTCCTTAATACTATCTTTAGGGATTTCTAGATCTTCTGGCATATCTCCACCTATATTTTTTATTGCATCTCTAACTTTAGCTCCTACTTCAAAATGAGCATCATTTGCTTCTTTCTTTCCTTTTATATTTTCTCTTCTTATTTTGTCTTCTGTTTGAGTAGCTCTAAATAGGTTTGCTGCTAATTCCGTACTACCCATATGATCAAGTATTCTCTCTGACTTTTTTAGTCCCTTTAATTTATGTATGTCTTTTGCATCTAAACCCCATAAAGACCTCTATATCCAAAGTTTTGAAAAGTCCCATATTCAAACCTTGTTTCTATTCCTGCACTTTTAGCAGCTGCTACTAATCTTTTGTTATGTTCTTTAAGCTCATTTCTAATAGCTATTCTTTTTCTATCTTCCTCAAGCTCTAACTCCTTATCTAGTAGCTCTATTTTTCTTGTCTGCATAGCAAAGTATGTTTGTCCTAATGCTATAACTTCTTTTCTTGGATCAGAGTTTTGAACTATCAAATAACATGCATATCTTGTTAGCATAATATCTCTTATTTTTCTCTTTGTTTCTGATCCTATTTGAACCATTTTGTTGACGTCAACAAAATGGTCACCCTCTTTATTTCCACTACCTCTACAAGCTGACTTAGATTTTTCAATAACTTTTTCTAAATTCCTCCATTCCCCATATTCCAATACCTTTTGTAACTCTCTTGCATACCAAAACTCAATACCATATTCATTGACATGCTTAATACTTTCAAAAATCTCTTCACCATACTTCGTAACATCTTTCATTTTATTCACCCCTATAATAAATTTAGAATGACAAAGAGTCATTCCCTTCTCATATTATTATTAATGAATAAATCCTTCTACATAACTTACTTATACTGTATTATTTCCATATTATATTATTTTAATAGAGCATTTCATTATAAAAAAATAACACCATATGTAATGATGTTAAATTAATTTAAATTTAATTGCTAATCCTCCATACTTAAGAATATCTTCTTCTTTGTATATCTCTTTCATAGATTCAGCTACTTCTTCAGATGACTTATACATATTATTATATTTACCTTTAAAGTGTCTTTCATATAGGTCATCAAACATATCAAAGAAATTCTCATATTTGAGTAGTCCCACCACTCTAACTTCAAATGTATCTTCTAGATTCTTAGAGTTCTTGAATATTATTACATCTCCTAATTCTAACTTTCTTCTCTTCTCATCATTTAGTCTATACTCTAGATCTCTTTCTCCAGATTTAATTTCATTGAAGTATTCTGGATGAAGTTTCATATTATGCTTCATAAACTTCACCAGTACTTAGTGCTTTATAATTAATATTTTCTCTTTCAAATGTTTCTTCGATATCCTTAGCATTAACTGGATGTTTAGGACTTTCCATATGTATAGGAATAACAATTTCAGCACCTACTGCTTTAGCAAACTCTGAAGCTTCAAACGCCGTTGTTGTTACTCTTCCTGAAACACCTATAAGAAGTATGTCAGCCTTATAATCATTTTCAAAGCATATTGTGTCTCCTGTATGATAAAGTCTTTTGTTCCCATCATCTATAATATAACCAACTGCTTCTTTAGGATATCTCCCCTTCATAACTGGAAGGTATCCATGCTGTGCATCTACTACTTCTACTTTCACATTACCAATATGAATTGTATCTCCCAATTTTGCTATATCTATATTAAGTTCAGTAGCACTATCTGCTACTTCCTTAGTAGAATATATCTTTACATCTAATTCTTTTAATATTTCCTTATGACAATGGTCCCCATGCTTATGCGTTACTAAAATAACATCTACATTATTCCACTCATCAAAATACTCATCTTTATACCCTATGTTACCTGGATCTATTAATATTCTTTTACCTTTAGTTTCTATCATTACACATGAATGTGGGTACTTAATTATTTTCACTTAAATCACCTCTATTTTTTTATTCATATTTCTTTTACTACATAATCATAAGCAAATCACTTAATAATACATATAATCCTGATGTTAACCATGTAATTACTATTAACCAGAATAATATTGGGTTTTCTCTTTTTTCTATATTCTCTATAACATATGCGTTTCCAGTCTTTATATCAAGAATCGCCCACAATACATATAATATTCCAAATATAAAATTGATGTTAAATATTATTCCACTGAATATCATAACTAATGCCATTATGGTTTTCCACTTAATATTCTTAGGAACTTTATTCTTTTTTTTACCTACCCCACCTAAGTTATATCCCTCAGTTGACTTTTCATAACTAAAATCTTTGTTATCCCATCTTTTGTGCCACTTAAATTCTCTTTTTATATGTCTTTTGTTAAATTCTTCCTCATACCACATTATTCCTTCATATATACTATTTACTGTAAAGTTATCATGCTTAAATACTAGCCAAGACCCATCATATTTAGACCAGTCTTTTGTTGTTAATCTACCACTTTCGTCCATCTTTTTATATAGCTCTGTTCCTGGAAATGGTATTGGTACAACTCCATGTGTAATATCTATATTTATATCTAATGCAAACTCTAATGTTTCTTTAAATATATCTTTATCATGTCCATCAAATCCAAATAACATAGCAGAATCTATTTCAATATCAAATGAATGTAAAAAATCAATATTTTCCTTTAACTTTGTTAAATCTAAGAAACCTTTATTGTTATCCTTAAGAACTTCTCTAGATGGTGTTTCTATACCTAAAAGTATATTTCTTAATCCACTTTTTGCAGCAGCTTCTACAAGTTCCTTATCTTCTGCAAAGCCTGCCTCTAATGCTGTCATCCATACTATATTTAAAGGTTCTAATGCCTTAAACAATTCTAAACAATAATTTCTATCTACCGTAAGATTATCAGCCTTTAATTCTATAAAATCTGTAGGAGCATTTTTAATTTCCTCCACAATATCTTCTATTGGTCTTTTTCTATACGTAGGGAAAAATTTATGTACCGTACAGTATGCACATTTATTTGGGCAACCTCTTGATACGGATACAGTCCAAGAATGCTCATATAACTCAGTAGGTAATATATCTGTCGGATAAGGCTTAAGTTCACTTAGATTAAGCAAACTATCTCTTTTATATGTTCGTTTTAACTTTCCCTTTTCGTAATCTTCTAATAGCTCTTCCCATATTCCTTCACTTTCACCAATAATAACAGTATCGGCATGCTCAAGAGCTTCTTCTACTAAGAACGATGGATGAAGTCCGCCTAGTATAACTGTTTTACCTTTTTCTCTAAATTTATCAGCTATTTCATATCCTCTTATAGCATCTGGTGTATGAAACATTACAACTACTATATCAGCACCTGTATTCCAGTCTACTTTAACTCCCACAGTCTCATCTACCATTTGTATACTAACATCATCTGGTGTACATGCAGCAACTGAAAATATGTTCTGCGGTAATCCTAACATAGCTTTCTTATACTCGCTGAATCCACTTTTTGCACTTGCCTTTATAAGACAAACTCTAAGTCTTTCATTTTTTTCTTCTCTAATATATTTTTTCATAGCATCCTCCTAATGTCATAATAATTATACTCTACACCTTAGAGTTACTCTAATGTCAACTTTTTATCTTAGAGAAGAGTCTAATATAATACCCTCCATCTGCTGATAACATAGCATGGGGATCAATTGTCATCCATAAATCATTATTTATGGGTATTTCATTTCCCTTTGCATAATTATAATACTCTCCAATAGCAGTATCTATTTCAGCCTCATCTAAAACTCTTTTCGTATATTCTAAATAACTCCCTGAATCTATTGAATAATCTGTTTCAATGTTTGCCACTATTAAGACTTCCATATCTTCATCTTTTAATTTATACAATATTTCCTTATATTTTATATCTTTTATTCCTTTTTCTAATGCTATATCATAAAACTCTCTTGAGCTAAGGTTTTCATCATATTTACAGCTTTTTATGAAGTCATAATGTGATTTGTCTCGTTCTACAATTTTAAATTCATCACTTTTTCCTTTTAATAGCCCTATTGTATTTTCAACTATTTGTTTCTTAGCTTTAATTTTCATAAGCTCCATATCTAATTTTTCATTTGCTGATTTTAATAACCTTTCATATTCATCACTTGAATAGTTTTGTGTTAATGATTTTATATCTCTAATAGATATTTCACTTTCTCTTAAGATTATTACATTAAGTAAATTTATTATATCATTCATATCAAACTCTCTATATCCAGATCTTTCATTTAGCTTAAGCTTGATTAACCCTTCTTTGTCATAATACCTTATTGTATGACTTGATATTCCAAGTAATTTAGACACTTCATTAACTAATAAATTCTTATTCATAATCCTAACTCCTATATTCTAATCTTATTTTCTTTCTCTTCTGCTTCATTATCACTATCTACCTACAAATATTTCTATTTATTTTATACCTATTTATCATATTCACTACATATAATTACTTCATTTGCAAAACCATAACCATCATAACCTAAAAGATATCTAAATTCATTTCCATCTTCATCTTCCCATATAATAGCTTCATTTGGTATTCCCTCTGCTAATATTGAATTAAATACTACATCTGTATTTGTTACCTCTTCTATCTTAAATATATTATCCGCTTCTTCAAATTCTTTAAAAGTCTTATAATTTTCATCCCATTTTATATTACTTAATCTCAAGTTATATAAGGTTCCAAAAACTCTTAACTTAACATTTGCTGGCTTTTCTCCTGAATAATCAACTACTTTATATTGGTCATCATAAAATTCTGTATTATAACCAACTAATGTTAGTGTTTGATAATCATCTTCTTTTTCTGATTCTATAAACTTAATAATACCATTTGAATAATCTACAACTCTCTGGTTATGCATCCTTTCATCCGCATGCAAGTGACCACAAGATTCATCATGCTCATGATCTTCAAGCATTGCTGCAATTTGTTTAGTTTCTAGTGCCCAAACAACTTCTTCTAATTCTTTTGCCTTAAATATTGTATATACATTAGTTATCACTAATATTATTACAAATATTAGACATATTCCCATTTTATTCATATATAACACTCCTCTACTTACTCTTATAATTTATATTTTTCTCTCTTGCTACTTTCATTAATTCTCTCACACTCAACTTAGTCATCTTATCATCTTCAATAAAATATGTTCCTGCTTGTCTAAATTCAAATTCAACATTTTTATTAATACATTGCTTTCTGATATTTAATACCCAGTCATAATTAAGTGGTCTTGCATTATAATCTGATTCTCCGCCTACAACTACAATCTCTATATCATCCAAATACTTTTCTATATTAATATTTTCTAATAATGGTTGTGCTGTTATGCACTTATGTCTAATAGGTAACTTAGAAAAAAATGATAATCTTTCATCTGCATTTTTTTGGTTTTCAACCGTAGTGCATATGACTACATTATCATAACCTTCATTCCAATCTTCAGGAATACAATCATAAAATCTAGTTATTCTCTTTGTTAAAAACAAAAATGTTAAATCAGACCTTTCTTTTATCATTTTCCAGCACTCTTTTCTCCACTCATCTGCTTCCTCAATAAAGAAATCACTTGAGAAGCAAACATAGACTATTCCTTTTTTAATTTTATAACTTCCATTTTTAAGTTTCTCAATTGGCTTATAGAAATCATCTGTTTTAATAATATTCTCAGTATTTATTCCTTTTTTATAATCACCTTTATGTATATAGCAATATTTACACCCTTCACTTACTCTTTTACACCCTCTCCAAGGATTCCACATAGGCATAGTTATTCCTCCCACTACATTTTTCTATATAGATCTATAAACATTTGAAATTCTTCATAATGTGGAAATATACTTGTATCTTTCTTTTTCACTAAAGTTTCAAATTCTTCTATTGATATAAATTTAGCATCTGCAACTTCTTCTACTTGCAACTTTAAATTATTACTATCAATATTCTTCTTTATAAAAAACACATCTAGAAACTCTTTGTTATTTATATCTTCATATATGTGTTCTTCTCTAATTGTGAACAAATATTTCAATTCTTCTTCTTTAACTGAAATACCAATCTCTTCTTCAATTTCTCTAATAGCAGAAATAAGCGACGTCTCATCAGCTGATATATGTCCTGCTGCTGATAAATCCCATACATTAGGATAAAAGTCTTTATCACTTGCCCTCTTTTGTATAAGTAGTTCATCATTATTATTAACTATAAATATATGAACTGCTTTATGCCATAGACCTAATCTATGTGCTTCCTTCTTAGGTAATACTTCACCTGTTAAAATCCCATTTTCATTTAAAATATCTACATATTCCATAATTAACTCTCCTCATTTATCAATTTATATTTATCATCACATATCCTATAAGAATACATAATATAATCCAATACTCTTTTATACTTATTTTCTTTTTTAAAAATACCTTTGAAAATAACATTATTCCTATAATTACTAAAGAGTTAGATATTACATACATAACAACTGATTCTTTCAAAACAACCTTAAATAATACTACTGACATTGCACAAAACAATGATTGAAAGAAGTATTCTTTAAACATATCTTTTGTAATCTTAAATCTCACTCCGAAGATTATAAAGTATACTGCAGCTATAGATATATTCTGAATAGCTACTAGTGTTGTTATATTTGTATAATCATTTACTAGTATATATCTTTCAATATATGGTAGTGCTACTTTTAAAAGTAGTAAAATCGGTACTAAAATTAATCCAACATTTGATATTTTACATTTAAATTCTTCTTTGTTTGTAAATAATAATATATATCCTACTATAAATATAATTATACCTAAAACATTGAATATATTAAGTGTAATTGTGTTATTAAAAATTTCTATACATAGTGTAATTAATATAACCAACTTAATAATCAACTTAACTAGGTATATAGATACGCTCTTCTCTATCATTTTATTGTATATAGTAGATGTTATTAGCATTATTATTACTGCTAATAATATATATGCAAAGCTATAAATAGTTGGCTCTAT
Source organism: Clostridia bacterium (assembly GCA_025210555.1). Classification (GTDB taxonomy): domain Bacteria; phylum Bacillota; class Clostridia; order Lachnospirales; family JAOARL01; genus JAOARL01. Next base: position 100,977 of record JAOARL010000008.1, read on the forward strand.
ATAAAACATATTTAAATAATTTGAACCACTTATAAATTCTTGTATCATACTAATTAGCAAACTAAATATCCCTACCATAAAAAATTTAATAACTAAATGTGTATTTGAACCATATTTTCTTATAGTGTGTTCTTGCGATGTTGCTTGAGCTGATCCTAGCAAAACTGCTAGTATTGTTATATATATAATCATTTAATCTCCTATAACCATTTTTTTATATATTCTTTTTTCACTTCAAAATTTAAATCTGTTATCATGTGTTTTCTTGCTTCATGATTATGATAATCAGAGCCACCTGATATAAGCATATTGTTACTTAATGCATATTTTTCTAGGTAATTTTGTTCATCTTCATTAGCAGACATATGGTAACACTCTATACCATTTATTCCTAGTCTTTTAGCTTCATTCAACAAAGCTTCATTATCTTTTCTCCCATATTCAAAAGGATGTGCTAAAAAGCTTAACCCACCAGCATCTTTAACTAATTTAACTATATCTTCTACTTTTCTTCTATCTGTATAAGGTTCAAAGAACCAGTCACTATCCGGATTTGATAAGTGTTCTCTAAATAGCTTGGGCTTACCTGTTCCAAATTCTCTAGTTAATATTTTCTTGTTTTCTTCATATTTACTTACTTCATCCCAAAATATATCTGACTCATACATTCCTACAGTTGGATTATCAAATACTTCTTTGTTGTATTTAATATTCTTTTCATCACATTTATTTGATAAAAACTCCATAACCATTTGAAGCATATCTATCATTTCATTAGACGTTTCAGTTTTACTTAAAAATTCATCTATTATATCTATATCAATATTATAAGCTAGTATATCTACACTTCCACCAAGCAGGGTTGTTTTAAGTTCTACTCCTCTTATGACTTTAACCTTATAATTTTTTTCTTTTTCACTTATCTCCTTATAAGCTTTTACACTATCATGATCAGTTATTGATATATGTGTTATTCCAAGTTTATCTGCTTTTTCAAGCATATAATCTATTTCATCTACTCCATCGTTAACTGAGTATTTACTGTGCATATGTAAATCTAATATCATAATCTACTCCTTAAAATTATTCTAAATATTATTATATCAAAAAAGAACGCATCGCGTTCCTTTTATTACATATTTTGAATAAATTAACTTGCTAAACCATATTCACCTTTTTCAACAACTCTATCTTTACTAACCTCAATAGTCTTTAACTCACAGTCGCTTTTATCTATTTCTGCTTCTGCTCCAAGAATATCTACCGTAACTTTACTAATAGATTTTGATATATCACTTATATATTCTAAATCATCTCCATAATAATCTGATTTTGATACAAGTTTAAGCATATCTTCATTATCTAGCACTTCATCTCTATCATTTAGTATTTCTTCTTTTATGAATTTTGCAATTTTGCTTATACCTTTCATCTCATATAACTTTCTATATACTCTATATTTAAATTTATTTTGCTCTTCTATTTTCTCATCAATCTTTGCTTTTCTTTCGACTTTCGCTAAAACCTCTTCTTCTTTTGCTTTATTTCTTTCATCTAGCGCATTTAAATATGACTCTTTTATCTCTCCAATTATATTTTCTGTATTTATAGTCATATACTCTAAGGCTTTTCTATTAGAGTTTCTTATTTTATTTAAAATCATTTTCTCTATTTCTACTTCTTGAGCATTTAAAATTGATTCAACCACTGAATCAGCTCTATCAAATATATCAAGCTCAACACTTCTTAAAATTTCACTTTGAGCTTTTTTAATTATCTTTTTAGCTTTTTCTTCATGACTGATTATTAAATCTACTTCTTTTTCAAAAAATGTAACTTTTTGATAATCACTAAAATCATTAAATCCTACAACTTTTGTATGAGCATCTTTTAAATATTCACTTATATATTGCTTTTCTTCACCTAATTCAAATTTATAGGCTAAATACTCATTTATTAATGCATAATCTTCCAAATTGGTTTGATTCTCATCTTCTCTTTCCTCTTCTAAAATTGCTGAAATTTCATCTATTGATAATCTTTCCTCTGTACCTTTCTTACATGCTATTAATTCATTATCAATTAATCTATAATCAAACCTCTCCATATTTACTGTATTATCTTCTACATTTAACTTTTCTGTTTTACCTGAGTCTATTTTATAAAAGTGCTTATTTCCATCTTTGTCTTCCATAACAAAAATATTTCTAGCTTTTGAAACAATATTAGCATCTAAGAAGTTAATGTCTTTATCAAAGTAGGTCTTCATTAATACTTCAAATCTACTTTCGCACTCTTCTTCTTTAATTCCTTTTTCTTTCATCATATCTTTAACAAAACTCTTCATTTCACTATGGTATAAATTGGGGTTCTCAAATTCAATATCAAAAATTGAATAAGCTCTCTCTGCATTTTCTATACCCATATGCTTAGCTAATTCTATTTTTACTATTCCAAGTGTCATATTTTCTTTTATTATATCTTTAGCTAACTCTCTGCCTGTAAATATCTCAAGAGCTCTTAAAAACACTACTGAAGGAGTATATAGTATATTACTATCTCCCTCTTTTAAGTGCATTGATTTTAAAAGTTCATCTGCTGGTTCATCACTTCTTTCATCTGGCTTAATTGCTACAAATTTATCTATTATTTCATCATTGTATATAGTCATCAATCTTTTATTATGCAATATCTTTCTATATACATGTATCCATTCATGTGTTGAATTTCCTCTTTCTGCCGCATATTCCCCTTTTGATTTATGAATTTCGATTTCATTTTTAGTCATATTAAAGCTCATAATATTTCCATAAAAACCACTTGGTTCTTTATCTGAAACTTTTAATCCAATATGATTTAATAGTTCTATTTCTTTTTTATCTGTTACATCAAATATCTCAATAACATCATTAATAGACTCTTCTTTCAATTCTATTAATCTTTTTAAGGCATTCTCTTTTAACTTTTCTTTATATTCTTCACTTAAAAGTTCTTTTATCCTATTCATAATATTCCCCTTTTATCTTAATATTATAATTTTATCATAAGTTTATTTAAGTTCAAATAAAAAAGAACGCTTAGCGTTCTTTAAATAATCATATTATTCTATAGCTTCTCCTACATAGAATGCTTTTTGTTTAATTAGCGGAAAATATTCCATCATTAGCTTAATTCCTTTTAATTAGCTATTAACTCTTCACTATCTTTATTATTACCTGATACATATATACCAATAACTGTTACTATATTAGTTAATATTATAAATGCAAAGAACATTTTAAGTCCCCATATATTTTCTTTTATATTTCCTACAATAAGAAGTCCTAAATAGCCTATAATTCTAGCAAAATTCATTACAGCTTCTCTAACAATTATATTCTCAAGTGTATACTTCTTGAAATTATCATTTTTAACTATTTCCATCATAGTAGTTCCTTTTATGATATTTAATATTACAAAACCTACTCCAGTTAAAATACTATATAACATTAAAGTTACCTCACTAACATTATAAAGTAATAATATCATTGGAAATACTATGCCTAATCCTGCAATTATCAATAATTGATTTCTATTCTTACTTTTAAGGCTTTTACTAACAATTAAACTTAGAACTCCTAGACTTATAGCAACAACTGCTTTAAATGATCCAAGTCCAAACTCTGATCCATATTCTAAATATACTAATGCTGCAAATACTTTAGAAAATGATGTTCTAGAGATATTTCTTGAAAAATCAGCTATATAAATATTCTTCATATTTTTAATTTCATTTCCAGTTAAATATGATTTCATCTTAGAATAACTACTATTTTCTATAGCTTCACCTTCAAATTCAAGATAATTTGATATTATAAAAGCCATTGACACTACAATCCCTAAAATTAAAGCTACTATTAAATATCCATCTGTAGCATAAGATATTATACCACCCATTAGTATTGGTGTTAAAACCCCCTCTATTTTCTCAAATGCTCCTTCTAACCCAAAGAATTTTTTAGATTTTTCTACTGTATTAAACCTATATATCATATAATGTCTAGGTATCCAATATAGAGCCATTGCCATTCCCCATAGTGCTCCGAGTGGCACTATATATTCCTTTACTCTTACTCCTAACAATATAATAATAATTGCGTATAAAGCTTTTAGTAATGTTCCTGCTTTATAAAACTTAGTTATATTGGATTTAGTAAGCTTTGTACCTAAAATATAGAAAAACAAGACGTTTACTATATTTCCTACTATCCCATTAAGTGCTACAAGTCTTATATCCCAATCAGTTATTTTGAGAAAGTATATAACTAGAAAACTTGAAACAAAATAATGTATTACCCCTGTTAACCTATGTACTAATAAAAGTATTCTTGTTGGTTCATCTTTTAAAAATTTTTTCATATCATCCTCCAATAAAAAAATTATAACACAAAAGAAGAAGCATATTAATGCTTCTTCTTTTAATTTCCAAATTCTTTTACTACATTCTTAAGTTCATCGATAATATTTATGTTTTGTGGACATTTAGGTTCACAAAGTCCACACTCTACACAATTTGAAGCTTTTGCACTAGGTGGCATAAATATGCTGTACATATTATACTTTTTATCCTCTAGTATAGACTTTTTATTGTAGTGTTCAAAACACTTAGGGATATTAACTCCTGCTGGACAAGGCATGCAGTAATTACACCCTGTACAGTCAACCTTTATTTTCTCATGATATTTCTTATTTACCTTTTCTATAATTTCATGATCTTTTTCAGTTAGCATATTAACTTCGCTTTCATCTGCTATTTTAGCATTCTCTTTGAGGTGTTCTTCAACATTCATACCACTTAAGACAATTTTTACATTTTCTTTATCCCATAAATACTTAAGTGCCCAGCTAACAGGTTTCTCTTTTCTATCTGATTCATCCCATATTTTTGCAATACTTTCTGGTGCATTAGCAAGTACTCCACCTCTTAGAGGTTCCATTATAATAACTGGTATATTTCTATCTTCTGCGTACTTCAATCCTTTTAAACCTGCTTGATACTCTTCATCTAAGAAATTAAGCTGTATTTGGCAGAACTCCCAATCATAAGAATCTATAATCTCTTCAAACACTTCATATTCATCATGGAATGAAAATCCTATATGTTTAACTTTACCATTTTCTTTCACTTCATTCATAAACTCTATTAAATTATTATTCATAAGATTGTCAAAGTAACCTCTATTAAGTGCATGTATTAAATAATAATCAAAATACTCTACATTCATTTTTTCAAGTTGTAAATTTAGATACTTATGCATATCTTCTTTACTAGTAATAGCCCAACTTGGTAACTTGTTAGCAAGTTTAACCTTTTCTCTATCAACTGTACCTACCCATTCGCCTAACACTACTTCACTCTTTCCACCATGATACGGCCAAGCAGTATCATAATAGTTTATTCCTTCTTCTAGTGCCATATTAAAAAGTCTAAATGATTCTTCTTTATCAATACTACCATCTTCTAAAAGTGGTAATCTCATAGCTCCAAATCCCAATATACTTACATCTTCACCTGCTAAATTTCTATATTTCATCATCTACCTCCACTATTTTATTATATACATTCTACCAAGTTTTTCTTTTCTATTCAACGCAAAGAGACTACCTAATTGGTAGCCTGTTTTAAATACTCTGCAATTTTTGTTTTTCCTTCTGACACAGCTTTTTCAAATGGTGTTTCTCCCTCATTATTTTCAATTGATAAATCTGCTCCACTTTCCACAAGTAATCTAGCTGCATCAATGTTATTAGCCCATACAGCATCATGAAGTGGCGTATACTTATTAGATGTTCCTTGCGCGTTAACATCATAACCTGCATCAATAAGCGTTTCTACCACTTCTATATTTTCCTGAAACATTGCTGTATGAAGTGCAGTTCCACCAAATGAGTCTCTAATATCAACATCTGGAGATGTCTTGAGAATCTCTTTTACCATATCTAGGTCTCCCCTATTTGCAGCCTTATGGATTTCATCACTTTTATATTGAACCAAGTTTTCTGTTTCATCTAAATCTTCATCTTCGCTCTCTTTTAAGTTCTTTTTATCTTTTTCTTTTTCATCATCTATACTATGAACTATCTCTTCTGGATGCTCTATTTTTATCTCACCCTTACCGCAACCTACTGATAAGCTTTGTAGTAATACTGTAAGTATTAATATTCTAAACATCTAATCCCCTACCTTATCTTTTCTGTCAAATAACTTTCAAATACAAAAGTATCATCTATATGATTTAAAACCCAACTCTCTCTAACAAAATCATGAACCTTAGTTCCATCATTTAATTCTGCTTTAAACTCTACTTCAAAATCTACTTTGTATTTATTTTCAGCTATAAATCTTATGTCAAAGTTTGATATATTATGGACCATAGTCGGTTTAACAAGAGATTTTACATTATCAAACCATCTTGAAAATCCTTCATATCCTATATATTCCTCACCTTCAAAAACAAATTTTGAAGTATCTACTATGTGTTCTTCATAATACCTATTGTCAACTAAATCATCATATCCTCTAAAAATCTTATCTATAACAAATGATTTAATCTCTCTTTTAATTGATTCACGCATATTATAAAGTACTTCCTTGTTCTAGCATCTCTGCGTTAATTCTTTTTAATGCAACTTCTGGATCAAGTTCAGGATTCAAGATATGCGCTACATAATCTTTAGCTGACTTTTCTAACTCTTCATCTGTAAGAACTACTGATCTATGAGTTTTAAATGGAGCTAAATACTTCATTTGAGCTAAGTTAGCAGTTTGTTGCTGTGGCTTTAAAAATTCACTAATACTGTATGTGTTATATCCTCCAGCTTGGTATGATACTTCTGGTCCTCCTATTGATACTGCTACTACATACTCTTTATCCTTTAACTTATCTCCACCTGGACCAAATGCCCATCCATACTCAAGAACTACATCTTGCCATTTTCTCATTAGAGGTGGCATATTATACCAATAGAAAGGATGTTGAAATACTATTCTATCATGTGATAGTAATAACTTATGTTCCTCTTCTTTATTTATTACTTCATCTGGATAAACTTCTGATAAATTTCTTACTGTTATATCCTCATATTTCTCTAATTCTTTCACCCATCTCTTATTTACTCTTGATTCTTCAAAATTTGGATGTGCTACTATTACTAATGTTTTCATATTCATTCTCCTTTAATTATTATATTTTTTTCCTTCATCCCAGCATTTAGCTATCGCTTTATCAATGCTTAAATATTGTCGATTTGGCATTTCAAAAAGTACTGGTTTTACTTTTTCATAATCTATCTTTCCCTCTTCATTTAAGACACCCTCATCAGCATATGTATTAACAGCTTTAACTACAAAATTATCGTGACTACTAGTTTCAAAGTTTTCTATAACTTCACATTCCATAGTAACTGGTGCCATATTTATAAGTGGTGCTCCTTCTAACTCTCCTTTGAAGTATTCAAAGACATCTGACTTATCAACTCTTTTACCTGACACAATTCCTACATAGTCAGTTTTAACTAACATCTCCTCATTAACTAAACTTATTGAAAGTGTTCTATTTTCTTTAATCCCAATGTTTGAGTAATGTGATTTTGCCATACTAAGCATCATTGTATCTACTCCCATAACACCTAAATGCGCTATGTTTATCCAATTGACTTTACCTTCTATTTCCGTTCCAACAACTGCTACTACTGTTGGATATAAACCCATAACTGGGCCAATATTCTTTTTCATAATCAACCTCTTTCTTTTTATTTGTATATACAAGTGTTCTTTTATATTAAAAAGCTATTTCTAGCTTTTTAGTATTTTTCATAATGAACTTTTGATTCATCATATCTGTCAACAAACTTATTACCTTGTCCATCTGGATATCCAACTGGAACAATTCCATAAGCTGTAACATTTTCTGGTAGATCAAATAATTCTTTTATATAATCTACTCTATCCTTATCCGGATAGACTCCAAGCCATACTGCTCCAAGATCTTGATAAGCTGCACTTAAAAGCAAGTTTTGAGTTGCCGCTCCCATATCTTGTTGCCAATACTCTTCAAACTTCATATTATACTTATTTCCTAAAAGGACTACAGCTAATGCTGCACTTTCTGTCATCTTAGCATAAGGACTTATTTCTGATAACCTCTTAAGCATATCTTTATCTTTCACTACAATGAATTCCCAAGGTTGTTGATTAGCTGCTGATGGAGCTTGCATTGCTGCTCTCAGCATCTTATCAATCTTTTCATCTTCAACTGGCTTGTCTATATATCTTCTTACACTTCTTCTATTAAAAATAATATCCACTATTATCACTCCTTTGTTGTATATACAATTTTAATCCTTTCAAAAAGCTAACTTTACATTAGCTTATTTGCAATATCATTAACTTCTTTAGTAATTCTATCTCCTTCATCATACCCTAAAACTTTAGAATATCTATCATAAAGGTTTGCCCAACATTTGTCTATCTCAGGCATAAGTTTCTTTCCTTCTTCTGTTAAAGATATATAAGAATATTTCCCTTCAAAACTTCTCTTAACATATCCTTTATCTACAAGCTTATCAATAAATCTAGTAGTCGTAGAAGGTTTAATACTTACAGCATCACTAATCTCTGATGGAGACACACCTGGCTTGTTATTAATTACCATTATTACAAATGCATATGTTGGAGAAAGTCCAATTGCAGAGAACTCTTCTTCAGCCATTTTATTTATAACTCTATGAAGTTTACTAGCTGTAAAATATAAACAGCAATTTAGTTCTTTCATCTTCACCCCTCCTTATTTGCATATACAAGTATATCTATTTTATTTTAATTTGTCAACATCTTTACTTAATCATATCTTTCGTTATTACATCTATTCTAGTTGTAACAGCATCTAATCCAATAAAGTGTATTGGTTCTGACACTGTTGTACATAAATCTGCTACCATAGACACTTTATACTTTTCAGCTGATTTTGATATAGCTGTATGTGTAACGCAGTTTTGCGTCATCATACCAGCAACAAACAATTCTTCTATTCCTTTACTAGATAGTAGCTCTTCTAGATTTGTATTATAAAAAGAATCAGCTTTAGTTTTAATAACTACTTCTGCATCCCCTGCTACTGTTAAAAGTTTTTCATGTAGCTTAACTCCCTCTGAACTCTCATTGAAAAATGGTCCATTTTCGTCTGCTACATGCTGAATTAAAACTACTTCTATATCATTCTCTTTTGCCTTTTTAACAGACTCAACAATATTATCTAAAGTATTACCTACATTCCAAAGTGGAAACTTTCCTCCTTCAAAATAATCGTTTTGTACATCAATTAATATCAATGCTTTTTTCATATTATCATCTCCTTAAATTGTTTATTGATTGCTATTAAAGTATAATAAATATGAACTACAATTTACATAAACTAGTGAAAGACTTTACTTATTTTGCTTTCACTATGAAAGCGAGGACTTATGATAGATGAAATTGATTTAAAAATAATAGAAGAGTTAAAAAAAGACTCCAAAATATCTAATAAAGATATTGGAGCTAAAATAAATATGTCTGGTCAAGCAGTTGGTCAGAGAATATCTAAGCTATTAGAAAATGATGTTATAACAAACTTTACTATTAATACTGATAATGTAAAACTTGGTATAAATAACATAGCTTACATTACTGTATACATGGAAACTGCTGACCACTCTAAAATGAAATATTTAATTGAACATACTAAAGAGATAGTAGAAGCCCATAGAATTAGTGGCGAAGGATGTTATATATTAAAAATTGAATCTGAAGATAATAAGATAGTTTCAGATCTAGTTGACTCTATAAATACATTTGCAAATTATGGCATTTCAACATCTATAAATAAATTAAAGTAGTTAATGTAAGGTAGTATATAATCTTTTTTAATTTAAAATTTTATAATACTACCTATTTTGTTTTTTATAGCTTCAAATAAATTTCCAATTCTATTCATTAGTCCTATATCTTCTTTTTCATCATCTTCTAACCTTACAACATTTTCTTCTTCATCTACAGTTATCTCATCTGTTCTCATTATTATTTGTAAAGTAGCTGGTTCTTGATTCCTATCTGATGTAAATGATTTTTTAACTGCATCAGGATCCATGTTAAATACAAACTCCAGCTCATCATCTAGCTTGTCATTTTGTCTATCCATTCCATGCTTAAAAGCAGTATTAGCATGTCTTATACTCTTCATATTGTTAATTACTCTTAAAGTAGAATCTATAAATTGCTCATTACTGTCTAATAGTTGTTTGCTTCCTTTATCTAAATCTTCTCGGCTATCATCATATATCTTATCTAATAGTGTTAAAGATTTTTCTGCTGAATTTAAAGCTTCTACAGTAGAATTTAAAAGTTTATTTATATCGTCTAAAGCACTATTAATATTTGTTTCTTCAGCTTCTAATAATTTTAATATATTGCTAAAATCTATGATTATACTTTCACTAGTCTCTAACGTTTCTATTAAAGATTTATTTATATCTTCTAAATTTGAAACTTGATCACTAACTATATCAATTCCATCATTTGCAAGTTTTACTGTGTCTTTAAGGTCTTTTGAAACTTTTTTCATAGTTGTTATCCCTTTTTTTGAGTTAGATATAGCTTTTTCAGAATCTCTTACTATTTCCTCTAAGCTTACTAAAAGATCTTCCGTTGATCCTAATGATGGTCCTATGGCATTTGCAAGTGCAATCATATCTGGACTTATTCCTGGAGGCGGACTACTAGCCAATTGATTCATTCCAGTCTTTAAATCACCTATATCATCTTCTAAGCTATCTATACTATTTCTTAAATCTTTTACATCTGGCTCTAGTGTATTTAAAAGATCTTCAGCATCTTCTATATTTTCGTCAAATGCAATTAATGTATTTTCTATATCTATATTATTATCTTTTGCATCATCTATAAAATCTTCTATATCATCTATATCATCGTTTACATACTCAATTCTTTTAGATAATCTTCCAATATTAACTTTTAGTATTTCTATATTTTTATCTAAGCTTCTTAATTGACCTGAAAGGTTTGATACTAATTTTTTTGTCTTATCTATGTATGATAGTAATTTCAGTGTTTCCGCTGATAATTGATTTGTAATCCTTACTGAATCTGATATTTGGTTATCAATGTCATCTCCTGAATCACTTATAGTAGTTCTTGCCTTATTTATACTTTTTATTGCTTCTTTCATTCCTTTAGCACTACTTTGCATTTTATCTATTGAGCTTAAGGTATTATCTAAACTTTCATACATAAGATCCATTGAATCTTCCATATCATCTTTTATTTCTTTCATTTCTTGTATTACTTCTAATCTATCACTTGTAACTGGCTGAATAATAATTTGAAATCCCATATCTTCATAAAAATCTGATACTACTTCAAAATCAACTTCAAAATCAGAATTTGGAAATACTACATAAGCTGCCGCATGCATATCTCCAATTGACTGGACCATACTCCCATCAACACTTACACTTTTAGTATGCTTAGAATCCGGTATATAAATAATCTCCATCATCATGTTATTTTTTATATATTCACTTACATCTTTATTAGGAAGTCCTTCCATATGAATTTCTATTAATCCTTTAGCCCCTGCTAAATCTTCTGCTTCTACTGGTAATCCATTAAGTTTATAACTTATTTCTATATTCCAAGGTATTTTTATATCCTCTGTAAAACACTCAAAATAAAATTTATCATATTCTTTTGGCACTTTCCATTCAACTTTACCTTCTTTTATTATTGGTTTGAAATCACCTGTCATATTTCTAATACTTTTGTATTTACCATAATCAATGTAATTTCGTTCTTTATCTGAAAGTAAGGTAACTCCCTTAACAACACTTTTCTTTAATATTTCTCCGTAGTGATTCAAATTAACATATGTTGTTTCATTAACAATATTTTTACTATAAGAATATACATCTATCGTATTTATATTAGTAATAATCACTATTAAAATTAGTAATTTTAATATCCTTTTATATTCCATAACCTTTTCCTCCTAGCAAGAAAGCTTTTTATTTTAAAAAACATTTTCCTTTCCTTTATAAGCACATTATCAAAAAGCGTAAGTAGTGCTGGCATTAATATTATTACAAATACCATTCCAAGCACTCCACCTCTAGATATTAATACACCTAAATCACTTAAAACTTTAAGCGTACTAACTTTGCTTATTACAAATCCAACAAAAAACATAATACTCCCAGATGTAAGTACAGTTGGAATGCATTTTCTAATTGTTTCTATACCTGCATCTTCTCTCTCATATTCTCTTCTAAGTTCAATATATGTATCTGATAATAAAATTGCATAATCTACTGTTGCTCCAAGTAATACGCAGCTTATCATAACCATTCCAAGGTACATTATCTCCATTCCTGAAAAATAAGGCATTGCCATATTAAATGTTATTGCTGCTTCTATTGGTATTATTGCAAGTATAGGAAGTATTACTGATTTAAATGTAATCATCATTACAATTAGTATTCCTATAATCGATAATTTATTGACTCTTGGATAATCTCTAACTAATACATCTCTCATATCTCTTGTAGCTGAAACACCACCTAATATATACGAATTATCCGGATAATATTTTTTAACAATGCTTTGCATTTCTTCATATGCAGCATCTATCTTCTTCCCCTCTGATTTACTCGCTGCTACATAAGTTATCATTCTCATATAATCATCACTATGCATCTTACTAACCAAACTTTTAGGCATAATTGAAACTGGTATTCCCTCTGGAAGCATATCTCCTAAGGATCCAACTTTTGTTACATAAGGAAGCTTATCTATCTCTTTAGCTAACTTTCTTTCAGTAATAATATCTTTTTTAGGTACAATTACTGCAAGCATACTATCTGAGCCAAACACTTTTTTTATTGCTTTTTCATCCTCATAATATCTGCTTCCTTCTGAAGAAGCTGCATCATCCATACTAAATGTATATGGAGTTATAACTTGTGCATAATACATTGGTATTATCAATATCATTATTATTGCTAAAGTTACATTTCTGGATTTATATAGAAATCTAGATGTCTTTTTAAATGTAGGAAAAAATGACTTATGTGCTGCTTTTTCTACCCACTTATAACTTTTTAGTATAAGTGCTGGCATTAGTACTACTACACATGCAATACAAACAAAAACTCCTTTTGCCATTGATATACCTAAGTCATATCCTATTGAAAATTCCATAAGAGTTAATGCTAAAAATCCTACAAAAGTAGTCATCCCACTTCCTACTATAGATTTTGTAGATTCTCTTAATGCTATTACCATAGCCTCTTCAGCTTCTTTACCTTCAGACTTTACTCTAGCAAAAGCATGAAATAAAAATATTGAATAATCAGTTGCAACTGCAAGCTGTAAAACCGCTGAAATAGCAAATGTTAAAAAAGATACTTGCCCTATTATTATATCTGTACCTTTATTTAAAATTACTGCAACTCCCATTACTGTCATAAATAGTATTGGTTCTAACCATGAAGTTGTGGATAGTGCCAGTATTGCAAGTATTATAAATACTACTATTAACATTATTGATGAAACCTCTTCAAAAACTCTATCTTTTAGCACTTTACTTTGAAGTGCCTGACCAATCATATGCCCTTTTTTGCCTAATAAATTATCAATTCTATCTATAGCATCTCTAGTAACTTTATCTGCATCTGCTCCATCAAAAGTAACATCAAACAAGGCATTTCTATCTTTATAATAGTCATCAATATCATCATACTTAACAAATGACTCAGCTTGATATATATTACCAAGCGAATCACACCACATAACTTCATCTACTCCTTCAAGTTTTTCTATCTTTTCTTTATATTCCTTTGCTTCATATAGACTAACATTGCTCACCATAACTTTTGCTGTTCCTGGAAATTCAAATTCTTCTTTCATAAGAGCTAAGCCTTTTCTTGAATCCGTATAATCTGGTAAATACTCTGACATATCATAATTTATCCCAACAAAAGGAATTAATACTAACGCTGCTAGTATTAACCCTAAAAATAACTTTTCAATTTTTCTTCTTTCATAAACAATTATCTCTGCAAAATCTCTGTTCTTCATTATATTCCTCTCTCACATAATCTTGACATTTTACTATGAGAACATTATGCTATTAACATAGATTTTAAACAACTGTCACTTATGTTCATACTGTTAATTAACTAACACTTGTAACTATATGTGTAATATAAATAAGGAGAAAGCTATGCATAATACTAATGATAAAAGGTGTATTAAGACAAAATTAAATATAAAAAATGCATTATCAAAGATATTATCCTCAAAAGAAATTAATCAGGTTAATGTGAAAGAGTTATGTGATTTAGCTATGATAAGTAGAAATACATTCTATTCTCACTATGACAATATTTACTCTTTAATAAATGAAATCGAAGAAGACTTACTTGATGAGTTGGTAAGAATAATTGATAGCACTGAGCTAAAAGTTCTGCAATACAATCCATATCCTTTATTAAAGGAACTTACTGAAATCATATATTCAGATTTTGATTTATATAAAATCGTGATTAACTCACCTACTTCAAATAATTTATTTACTAAGCTTAAAGAGTTAAGTAATCCTCAGCTTTTCGATTTTATTACAAAGGAAATTAATCTATCAGAAGACATGATACTTATTATAATAGAGTTTTACTCTGCTGGTGTTATATCAGCTTACAGGCAATGGTTTAACTCCGATAGACAAGAATCTCTTGAGGATATTTCTACAACTATAAGTACAATACTTTCTGATGGTCTCATTGGAATTATGAATACTAAAAATTAATAATATTTCACAATAAAAAAAGTCTCTTTGAGACTTTCTTTATTTTAAAACTTTTTTTATATCATCAGGTGATGCAACTCTCCCCATAATTTTAACTTCTTCATCAACTACAAGTGCAGGAGTACTCATAACACCATATCCCATTATTGATACCATGTCTTCTACCTTTTCAATTGTTACGTCTTCTATACCTAATTCTGCTACTGCTATCTTAGCATTAGCCTCTAGCTTCTTGCAATTTGTACATCCTGATCCTAAAATTTTAATAACCATATTTAATCCCTCCTAGTATTTTTATGTTAAATTCTAAACTAATAAATGCGCTAGTATATTAAATAAGTATCCAACAAGTATTATAGCAATACCTGTGATAGCCACAAATATAGCAATTAGTTTAGGTTTTATTACCTTCTTAAGTAATATCATCTCTGGCAATGACAATGCAGTTGTTGCCATCATAAATGATAGCGCTGTTCCTATTCCTACACCTTTAGCAATTAAAGCTTCTGCTATTGGAATAGTTCCAAGTGCGTTTGAATATAGTGGAATACCAAATATAACTGCTACTATAACTGCAAATGGATTATCGGGTCCTGCATATTTTGCAAGTAGTGGAGCTGGCGCCCACCCATGTATTAATGCACCTATCCCAATACCAATAATTAAAAATAACCATACTCTTTTAATAATGTCTTTAACATTATCAAAAGCAAATCTCATTCTATCTTTTGAACTTAACTTTGTAAGTTCTACTTCTCCTGTTTTAATCTTATATACATACTCTTCAACTTGATCTTCTAAGT
Organism: Clostridia bacterium; assembly: GCA_025210555.1. Lineage (GTDB taxonomy): Bacteria > Bacillota > Clostridia > Lachnospirales > JAOARL01 > JAOARL01. The sequence goes on from JAOARL010000008.1 coordinate 116,677, forward strand.
GTAACTTATCAATGATAATACCACCGACTACACCTACTACTACACCAGTAATTACATATACAAGAGCTATCTTCCATCCAAACGATGCAAGTAATATTGCAAATGCTGCTTCATTCACTATAGGTGAAGTTATTAAAAAAGAAAATGTAACTCCTAATGGAATTTTTGCTTCAACAAATCCAATGAATATTGGAACTGATGAGCAAGAGCAAAATGGAGTAACTATACCAAGTAAAGATGCCATTATATTTCCCTTTACCCCACTAAACCTTTCGAGTATTTTCTTAGTTCTTTCTGGTGGAAAGTAACTTCTAATATATGATATAGCAAATATCATAATACCTAATAGAATAATAATCTTTATAGTGTCATAAAAAAAGAAATGCACACTAGATCCTAGCTTTGTTTCCATAGAAATATTTAATGGTCCTTCTACGAATAACTTAACTAAATAGTCTAACCATCCAAACATTTAAATCATCTACCTTTCAATTAGCTTAATTTCTTTATGTCTTCTACATTACATTTGTTTAAATATAATTCTTTTTCTTTAAGTCTATCTCTATCCAATTTAAGTTGTGGGTAATCAGCAATATTTTCTTTTATACCCTCAATTAAATTTTTAAGAACTATATCTTCTAAATCTAAAGAATAAAACATATATTGTTCTTTTCTTTCATCTACCACAAAACCTTTATCTCTAAGTTTTGCTAAGTGCTTTGAAATCTTTGGTTGTGATAATTCTAAAACACCACAAAGCTCACAAACACAAAGCTCTTCATATGAAAGTGCCATAGTAATTCTAAGTCTGGTTTCATCCGAAAGCAACTTAAAAATTTCTGCTAAATTAGTCATTTTATCACCTCTTCTTTTACATATATACCCTTATGCGTATATGAGTATTATACTCTCATTTTTAAATTTGTCAATAAAAAAGATTGCATATTTTATATGCAATCTACTATCTTACTCATAACACTCTAATATTCTGTCTAATACAACATTTTTTATACTTAAGTTTCTCAAACAATGCATTGCTCTTCTAGAAGATGATAATATTTGAGCATAATATGTAATTAATATAACAAACTTTTCAGTGCTTACCGCTCCACTTTTAACTTCCATTATTAAATATATTACTAACATAATAAAAAACACTTGGTATAGTATGAAAATCCCATGTTCCATAAAGTTCCAATTTATATTATCTTTGTCATGACATTTAAACCAATTTTCTGATACATTCTTCATTCTTAGTCTATATTGTTCCTCATGCGTTTTATCAACTACAACTGCATTCATTAGTTCATCAATACTTGCTACAGTTAACCTTTCAATTTCTGCCCTCTTATTATTTAAAATTGAAACAAAAAACATTAGAAGCACATTTATACCTATAATCGCTAATCCTATTTTAAAATCTATAACCATTAGTATTCCAAAGGTTACAATTAATGCTATAAAGCTTATTATTGACTCTAATATTATATCTCCAAACTTTCCAATAAATGTTGAATAATTTGCGACTGCATATTTAGCTTTATTGAGTAAATTTTCATCTACCATTTGCTTCTTTTCTAAACTGCAATATATTTTATCAGTGCTACATATAAATGTACTTCTTATGTGTTTCATAAACACTCTTTCATACATTATTGAGAAAATAGCGTGTGCTATTTTAAAACTTACATATACCGATGCTGCAAGTATTGCATAATCAAATTCACTAGACATCACAGAGTCTACCATCTTACCATAAAATATTGGATATGATGTTGGTATTATCTCTATTAAAAGCATAACCACAGCCATCAATGCTAGATACTTCTTATTCATTTCAAATCTACTTAAATACTTCTTTATTATTCTAACCATTATTACTCCTAACTAATTATTATTTTAATTAAACTATTTATAACACTAAATGATTCTTTCCCTAATATTCTAAAAATCTTTAGGAATCCAACCTTTTTAAACATTATAAATATAATTTTAAATATTTCGCCCTTATTTAAGTCGCTAGTACAAAACTTTATAAATAATTCATTCTCATCTGTAAATGCTTCAAAAAGCTGAATTATTTCATCTGGTGATGCCTTTAAGTTAACTTTAGCTGCGGCATATTGGAATTCTTGATTCATCAAAAATCTACTCTCATACTTATAACTTAATGATTTTTTATCAAACTTATTTTCCTCTATCCTACTCTGTAAAAACTTAGTAACACCTTCATATGTCTTAACCATATTTATTAATGAAAATCCTGTAGCTGATGGAGATATATTAGCTGCATTACCATAGATGAATACATTATCTTCTTTACTTGTTTTCATTTTTCCCATAGGTATACTTCCATATACTTCTTTTAACTTATCAACTTGTGTTATTCCTATATTTGCCTTTGTTATATATTCTTTTTCAAGTTCTTTGTACTCAATAGGATTTATCTTTTCTTTTGAAAAATCAAATACATATAAAACAATTTGGTCATCATTTATTGGAAAATATTCAAAGAATATAGTTGGCTTTCGTTTTTCATTAATTTCAACAAAATTAATATCCTTATAACTCAATATTTTTTTATTATAAACTCCACCATAAATATTAAAGTAATAACTATCCTTACTATATTCTGAACCTGTACAATCCACTATTAATTTTGTTTTAACTATTTTACCTGATATTTCTGCTAATACATTATCATTCTCATTCTTATGTCCTATATATTCAGTATTAAATAGTATCTCACTACCATTTTCTCTTATTTCATCCAATAAATCTTTTATTAAGTCTTCTTCATTCAAACTAACAAAATCAGCACTTAAATATTTTTTGTTACCATCTAAAAATCTAACATATGCTTCTTTAAATTCTTTAGATATGTATTTTTCAAAAAATGTATCCTCAAAGTATTTTTTAAGTCCGGTATAACAAACATTTATATCAGTTTCTTTTTTCTTATCAATAATTAAAACTTTATTGTTCTTTGATAATTCTTTTGCTATTAATAGCCCTGATATTGAACTTCCAACTATTAATATATCTACAGTTTTTTTCATAATCCACCTTCCACTTTTTTCTATAATAATATTACCATTTTAGAGCTTTATTTCCAATATATAAAATAATATTCAAAAAAAGACCTATCTTATGATAAATCTTTTTTGAATGTTTCATCTATTGCTTTATAAATAATTTGGTATGGTAATTCTCTAGTGTAACTAAAATTTACACAACCAACATGCGCTTTACAATATGGATAATTATCTTTTATATATTTTGGTGCACTATAATTACTAAAATGTAATGTAATATATCTTTTCATGCACCCTATTGCTAAATAATTACCATTATACCTATATGTTGGCATTTTAGTTTTTGCGCCCCAGTTATCATCGAAAGAAGCCTTTGGATATTTACTTTCGATGTAACTAATTATGGGCTCTATTTTACTTCGTGTTTCATCATTAAGAATTTTTAAATAATCTTTCATATCCATAACTAATCACCTCTTCTTTCATAGATATATATTAATTATATCATCTATGATAACAAGGTTACAATTATACAATATTACCTTCAACAGATATAGTTGTTTCAATGTATGGAACTAATTTTCCTGATCTTTCTATAGCATTTTTAACTGAATGCGCTATACCTGAGCAACATGGAACTTGCATTTTAACTACTGATATAGAAGCAACATTATTATTCATTAATATTTCTAGTATTTTCTCCTCATAATCTGCTTGGTCAAGTTTAGGACATCCTATAAGTGCAACTTTACCTTTGATAAACTTATTATGGAAATCTGAATATGCAAAAGCAGTACAATCTGCTGCTATTAAAAGGTTAGCTCCTTCTAAAAAGTCTGCTCTTGGGTTAATAAGTTTCATTTGAACTGGCCAAGATTTTAATTCTGAGTCACCCTTCTTTATTCCCATATTTCGTGCCATACTACCTGGGCATCCCTTAAATTCAGTTTTAGGCTTCTTTAACTCTTTTACTCTTTCGTCTACTGCGTCTTGATCATATGCATATGCTTTTCTTTCAATCATTTGAATTGCATTAGTAGGACATGCTGGCAAACAGTCTCCTAATCCATCACAATATTTATCATGAACAAGCTTAGCTTTTCCATTAATCATTTGAATTGCTGATTCATGACAAGCATTAACACAGATCCCACATCCGTTACATAATTCTTCATTTATTTCAATTATTTTTCTAGTATTCATATATGTCTCCTTTTATTTTTTTATATAGTATATTATAATTTAACATATAAATATGTAACCTATGTTACAAAGGAGGAACTTATTATGGATTATTCAAATATACTAAAAAATAATATTTTATTTAAAGGTATCGATGAAACTTTAATAAATAACTTATTAAAACTTTCAACAATAAAAGTATACAAAGAAACCGATGTTATTGCATTTGAAAACAATGCATGTGAAAGCCTTGGAATAATATTAGAAGGTAATATATCATTATATAAATCTGATCAGAATGGTAACATAAATACAGTTGCCAATCTAAATCAAGGTGACATCTTTGGTGAAGCTATTCTTTTTAATAACTATCACAAATATCCTGTAAACATTAGCTCTACATCAGATGCAAAGATTTTCTATCTTAGCAAAAGTAATATTCTTAAACTATCTGCTAATAACGAAACATTTATAAATAATTATTTAAAACTTCTTTCTAATAAAATACTTAGGCTTAATGAAAATATATCTATCAATTCGTATTCTCTTCTTAGAGAAAAGATAGCATATTATCTAGTTAAGCATCGAAATGATAACATTGTAGAGTTACCTTTTGACAGGGAAAAGTTTGCACATTATCTAGGTGTTAGAAGACCCTCATTATCAAGAGAACTTTCTAATCTTAAAAATGACGGAATTATAGATTATAAAAAGAACTTAATACTTATAAAAGAATTAGATATATTAAAAGAGATGCTATAATTTAGCATCTCTTAACTTTCCCATTCTTGTGTTCTGTGATTCCATATTGTATCTTTCCCTTCATTGTCATTCAACTCTATAAACTTTTTAATTAAATTTACTGCATCACTAAACTCAATTTCTATATCATTCTTACTTGCAAAACTTTTCCATCTTCTTAAGATTATTTGATTATTACTCATTTGTTCTATCCTATTCATATAGTTTTCTGAGCATACAGTATTTCTATTTTTTATAGTTTCCGTTATAGCTTTATTTAATTGTTTCTTTGAAAACTCAAACATATTCGCTAGATACCATATGTCATAAAAATCCTTCATTCTACTTGTTGCTTCAAACCTTTGCAAAATAGCATCAAACTTCTCAGCAATCACACTCTCAATTGAGTATGTTTTTATATTTATTTCTTCAAAATCATTAAGCTGTGTTTTTACATTTCTAACTTCTTCTTTTGGCACAATAACATCTCCAACACCCAAATCAATATTTATAGGTGTTTTCGTATTACCAATTTCAGCAATCATATTAACTGCTAATCCCGGATATTCTTTTTGAGCATTTATTTCGCTAAATCCCTTTATATTAAATTTTATAAAATCATTATTTGTCTTAGTACCTATAATCTCTTTAATAACTTTTTCAATTTTTTCCAATTCTATTGACTGATTTTTAATCAAAAAATCAATGTCAATGGTCGATTTAGCTTTATCGATCATAACCAAACTCCAATCTTATCATATACTTTTTTTTCTACTTTTCTTTTTTTAGCAATTTCCATAAGTTTTGGTATATTCTTTTTAGGATCTTTTATATAACTGATTATAGCTTTATTAAAAATTTCTACATCCATTTTACTTTCGTATTTCAAACAATCACAAATCAGTTTTTCTCTGCTATAAATTTTCATTCTAACATCTTCAACTAAAATTTCTTCAACACCAATATTCAATATACTTTTATCAATATAATATGGTTTAATATATGGATATTTCATATTAACTTTAGATTTAGAGATGTTTTTATCAACTGCTAAGTGCCACTTAACAGGAGTTCTGTCACTATATCCATACAAAAACAGTGCTGAATCAAAGCATATAATTGCACCAGGTAATAAAATGGATATTAACTTTATATCACTGATATCATCATCCGTTAACTTGTAATATCCCTTAGATATTCTTTCTATAACATTTTCATCAACCAATTTCTTAATTTCATATTTTGATACTTTGTTCTCATGTAGTTTTGACGCTTTAATAACTCCACCATTGTCATAAAATGTAGTTTTAATATTTTTCATTTCCATTATATCCCCTCCTTTTATACTTTAACATTAACATACTTTTTTGTTTTTGTCCATTTTGCCGCTTGATACTCTTTTTCGCGGCAAAATAGTTATATTTGCATATTAAAAGAGATGCTATAATTTAGCATCTCTTTACCTTATTTACCTGCTGCAAGTACAGCTCCTCTTCCAAGGTGAATAGCAATACATGGTGTGACACTCATTATGTATTTAGCATCCTTTTTAAATCTATCTTGCATAATTTTTTCATATTCTTTAGCAGCCTCTATATCTTTAACATAGCTAACTGCATATTTTTCTATCTTACCATTTTTCTTTTCAAATAAATTCACCGATTTTTTATACCCCGAATTAGTTGAAAAAGCTTTATCGACCAAGTATACTTTTCCTTCTTCATTGAGTGAAAGTATAGGTTTAAAGTTAAGTACTTCTACTAATGTTTTAATAACTTTCCCCTTAACATTATTCATTCTTCCACCATTTGTTAAATCCTCTATTGTGTTAAGAGTTGCATATTCTTTTATATTTTCAATATTTTCTCTTATATTAGTTACAATTTCTTCATGAGTTGCACCATCATTTGCTAACTTTGCGGCCTCCTCCACTATCATTCCTAGCTTTATTGATAATGACTTAGAATTAATAACTGTTATTTTGCCGTCATCAACTCTTTCTGTTGTAAGTTTACAAATATTATATGTACCACTAAGTCCCTTTGATAAGTTAACAACAATAATCGAATCATAGTAACTAAGTAAGAATTCATACTTGTTTTGGATTGTAAACATATCTGGCTGAGAAGTCTTTATTACATCTTCTGTTCCATCTATTACTCTATTGAACGTCTCCGCATCTAATGTATACTTTTCTAAATATACATTATCTCCAATCATTATTTTTATAGGCAATACGTGTATTTGAAGTTCATCTATAAGTTCTTTTGGCAAATCACAGCTTGAATCTGTTACTATAGCAACTTTTGATTTTCTATTTCTAACTACATTTTGTTGCATACCCATATCATCAACTTTTTGGTGAATTATAGTTCCATAATTTCTAATTTTAAAGAACAGCTCAATTGTATCATTTGTATGTACATGAAGCTTTATTCTGTCAGAGTACTCTGATACTATTATCGAATCTCCAAATTCTAACAATAGTTTTTTCATTGTTTCTTTATTATACTTACTATTTGGAAGTATTATTGCCTCTGTACAGTATCTGTACTTTATATTTTCAAGATCATGTTCTATAAAGATTTTTTCTTCTTTAAGTTCTTCAGCTGTAGCTTCTTTTTCCTCAATTTTATTCCATTCTTCATTAACTATATACTTCTTTATTCCTGTTAAAAATTCGTAGAATCCTTGTGCTCCTGAATCTACAATTTTAGTATTAGTCATTTCTTCTATAGCGTTTTCAGTATTTTTAAGTACAACTCCAGCTTTATCATAAGAAGTTAAAAAAGCTTTTTTCATATCTGTTTCTTTTTCTACTTCTTTTTTCAAAATATCTGCCCATTCCTTTATAAGCGTGAGTATCGTTCCTTCTTTAGGATTCTCAATCGATCCATATATGTATTTAACAGATCCTTTCATCATATTTGCAATGTCTAAAGTATCTAAAGATTCTTGACCACTAGGGCATTCTTTAAAAACGCCATAAAAAAACTGAGATAATATAATCCCAGAGTTTCCTCTAGCTCCCATTATACTTAAATCCGATGCTGATTTTAATACATCTAATACTGCCTTGCTATATTCTAGATTATCAGAAATATGTCTTGCACTTGCTCCCATATTTGTTCCTGTATCTCCATCCGGAACAGGAAATACATTAATTTTATTCAAATATTCTTTTTTATTAATAATCTCATTACACCCTGAAATTATTGCATAATAAAGACTTTCACCATTAATATACTTTTTATTCATATAATCGCCTCTTACTATTTATGTATATACTAATTTTATCACAAGTATTTTTTTTATCAAAGAAAAATGACAGTGGTTTTATACCACTGTCATTAAAATATCCTTTTCTTCTAAATCTTCCACCCAGCTAAGGAACTTACTTCTAATGTGTTTTAAGCTCTTCTCAACCTCATCTTTTTCAACTAAAATAACCCCATTTTTTAGCTGTCTTTCAAGTCTTGGACATTTAAGCACCATAAACTTATCAGGTTTTAAATAAACAAATTCCTCTAATTCTTTAACTGATAATGGTACTGATTTACATACCTTTAACTCTCTGTCACTAATATTTACCGGAACATAGCCTTTGTGAAAATCGAAAATATGTATTTTCCCATTCAATTTTCTATACTCTGGAACGTCACTAATTGAACCATAACCCCTAAGCTCACTCTTGATCCAATTTAGTGCACTCACATCGTTCATCCTTTGTGCAACAATATAGCCCTCTCTTAGCACCTCTGATATTCTAGTACTATTGTTTTTGACCTCTTTCTTTAATCTTAAAGTAAATGATGATCCCATATATACGCCTCCCCTTAAATAAGATTTGCCTTTTGGTTCAAAAACATCAGCTTTTTTCTTACACTAGACTTTTTATAGCTACAACTGCTCCAGCAACCATATTCATTTTTCCTACTATTGCAAAAAATGCAATGTTAGGTATTATACATACAAGTTGCTCTCTGTTAATCTTTTCATCATAGATATAAGTTAATATTGGTACTACTGCCAAGATTGTACCTATTAAAAACAATAACCCTGATGCAAATAGTAAAAATTTCGATAAAAAAATGGGACTATGATGAATTGTTGCAAGCACAACAAAACTACATACTCCCAATAGATATGCGAATTTACTATAGCTTATTATTTGTCTTAAAAATTTTATTTCTCTCTCAACTGGAACTCTGTTCATTATCTTCTTTTCCATTTGATCTCCCCCTTTAAAATTTTCTAATCATATTATATGGTGTATCCGCTTAAAAGTCAATACTTTTTTTGAAATTTTCTGAATATTCAAGAATATTGTATGTTTCCTCAAATACATTTTCTTTACAAATGGCGTGACTCCTTGAATTGTAGCTAATCAAGTAGTCACCTTTCTCGCCTCTTAATATTCCATTTTCACCCTCTATTTCGGTGTATTCTTCTAATTTTTTAGCTCTTATAACTTTATATTTAGGTTTGCATACAAGCATATCTCCTATTTTATACTCGTCATAATTTTTTTCAAAATAATCCGAGCTACATGCATATAAATGACCTTCTATGTCAACAATAAGGTGATAACCCTTCTTGTAATGTAAAATACCTTCTGTAGTTTCAACATCCGCGTCATCTTCAAGAACGCGTTCTACAAAAAAATTGTCTTTTTTATAATAATATTCGTAATCCATAATTACTCCTTAATTAAATAATGCTCTTGCAAATTCATTAGAATCAAATTTTTCTAAATCATTAATTCCTTCTCCAACACCTATATATTCAATAGGAATATTAAACTCTGAACTTATTCCAATAACAACTCCACCTTTAGCTGTACCATCTAGCTTAGTTAATACTATACCTGTTATATCTGTAACCTCACTAAATAATTTAACTTGAGATATTGCATTTTGACCTGTAGTTGCATCTAATACTAAAAATACTTCCTTTTCTGCTTCTGGATATTCATTATCAATAACTTTTGATATTTTTTTAAGTTCTTCCATAAGATTTTTCTTATTATGAAGTCTTCCTGCTGTGTCACATATTAAAACATCTACATCTTTTGATTTAGCTGATTTGATAGCATCATATATAACAGCTGATGGATCTACTCCTTCACCTTGAGATATAACTGGAACATCTGATCTGTCTCCCCATACCTTTAACTGCTCTACTGCTGCTGCTCTAAATGTATCAGCTGCTGCCAGCATAACTCTCTTCTTATCTTTTCTTAAATTATGAGCAAGCTTTCCTATTGTAGTTGTCTTACCAACACCATTTACACCTATAACTAATAATACTTTCTTTTTATCAAAACTTACTCTTTCCTTCTGAATATTAATCATAGCTTTTAATTTTTCAATTAACATTTGTCTTAACTGCTCTACATCTTCAATGCTTTTTCCTTTTGATTCATCTCTTAGTTCTTCAATAAGTTCCATTGTTACATTTACACCGATATCTGCTGATATAAGAGCTTCTTCAAGTTCCTCAAACAGTTCTTCATCAACCTTACTAAACATTGAAAATACATTATTAATTTCACCAAATACATTTTCTTTTGTCTTAGTAAGTCCTTTTACTAATTTTGCAAATATATTATCTTTTACTTCGATTATTTCTTCTGATTCCTCTTCTTCAGTTTCTTCTATAGTGTCATTTATATTTACTACTTCTAATTCTCTATTTTCTTCTTTATCTTTTTTAAATATATTAAACATTTTTGTCTCCTATCCTATGTGCTTGTCTATTTCTTCAAAGTTTACAGATATCATCTTAGATACCCCTTGTTCCTCCATAGTAACTCCATATAAGGCATTAGCCGCCTCCATAGTACCTTTTCTATGAGTTATGGTGATAAACTGTGTCTTCTCTGAAAATTCGTTTAAATAGCTTGCATATCTATCTACATTTGCATCATCAAGTGCAGCTTCAATTTCATCAAGTATGCAAAATGGTGATGGCTTCATCTTAAGTATTGCAAAAAGCAATGATATTGCTGTTAATGCTTTCTCTCCACCAGATAAAAGCATCATATTCTGTAGCTTCTTTCCTGGTGGTTGAGCTACTATATCTACTCCAGAATTTAGCACATCATCCTCGTTTTCAAGTACAATTTCAGCTTTACCTCCACCAAATAAATCTTTAAACGTTGATTTAAAGTTTTCTTTAATTACTTTAAGATTAGTTTCAAATTGTTCTTGCATAGAATCATCTAATTCTTTTATAACTTTTCTAAGCTTCTTTTCTGCTTCAACAATATCATCTCTTTGTACTTTTAGGAATTCGTATCTCTCACTAACTTTTTCATATTCTTCTATAGAATCTAAATTTACATTTCCTAAAGTTCTTATCTTACCTTTAAGTTTAGTAACTATATCTTTTATTTCAGATTCACTTCCTAAATCCGATTTAAGCTCTCTTGCCTCTGTAATAGTCATTTCATACTCTTCCCACATTTTATCATATGTAGTTTCAATATTTTCTTCTATTTTTTCAAGCTTAGCTCTAATTTTAATCTTATCTTCATTGATCTTAATTAAATCAGCTACTTTTCCTTCAAGACTTGTATTTGCCTCATGTATACTATCAACTAACTCTTTTTTACTTTCTTCTGCTTCTAGTATAAATGCTTTAAAATCTACTAATTTTTTATCTAACTCTACTAGCTCATTTTTAAGCATTTTAATTAACTCAATATTCTCTTCTGTGCTTTGTCCAAAAGATTTTATAGTAACCTCATTTTCCTGTTTTTTTCTATTTGTATATTTAACCTCTTCAGATATTCTATTATATTCTGATTCTACTGATTTAAAATACTCTCTTCTTTCACTTATAAGCACCTTTAAATTAGTAAGCTTCTCTATTAATCTATCCTTTTCTATCTTTTGCTCGCTAGTATCAAGTTGGTGATTACTTACACCTTCTTTTATTAACTCTATTTCATCTTCTGATTTTAATAATTCAACTTCATGCTTTTTACTGCTTTCATCAAAAGTTGAAATCTGCATGTTAAGTTGCTTAATCTCAAACTTATAGAAATCTTCTCTTTCTTCTAACTCACTTATTGTATTCCCATAATTATTAAGCTCATTCTTCTTTTCAATAATACTTATTTTAAGTTCTTCAATATCTAATTCTCTATCTTCAGCTAACTTAATATTAGAAACTTTAACCTTTTCCATAGCTATAGTTTCTTTTTCTAAGCTTTCTACCTTTGCTGTAACTTCTAATATATTTTTCTCTAACTCTTTTATTTCTCTATCTCTACCGAATATATTAGTTCTTTTCTTGTTACTAGCTCCACCTGTCATAGATCCACCTGGATTTATAACGTCTCCTTCAAGTGTAACTATTCTATATTTGTTTCCTAATTCTTTAGCAATCTTTATTCCGCTATTCATATCTGTACATATAATAATTCTTCCTAGAGCATTCTCTAATATATTTCTATATCTTTCATCAAATGATATTAATTCTGATGCTATCCCTTTGAAGCCTTCTGTTTTCACCTGTACTTCTGCTTTTCTTCCCTTGATTATATTAAGTGGTAAAAAAGTAGCTCTTCCAAGTTTGTTTTGTTTTAAATGCTCAATTGCACTCTTTGCATTTTGTTCATCTTTTACAATAACATTTTGCATAGCAGCACCAAGTGCTATCTCTATTGCTGTCTCATATTCCTTCTTAACTGTTATAACATCTGCAACTGTTCCTTCTAAGTTAAACTTTTTAACTAATTCTGCTTTAAGTATATTTTTAACACTGTAATTAAATCCTTCATGATTATTTTTCATGTCTTTAAGAAGATTAAGTTTAGAAAGCATACCATGCTTTTCCTTAAGATTTTTGTTAATATCTTCTTTATTGTTTATTATTTTTTCGTTTTCTTCTTTAATCTTATTCTTTAAATTTGAATTGTCATTTACTAGCTTATCATACTTATCTTTGAGTAATATTGATTCCTCTTGACATTTTTCATATATTTTTTTGTTATCCTGCAACCTATCTTCATAACTATTCATTTCTTCTTCATAATTCTTTAATCTTTCAACAGCTGTTTCCTTTTGAACTTTTGTTCTTTCCATATCTGTTTTGATTTTAGATATAAGATTAAGCTTATCAATAATGTCACCTTTCATACTTTCAACAGCAATTTCTTTATTATTAAGTGCTTCATCTATATCTATAAAAGTTTTTTCTTTTTCTTCAAGCTCAAGTTCTTTAATATTAATTTCACTACTTAGTTCATCTATCTGCTTTTTTATTTCTACAAGCTTATTTTCATTTGAATTTATATTACTGTCATATTCTTCAATTTCTTTTTTAAGCCTTAAAACGTCAATATCTATATGGCTATTTTTTTCTTCTAAGATACTTATCTCGCTTTTTTTAGATTCAAACTCTGTTATAGCTTTTGAATTTTCTTCTCTTTCTTCTCTTATTTTTATATCTATACTTTCATTCTCTTCACTTAACTTTAAAACTTTATCTTTAAGCTTTTGCGTTTCTTCTTCATTATTTTGTATTTTATCAAGTATCCTTTGCTCTTCTGTTTCATACTTTTCTTTATCTGAAGCATATTTTTCTAAACTGTTTAAGAACAAATTAACTTCATAGTCTTTTAATTCTTTTTTGTATTCTACGTATTTTTTAGCTTTTTCTGATTGCACTTTAAGTGGCCCAACTTGCTTCTCAAGTTCGGTAATAATATCTTCTACTCTTGTTAGGTTTGTAGTTTCATCTGAAAGTTTCTTTTCAGCTTCATTCTTTCTACTCTTATACTTAGTTATACCTGTAGCCTCATCAAATAGGTGTCTTCTATCTTTAGGTTTTGAACTTATAATTTCATCTATCTTTCCTTGACCTATTATAGAGTATCCTTCTTTTCCTACTCCTGTATCCATGAATAGTTCATGAATATCTTTAAGTCTGCATGAGGTATTATTAATCTGATATTCGCTCTCTCCACTTCTATATACTCTTCTAGTTATTTTAACTTCTGATATATCAAGAGGTATTTTACCTTCTTCATTATCTATAAACAAAGATACACTAGCTGCTCCCATTGGCTTTCTGTTCTGTGTTCCCGCAAATATTACTTCCTGCATATTAGAGCTTCTAAGTGATTTAGCACTCTGCTCTCCAAGTACCCATCTTACTGCATCTGATATATTACTTTTTCCACTTCCATTTGGACCAACTACTGCTGTAATTCCTAACCCAAAATCAAGTTTCATTTTATCTGCAAATGATTTAAATCCACTAACTTCTATACGTTTTAAATACATAAAATAATGCTCCTTTTTTCTTTTATCCACTATATATTATTTTACCGTTAAATCCCCTAAAAGACAACAAAAAAGCAGCTATTAGCCACTTTTTAAAAATTATTCTTTTCAATTGCATATTTAGCTGCATTTTGCTCAGCCTCTTTTTTGCTTTTTCCTTTTCCTTTTCCTAAAACTTCTCCTCCATAAACTATATTTATGAAAAATGTTTTATCATGATCTGGGCCTTCCTCTTTGTATAACTCATACACAACATCTTTATCTTCTAGCTTTTGAAGATATTCTTGTAAATAAGTTTTATAATCCACATATATTTTATTTTCTTTGTTGTTTTTAAGATATTTCTTTATTATAGCAAGAAATACTCTTTCAGCTTCATAATAGTTGCTATCTAAGTATACAGCGCCTATTACAGCCTCAAATGTATCTGCTAAAATTGAATCTCTCTCATATCCTTTGTTTTGTATTTCTCCTCTACCAAGAAAAATAAACTTACCCAAATTTATTTTTCTTGCCATAGCAGCTAAAGACGACTCACATACAATACTAGCTCTAAGTTTTGTAAGTTCACCTTCTTTTAATGTTGGGTTCTTCTTATATATATAATTACTTACCATAAGTTCTAATACAGCATCTCCTAGATACTCTATTCTTTCATTACTTTCGATATTTCTTTCATGAGCATATGAGCTATGTGTTAATGATATATTTAATATTTCTTCATCCTTAAAACTATAACTAAGCTCGTTTTCAAGTTCTTTCACTTTACGCACCCCCTCTTATTAAATTTTATATCATATATAATAAAAAGGCAATTTTATAAATTGCCTACTTGAACTTCTTCTCTAATTTACTAGTTACATCTGCTTTTACAAAGTTAACACCTTGTCTTATTGTGCTTTCAAATGCCTTTGCATCTGCTGAACCATGAGTCTTAACAACTAATCCTCTAAGTCCTAAAAGCGGTGCTCCTCCGTATTCAGTATAATCCATTTTACTCTTAAGTGTAGGCACTAATGATTTCATTAAACTAGCCCCTAACTTAGTTTTAAATCCTGAATTAAGTATCTCTTCTTTAATAGTTGCAAACATACTCTTTGCAAACCCTTCAGTATATTTAAGAAGTACATTCCCAACAAAAGCATCACAAACTAGAATATCAACTTTACCTTCTGGGATTTCTCTTGCTTCTACATTACCTACAAAGTTTAACTCACTATCATCTAATAGTTTATAAGTTTCTTTAACAAGACTATTACCTTTTTCTACTTCTTCACCTATATTTATAAGTCCTACTCTTGGGTTATTAACTCCAAGCATTTCATCTAAATATACAGCTCCCATTTTTGCATATTGAAGAAGATATTGAGGTTTTGCATCAACATTTGCTCCTGCATCTATAAGAAGTGAAAAACCTTCTTTGTTTGGTATTAAAGCTCCAAGTGCTGGTCTATGAACACCCTTTATTCTTCCTACATAAAGAGTACTAGCAACCATTAATGCTCCCGTATTACCTGCAGATATAAATACATCTGCCTTATTTTCATTTACAAGTTTTGTTCCTTCTACAATAGATGAATTTTGCTTATTCTTAACACCACTTACTGGTGATTCATTTGCTGCAATCATCTCCCTTGCATCAAATATATCTATTTTAGAAGTATCATACTTAAATTGTAATAACGCTGATTGAATAAGCTCAGATTTACCAACAAAAATAATTCTAACCTTATCCTTATTAAATTCATCATTATTTATATAATTTATTGCTCCTTTAATAGCTTCAACTGGTGCGTTATCTCCACCCATAGCATCGATAGCAATTCTTATTTCACTCATTTACATACCCCTTTTCTTAGTAAACAAAAAGACAGCTATATAAGCTGTCGTCATGATTAATTTTCTTCGTTATTAACTTTTTTACCTCTGTATGCTCCACAGCTCTTACATACTCTGTGAGCCATTTTGATTTCACCACATTCTGTACATGTAGTTAGACCTGGCATATTGTTAACCATTCTCTTAAACCATGTTGCTTTTCTTTTATCTCTTCTCGCTTTTGAGACTTTACGCTTTGGTACTGCCATTTTTACACCTCCTAATATTAATCAAATTTCAAATTTTTAAGTGATGCAAAAGCGGGATTAATCTTTTCCGTATTACATTCACAACTTTCATTATTTAAATTAGCTCCGCAACAATCACATAATCCCTTACAATCATTGTCGCAAAGAATCTTTGTAGGCAACTGCATTAGCATTGCTTCTCTAAGTATTGGTGATAAATCTACTTGTTTACCTTTTATATGTCTTATTTCTTCATCATCGACAGCTTCGGTTGAAGAAAATGCCTCTTCGACTAAAAACATATATTCATTTTCAATATTTTGTCCACAACGATCACATTTTAAATCCACAGAAGCTTCTAGTTTTCCACTCATATATAAAATGCCTGAAACATTTTCTATAGTTCCTGAAAACTTAGCCGGTTTATTAAAACATAATTCGCGTTGTCCATTAAAATTGTCAAAACATAATTCTTCTTCAAAATAGAAAGGTACTTCTTCACCTTTCGTCAAAAGAATCTTGCTTATATCAAGTATCATACATATCACCCATTTCAAACACTTTTATATTATACATATCAAAGCACCTTTTGTCAATGATTTTAAATAGCTATTTTGTATATAAAAGCTACTCTTTCGAGTAGCTTAACTTATTATACTAATGCTTTTGTATCTCTAGCTATCATTAATTCCTCATTTGTTGGCATTACTAATAACTTAACTTTTGAATCATCTGTTGAGATAATTGTTTCTTTTCCTCTAACATTGTTCTTTTCAGCATCAAGGTTTGCTCCTAAGTAATTTACATATTCACAAATCTTAGCTCTCATGTTAGCATCATTTTCTCCAACACCAGCTGTGAATAATATAGCATCTACACCATTCATAGCAGCTGCGTATTCTCCAATATACTTAGCAACTCTGTATGCATATACATCACCTGTAGTGATCGCTCTTTCATCTCCATCTTTCATAGCCATTTCTAAATCGAAGAAATCACTTGATTTTTCAGTAAGTCCTAAAACTCCTGATTTTTTATTTAATAAGTTATCTACTTCTTTAGTAGTTAACCCTTCTTTTTCCATTAAGAATGTAACGATTGCTGGATCAATATCTCCAGATCTAGTTCCCATTACAAGTCCTGCAAGTGGAGTGAACCCCATACTTGTATCTACAGACTTACCACCATCAACAGCACATAAACTCGCTCCTGCTCCTAAGTGACAAGAAATAATTTTTAAATCTTCAATGTTCTTTCCTAAGAACTCAGCAGTTCTGTTTGCAACATACTTGTGAGATGTTCCGTGGAATCCATATCTTCTAATTTTATGCTTTTCATACATTGCGTATGGTATAGCATAAAGATATGCTTTAGCTGGTAATGTTTGATGGAACGCAGTATCAAATACTCCTACCATTGGCTTACCTGGCATTAATCTTTCACATACTTCAATTCCCATTAAGTTAGCTGGGTTATGAAGTGGTGCTAAAGAGATACACTCTCTAATAGCATCTTTAACTTCGTCAGTTATAACAACTGATCCACTGAAGATTTCTCCTCCGTGAACTACTCTATGTCCTATAGCATTAATTTCATCTAATGATTTGATTACTCCGTAATCTTCATTAGTTAAAGCTCCAATTACAGCCTTAAATGCATCTTCATGATCATTCATTGTCATTTCAAGAGTTACTTTTTCTCCACCTTCTGGAGTGTACTTAATTCTTGATCCTTCAATTCCAATTCTTTCACAAAGTCCGATAGCTAATACAGATTCATTTTCCATATTAATTAATTGGTACTTAAGTGATGAACTACCACAGTTAATTACTAATACTTTCATTTATATTCTCCTTTATAATTAAAAATTTCATACATATATATATTAACTAATTTTAGAGATAAATTCAAGCATTAAAAAGCTCTTGACTTCCAATCATTCTTTTTCAATAAAAAGACACATAACAAAAGTTATATGCCCTTATATCTTTTCTAAGATATTATCTATAAATTTCATAATATCTTGTGTAATTCTAAAACACTCTTCAACATCTTCAACATCTATTTTCAAAGCCTCTTCTGCTGGATAACGAGTCTCTATATAATAACTATTTAAAAACATCATATCTCTCTCAAAATCTTTAAATTCATTCTTATATGTTTTTGCTTTTTTACATAACCTAAGCAAGCTGTGTCCTTCCTGCAAACGCCTTTCTTGATATATC
This sequence comes from Clostridia bacterium, assembly GCA_025210555.1. Lineage (GTDB taxonomy): Bacteria > Bacillota > Clostridia > Lachnospirales > JAOARL01 > JAOARL01. The sequence continues at coordinate 135,222 of JAOARL010000008.1, forward strand.
AAATAACCTTTCAAATACTTTTCTGTTGATTGTTGCAAATGAAAACAAATAGCTGCATTATCTCCATCATGTTCGAAAAGTATCTTAGCACTTCTCATATCCCTTCTTGCCATTTCAAACCATTCTACGTACCTTTTAGTATCAACCATATAAAACCTTCCCTGTTTCATTGATTATACCTGCAAAAGTTGAACTATCATCTTTTAACTCTTCCCATTTATTAGGTGAATATAAAACAATATCTACATCTATGTCTAAATCTATAATTTCATATATCTCCATGAGTTTTTTGTGTTTATTTTCAAATTCAACAATTACACATATATCTATATCACTGTTTTCACGAGATAATCCTTTAGCCTTCGAACCGAATAAAATGATTTTTTGGGGTTTCACTTTATCTACAATTTTATTTGCTAAATTAATTATTTCTTTATCCATATTATCACCTTCTTAATTTATTGTAATTATATCATATACATACTGCTGTTTTCTATTAATAATAATCTTTTGCCTTAACTTTAATATATAAAAATACACAGCATACGCTGTGTATTAATTATTAACATTGAACTGCTGTTATAGCTGTAACTGCAACTATATCATCAGCTGAGCAACCTCTTGAAAGATCATTAACTGGCTTTGAAATCCCTTGAATAATTGGTCCATAAGCTTCCGCTTTAGCTAATCTTTGAACTAATTTATATCCAATATTTCCAGCTTGTAAATCTGGGAATATTAATACGTTTGCTTTACCAGCAATTGCGTTTCCAGGTGCTTTCTTTTCACCTACACTAGGTACTATTGCAGCATCTAATTGGAATTCTCCATCTAACTTAAGCTCTGGTGCATTTTCCTTAGCTATTTTTGTAGCTTCTATAACTTTATCTACTAAATCACATTTTGCACTTCCAAGTGTAGAAAATGATAACATTCCAACTCTTGGTTCTACTCCTGCAAGTTTAGAGAATGAATCTGCAGTTGTTACTGCTATATCTGCAAGTTCATCAGCATTAGGATTTGGAACAATTCCTATATCTGAGAATGCAAATAATCCATTTTCTCCATACTCACAATTTGGAACTTCCATAACCATAAATGAAGATACAATCTTACTTCCTGGTTTAGTCTTTAAAATTTGTAATGATGGTCTAAGTACATTTGCTGTTGAGTTAGCAGCTCCTGCTACCATACCATCAGCAACTCCCATTTTAACAAGCATTACTCCAAAATATAATTCATTCTGTAAAAGCTTTTCAGCATCTTCAGCTGTAAGTCCTTTACTCTTTCTTATTTCAACTAATTCGTTTATAAATTCTTCTTTTCTATCATATGTATTAAAATCTAATACTGTTACATTTGAAAAATCAGCATCTGCATATTTTGATTTTAATTCTTCTTCATTTCCCACTAATATTAAATTTGCTAAATCTTCTTTAACTATTTCTTTCATAGCCACTATAGTTCTTTCATCACCTGACTCTGGTAATACTATATTTTTCTTATTAGCTTTAGCTTTAATTTTCATTTCATTTAAAAAACTCATTCTATTCCTCCTAAAATTCTTTTTAATCCTTGTCTATTATATAATTTTTCTTTTTATAACACAACTTTTTCTGCTATAATTAACTTAAATATGGAGGTTGATAAAATGAAAGTTTTAGGAATAGTTGTAGAATACAATCCATTTCATAATGGACATCTACATCACATAGAAAAATCAAAAGAATTAACTGGAGCTGACTTTGTTGTTGCTGTAATGAGTGGTAACTTTGTACAAAGAGGTAATCCAGCATTTATGGACAAATGGGAACGAACTAAAATGGCTCTTAATAACCATGTTGACCTAGTTATAGAACTCCCCGTTATATATGCTACTTCTAGTGCAGAAGATTTCGCATTTGGAGCAGTATCAATACTTCACAATTTAAATATAGTTAATTATATTTGCTTTGGTAGTGAATCAGGAAATATAAACCTTCTTAAAAATATAGCAGATATACTTACTAATGAAAGTTATGACTATAAATTGATGCTTAAGCAAGAATTAGATAATGGATCTACATATCCAGTAGCAAGAAGTAATGCACTTTATAAATATATAACTAGTAAAAATTTACTAAATGTTTCAGAGGATGTTTTAAGGGATGTTTTATCTTCTTCTAATAACATCTTAGGGATTGAGTATTTAAAGGCCTTAAATAAGCTAAATAGCCCTATAAAACCATATACTATTCAAAGAGAGAGCTCAGATTATAACGATGAAGATATTATAGAAAATTTCTCTTCGGCCACCTCTATAAGAAAGGCTATTAACGAAGGTAATATGTGGCAAGCAAAAAATAATATGCCTGATTACAATTTTGACATATTAAAAGAAGCTATCGATAAGGGTACTTGCCCTATTAATATTGATTCATTTTCAAAATTATTCCATTTTGAACTTAGCAAGTTAAATAATGCTGAGTTATCTCAAATACTTGGAATGAATGAAGGTATTGAGAACAGAATCAGAAAAATCGCTGAAGATAATTTTTGCTTATCTGATATAGCAATGAAAACAAAAACTAAGAGATATACTTTAACTCATATAAATAGGTTATTAATTCATACTCTATTAGGGCTAAAAAGACAAGACATTGAAACATTTAATACTTCAGGTGGTCCTTCTTATTCTAGAATCTTAGGTTTTAATAAAAATGGTGAATTATTATTATCTCAACTAAAGCTTGTAAGTAAACTCAAAATACTTACTAATCCTAAAAACTATTTAGATGTATTATCTTCTGAAGGAATTAAGATGTTTAATCAAGAAATAAATGCAACTAATATCTATAACCTTTGTTTACCTGATAGTTCAAATTATAAATATAATGCAGAATTTAAAAATAGCATAATAAAAAGCTGATGAATTATTCATCAGCTTTAACTATTTCTGTTGCTATATTATATTTTTCAATTTCCTCAATTGTCATATTATGCATATCTGTTCCTGGCGCAGCATTAATTGTAAACCAGTAAAACTCTTTTGGTATTCCCATTTCATCATAATAACTTAAATATGGTTTGTGACCTTCATCATCCTTTGAAAGTTCACTTGCATCGTTTATTTCATCCGTTGCCCAGCTATGAACTCCTATAACTGCACCCTCTTCAATAGTTCTTTTTACTCCTGCACAGAAAAAGTCAGTTCCTCCAGATGCTATTTGACCATCTTTAGGTAAATAAGTATTAAGTCCTTTTTCTCTTACCTTTCTTGAAAGGATTAAATTTGCATCATCATCTGCTGATCCCATTACATCTTCCATTATTATATTTTTCAATTCTGGATTTTCACTCATAAGCTCATCAAATGAATCTATAGCGCTAGAATCTATTACACCTCTCATAATTGCGCTTTCACCACTAACTTCGAATGTAACTTGTTCATAGTCTAGTTGCTCTTGGCTAATTAAATTGTTAGTTATGAATCCTAAAAAAAATCCTACAGCAAGTAAAAAGCCTTTCATTAAAATATTTTTCATTGTAATCTCCTTTAATTATTTTTTACAATTATATATTTTATAAATCCATATGTAGTTACATAGAAGTTACATATTTTAGGCAAAACAAAAAATACTTAACTTATTAAGTATTTAATCTTTTAATATTAATTTATCTCCCCTTTTTTCAAAATCAATATTTACAGTTTTAACTATTTCATTTTCATCTCTATCAATAACCTCTAACTTAACATAAAAGTACTTCTTTTCAAAATCATCTGCAGTCCAAATTATGCTTTGATTACCAAGAACCTCTTTCCCTAAAGTAAGTTTATTCTCTCCCTGTTTAACAACAAAAACACCATAATCAGTAGTCCAATTAAGTAGGTACTTTTCTTTTGCCTCACCCTCATAATTTTGGGCGCTAAATGGAATCTCTAAATCCTCAGATATAGAAATTTCTTTTTCATATGCTCCAACGTTTATAGTTTCATATAAACCAGTCACACCTTCTTCGTTATTACATCCTGTTAGGGAAAATAACATTATAGCTTGAAACAAAAAAACTTTTTTAAACATATACTTACTCCTTAAAGGTTATTAACTTCTATCTTATGTTCTCCATCAAAATATAAGTCTTCTATTAAAACTTCTTTTATATTATCCAACTTAATTCCTAAGTTAACTAATATCATCTTAATCGCCTTTGTTCTATCAATGTATATTACTTCATCTTCTTTTTTTGTAAATTTATCTGCATAATCATATTTACTAATTAAATATTCATATTTTTCTTCATCTATTATATTTTCTGTATTACTATCGTGTAAAACATAACACTTAATATTTCTAGGGTCAGATTCTAGCTCCTCATTCATCTTAACAACAGCCTTTTTGAGATTGCTTAAATCACTAAATGTTGTTATGTAATGCTTCTTAAGCACTATATCATATAAAAAACAATTTCCTTCAAACACATCTGATTCAGAATCTCTAACTAAAGTTACTTCAGCTTCTGAAATTTCTTTTATACAATATGCGGTGTCGATATTTTCTTGCACATTTATCCCTCTTCCTTAAATCCTCTATATTAAATTTTATCTAAGTTTGTAACAAAAATCAATATTTCTGCAACAACTTCATATAATTCTTCAGGTATATATTTATCTATGTCAATGTTTATAAGCTCTCTAGCAAGCTCTTCATTTCGTATAATTTCAACTTTGCTTTCTTCTGCTTTTTCAATAATTTTATCTGCTATTATTCCTTTTCCTTTTGCAACAACCTTTGGAGCCTTCTCATCTGGACTGTACGAAATGGCAGTTGCTATCTTTTTATCTTTTTTCATACCCTAATATCAAATCCCTTTACATTTTCTGCAGAAAAAACATCATACTTACTATCTAAAGTTAGATACCTTATACCTTTTAGTTTATATCCTTTTTTTGTTAAAGCTTTTTCAAATTCTTTTATATTATTTTCAATTATTTTAGAACTTTCTTCTTTTTCCAGTTTAATATCTATATATATATCCTTGCCATCTTTTATAATAAAAATTTCTGAATATCCTAAATTTAATAAATCTATTGCTAAAACAGTTTTAGCAACCTCTTTATTTTCTTTTATTAAAAAAACCTTCCCCTCATATTCTCTATCTTCATTTCTAAATGGAATTATAATCATTGGATTATATTCATTAACTTCTTTTAAAAATGAATAATATTCTTTTACTTCTTTAGGTGCAGTTTCAATTAATTCTTTAAGTTTTCCTGGTATATCTTTATACTCTTTTATATCAGTAAGCTTAATTCCCATTAATTTATCAATTATTGAAAAGTCTTTACCCAAAAATTTACTTAATAACTTCTTGTTTTCTGGATTAATCTCTAATCCATTTTTTAGCATATACATTAACTTACCATTATCAATTTTACCAATAGACGATGACATAAGTGTCTTTATATATTCAATTTTCATTTTTCCCTCTACATTTGCTTTAACTAGAAATTCTACTCTATCACCAATCTTATAATTTCCATTATTATTAGTTTTAGCCACTAGTTCTTCTCCTGTAGTTGTTTTTATCTTAACTTCTCCTTGCTTTATATCAAGAATATCTCCTTTAAAAACTTCTCCTTGTTTTAAATTAACAAGGAGTTTAGGATTACTCATTATTTTATTATAATTAAAATTATTTCCTAATATTTTCATATAACCACTTCTTATATAATATTTGATATAAAACTTTTTCTATGGATTTCTGTAGCTCCAAGCCTTTTTAATCCTTCAATATGTTTTGCTGCTCCATATCCCTTATTACTAGCAAAATCATATCCAGGATATTTTTTATCCATCTCTTTCATCATTCTATCTCTAGTTACCTTAGCAATAATGCTAGCAGCTGCTATTGATTTACTTTTAGCATCACCTTTTATTATTCCCACTTGATAAGTATCTACGTCTTTTATTTCAAGTGCATCTACAAGTATTGCTTCTGGCTTTACTTCTAGATTATCTACTGCTTGTTTCATCGCAACATGTGTTGCATTTAATATATTAATATCATCTATAACATGGTTATCTACCATACCAATTGAAACAGCTATTGCTTTTTCCATTATAATGTCATATATTTCTTCACGCTTCTTTTCAGATAACTTTTTAGAGTCATTTATATACATTATTTTAAGGTCGTTAGGTAATATCACTGCTGCAGTAACTACCGGACCAGCTAGTGGACCTCTACCGACTTCATCTACACCAGCTATTATGTTATACCCATTATTAATAACTTCATTTTCATACTTTTCCATCTCTACAAGTCTATCAAGTTCTTCTTCATACTTATCTTTCTTCTTTTTAGCAGAACTTACAATATTTACTACACCACTGCGCTCATCTAAACTATATTCCTTAATAAACTCATCAATGTTTTCAATTAAACATTTTTTTAGTTCTTCTTTAATTTCACTAATTTTCTTCTGATTCATCCTCTTCAAACTCCTCTGGAATTTCTAGTGTTATCTTACCTAACTTTATGCTTCTAAATTCATCTATTATCATCTTAGCTGTTCTAAAGTAATCTGGTTCATCGCCTTTAAGTACAAATCCTCTACTTCTAGCAACTTGCTCTATTACTGCTCCATTTTCTTCTTCTAAATGTTCTAAATTATATGCTTTCATAAGTATATTCTCATCTATATTTCTAAGATATCTAATTAACTCACAAGATAAGTTTTCGATATCTAAAATATCATCTTTAACAGATCCTATAAACGCTAATTTATATCCTGTTTCCATATCTTCAAACTTAGGCCATAAAATACCTGGAGTATCTAACAATTCCAAATCATTCTTAAGTTTTATCCATTGCTTTCCTCTTGTTACTCCTGGTTTATTACCAGTTTTAGCTGATCCTTTACCTACTATTTTATTTATGAACGTTGATTTACCAACATTAGGTATTCCTACTATCATAGCCTTAACTGGTCTGTTCTTTCTACCTCTTGCTAAGTCTCTTTCTATCTTTTCTTTCATAAGATTTCTAGCTACTACTGGAATCTTGTTTATTCCTTTACCGTTTATAGAATTAACTAGTATTACTTCTATCCCCTTTTCATTAAAATACTTAATCCATCTTTCTGTAATAGAATCGCTCGCTAAATCAATCTTATTAAGAACTATTATTCTTTTTTTATCTTTAACTAACTTATCTATTTCAGGATTCCTACTACTCATAGGAACTCTAGCATCTACTATTTCTACTACTACATCTATAAGCTTTAAATTTTCTACTATTAAATCCTTAGTCTTTTTCATATGACCTGGATACCACTGTACTATCATTTATCTTCTCCTCATCTTTTCTTTATCAAAAGCTATTATACCACATTTAGCCTTAAAAGACTAAATAAAAACAAGCAGCTATACTGCTTGTTAATCATCTTTATTTTAATTGTCTATATTACACACTTTCTATTTTATTTTCGTTCTTAATAAACTCAAAATATAAAAATGCAACAAAAATTGTATTATATAAAGTTCCCATACTATTAAGTATTATTTTATATCCTTCCCTTAATTCTAAACTAAGGTTTATATAATTTATAGCAATTGCCGGTATAAAATACATAAACATTGATAACTTATTCTTTTTAACTAGCCCAAAAGTCCCTTCCATAGATCCAATTATTCCTTTTGATCTAGCCAGTATTTCATATGGGCTAAATATTAAGAATAAATAATGAATACTTATTACAATCCCTGCAAACCCTAAGTACGTTCTATATACAATATCAGAATATATTTGGCTATTGACCCTCATGGCTTCTTGTGATATCCCGTTTACTTTAAATATACTGTAAAAATCACTTATTAACTGTCTAGTTCCTTTTGTAAGCAATATACCACCTATAAATATCATTAAAAAGTAGCCTATTATTCTTTTTATTTTTGCAGAATCAAATCTTTCTATCCCTCTTATATATTTTATAATTCCAAAATATAAATATATATTTACTATTATTAAGTATGCTTTAGCAATTTGCCCTATTGGAATTGCATAATTATCTTCTACTTTACTTTTATAAGTTATACCTGTTTCTACTCCGCCTATAACTATTTGTTTTTCCTGGCTTACAGTGCTCTCTTCTTTTTTCAATGAACTTATACCACATATAAGTATTGGCAACATTACCAATATCACTATAATCCATTTATTTAATATTAATTTATTAGTTTCTTTAAATGCTTTTATTAAATTTCCCAAACCATTCTCCTTATGTCTACATTATTAATGTTTTTATATCTAGTTAAAAACAACTTCGTATATAATATCATATTGTATATTAAATAGTCTATATTATTTTTCATCCAAATCTAATTTACATTTAATATATACTCCATATGTATATAACATTGTGTAAGCTAAAATTATTGAGCACATTATTAAACTTAGATATGTTTCATCTTCACTCCATAACTTTTCAACAAGTACATTAAAACAAACAAAATTCAAGGTCATTACTAGAGTTAAATATATATATAATTTTATAAATTTATTCTTAGTAAGTTTTACATTATTTATTAACACCTTAATTATGCTATTTTCTGTATGTATAAACTCAAATGGAATAAATGCTAAGAATTTTGTATATATAGCCAAGAATCCCATAAATAAAATAAATTTAATATTATTAGGTAAATTTTGAATGCCTAAACTCTTTGTGATATAAACTATAATTATAACAAAAGTTATGTATTCCACTAATTTCAAAAACTTAAAAAAATCTTCTTTTTTAGAAAATTTCTTTTTCAATTTATAATTTTTATATAAGAATAACATGCTTAATGACGTAAAACATATTGTTATGCACCCTATTATAACAGGAATAACATCTCTTAATTCAATTACATTAGGTACGCTTGATCTTATATATAAATATATTCTAATACTAAGTAAATTAAGTCCTATATAAATAGATGCTATGATTAATACCAACGTTAAAAATAGCATGTACTGCCTTTCAGCAATTATAAACTTTTTTACATCATTCATTGAACCTTTAAATATTTCAAGCAAAATACCACTCCTTTTATTTTTTATATTATTTAGTTTAAAAATAATATTTTACAAAACTTTCTCAGATGCTATATTTATTTCACTAATCACACTAAAGTCTTGATGTCTTTCTCCTACTCTCGTAAACGGCGCCATTAATATTGTTAGCAATATACCTATGATCATTCCTATTAAGCACGCCGGAATAATTCCTTGTGACTTTAAATTTTTCTTTTTATTTTCTAGAACAATAGATGATAATATCATTTTATTAATGTAAGTTATTATTAATAATATCCAAAACAAACCTTCTGGTCTAGGTTCTGAATTCTTAAGACACCATACAAAGCTCATTACAAAAAACACAAACATACTAAAAAATGTTGGTATCATAAAAATGAATTTATTTTCTTCATATCCTTTTATTCTTTCGGTCATTTTAAAGTTTAGCCTTGCTCTATACAGGTATTTATACAAATACCAAATTGGCAACATATAAAACACTGCGAACACAGATAAACTTATTAATAACTCGTAATTTCTTCCAAACACATCATTATTAATGTGTGCAGAAATTCTTAAATAAAATTCCCACATTTTAACAAGTATCAATACATCAATGATTGACATAATAAACTCTAATGAATAATATACTTTTTCTTTTAATTTCTTTTCCATACACACTCCTTATTTTATGTTTATTTGTAAAATTAAAAATCTGATATTTTGATACACTCAAATACTATCGGAAATGTAATCCAAGTTATTACAATTGTAATAATAAACATAGATATAATCGTTAATAAAAGCCTTGCCAAAATATCTTCTTTACTATAAACCTTTTCCATTACAGCTGCTACTAAAAGTTTATATATGTATATAGTAATTATAGCTATCAACATTGCCGGTAAAACTTTTGTATTATACTTATTAAAGCCTACTGATGCACTCATTGGCACTGCCTGATAAACTAATAATACTGATGATGGAAACATATAAAGCAGCTTATATCTTTCATAAATCTTTAAGCCATTTGTAATTTCTTTTTCTTCTCTAATATTGCTCAGATATTTAAAACCATATATACATGGCAACATAAATAGCAATATAAAAATAGCTATATCAATGATACCTTTGTAAATCCCAAAATCTATTTGAAAGACAATGCTTAGAAACTTATTACCCATAATAATAACATATAATAAAGTCACATCTATAATTGTCAATAAAAATTCTTTGCTATAATCTACTTTTTTATTCATACACTCCACCTCAACATAATTATACTATAAATATCAAAAAAAAATAATAGTTATATTTCTATAACTATTACTTAACTGTTCCAAATTTATTAAATGGCCATATTCTCAGCACTGATTTTCCTATTATATCTTTTCTCTCAACTGTGTCAACATCTATATATCTGCTGTCCCTACTATTATTTCTATTATCACCCATAACAAAATATTCATCTTCTGGTACAGTTACAGGATAATCCTGATTACCTTCTCTATAAGTTGCAATAAGTTCCTTTATATAATCCTCTTCTAACTTTTTATCATTTTTATATACAGAACCTTCTTTTATATCTATAACATCTCCTGGCTCTCCAATTATTCTTTTTATAAAGATCTTTTCGCCATCTAAATCTTTATGTGGAAAAATTATTATATCTCCATAACTAGGTTTCTCAAAATAATAATTAAGTCTTGATATAATTAAATGTTCTCCATCTTGTAATGTATTTTGCATAGATGGTCCAACTACAACTGTATGTTCAAATAAAAATGACTTTATTATTAAAACAATAATAAGTGACGATACAATTATTTCTATCCAATCTATTATTTCATACACAATTTTATTTTTTATATTTTCTTTATACTCTTTATATTTTTTAATTAAGTTCATAATATCCCCCAAAATAAGTAAAAAAGGACTAGAAGATTCTAGTCCTTTAACTTACCTAATTAATTCTTTTACTTTTGCTGCCTTACCAACTCTATCACGTAAGTAATTAAGTTTAGCTCTTCTAACTTTACCTCTTCTAGTTACCTCAATTTTTTCGATAACTGGTGAATGTAATGGCCAAGTTTTCTCAACCGCTACACCATAAGCAAGTTTTCTAACTGTGAAAGTTTCTTGAACTCCACCGTTTTGTCTTTTAAGAACAGTTCCTTCGAACATTTGAGTTCTAGTCTTCTTTCCCTCAACAACTTTAGCATAAACTTTAACAGTATCTCCTACGTTAAATGGCGCTAAGTCAGTTCTAAGTTGCGCATTTTCAATTTCTCTAATTAATTTGCTCACTTTAGTTCCTCCTTCCAATCCTACACGTTCTTACAACCTTAGTTGCATTGGACCGCTTTTTTCATACTCATCAATAATAACATATAAGTTACTAAGATGCAATATTAATTCTATATTTTCTTTTTACTATGGACTTCATATTTTTCACCTGTTTGCATGCATTTAACATAATTTTTGCTTAATAGTTGCACTAGAATTTCTGCATCCTCTTTATTGCTTATAATTATTTTATTCTTCTCAGTATTTAATGACTTCCCAATTTCTTTTGATACTTCTATCATTTTACTTACTTCTATTTCGGCATTTTTGCAAGTATCTATATTCATACTTACCTTTGCTAGTTTTTTTGCAATTATTTTATTAGTTTTAACTAGCTCCTCTAATACATCAACTCCACTTATTATGTCATTAATTTTTTCTTTTATAAAATTGGTTGCAACATCTTTAAACTGACTTTCCAAATCTAAAATTTGTTCAAATTTATGTTTATTTAGTACCAAAAATTCTTTATCGTAATATATAGCATCATATCTAAAGTCTATATTTAAAAATGATCCTTTTGCTAATCCAATTTTACTTTCATCTGTATCAAAAAACATTAATATTTTATTTTTAGTTTCCTTATAAATAGCACTTTTTGAATATTTTTTTAATAGTATAATTTTTTTATTATTAGCTTCTATTACTATTGCATAACTATGTAATCTATTTCTTATTTTATTTAAATCTTTGACATCTCCTGTATCTAACCCCTTTATTAAAACATCCTCTAACATCTTTTCATAATTTGTACTATCAACGTTTCTATAAACCCACATATTCTCTTCTAAAGCCTTTTCATCTTCAATTAATTCGTAATCAGTTATACTCTTATCATCTTTTTTGTTCAAACAATTCCCAAATTCTTCAGTTGCCTTTTCTTTTATAGCTTTTAAAGAACTTAATCTTAATGCTTCATAATATTTTTCACCATCTTTTTGCCTCTTTATTATAAAAAAAATTTTTATTATGTTTTTTTGTTTATTTAATGTTTTTCTGAAATCTTTTATATTTTTCAAAACTTTTTCATTACTCTGACTCATCATTTTCCTCCTCTATGCTACAATAATATATTCCACTTTCAATCTTTATTATTTCTATTTCTTCACCCTCATCAATCTCATCTCCATCGACTACTAAATAATATTTTTTATTACTATCTGATAATTCTAGCTCAACTTCATACAAGTTATATTTTATATTTAATATTGGGTTTATTACAATTAATTTTGATTTTATATATATCATCATTACTATAAAAAAATATATTAATATATATATCTTGTTGCATATGCCTTCATAGCTAATCGCAGAAAACGGAATTATATAAGTTATCATATAAGTAATTGAATCGCTGTTTTTATTACTTATACTTAACACTTTTGTTTTACTTATTTCCCCCTCTTTCTTTTTATTGTGAATACTAATCGAAAAACATATAATCCCTATAATCCCCCACAATATAAAAGTCAGAATTACTATTGGAAACAATATATATCTAATAAAAATAATTAATGAATTATAATTCCACCCGCCCCAATTTAAGTATATTAGTCCTTCTTGCAATCCTTTAATAAAATATATAACTAACAAAGGCATGTATGCAATAAAAAACAAGGATAATTTCAATGTATATGGCATTCTTCGTTTATTCATCTTCCCTCCTTTCAAACAACTCAAAAAGGCACATAACTTCTCAGTTATGCACCCTTAGTATTTTATCAGCCATATATATTATATCGCTCTATTTGATTTTAATCAAGATTAATTCATTTTGTTTTCTTCATACTTTTCATATAAGTCAGGTCTATTCTTTTTAGTAAGTTTTATCGACTCTTCTAATCTCCACTTTTCTATATTTGCATGGTGCCCAGACATAAGAACATCTGGAACTTTTTTATCATGCCAGACTTCTGGTCTAGTATACTGTGGGTATTCTAGTAGATTATTAGAAAAAGACTCTTCTTCATGTGATTCTGTCTTTCCTAAAACTCCATCTTTAAGTCTTGCTACCGCATCAATAACGACACAAGCTGCAAGTTCTCCACCAGTAAGCACATAATCTCCTATTGATATTTCTTCATCTACTATCTCCTCTAAAACTCTTTCATCTATACCTTCATAATGTCCACAAAGGAATGTAATTTCATCTTCCTTAGCTAATTCTTTAGCTAACTCTTGATTAAAGGTTTTACCTCTTGGAGTTAAGAAGACTACTTTAGATTTAGTATTTAAACTTTCATATGCTTTATATACTGGTTCTGCTTGCATAAGCATACCTGCTCCACCACCATAAGTATAATCATCAACTTTAAGATGTTTATTAGTAGTAAAATCTCTAATATTTACAGCATTTAATTCTATAAGATTCTTCTCCATAGCTTTTTTCATAATGCTATGAGAAAGCGTATCCTCTATCATCTCTGGAAAAAGCGTAAGTACATTAAATTTCATTCTATCACCTTTTCTCCCTTGTCATTTCTAGAAGTCCAAGCTTTGTATATCCATACACAGCTGTTTTGTTTTTATCTTTCTTCAGTTCCTCTTTAACTATATCTAATACTTCTTGCTGCTTCTCTTTAGACTTCATATTTATAAAATCAATTATTATAATACCACTAAGGTTTTTAAGTCTTATTTGTCTTACTATTTCCTTAGCCGCATCTATATTTGTCTTTTCTATGTTTTTCTCTAAATTTTTACTTGTTGTATTTTTGCCAGTATTTATATCAATAACATTCATAGCTTCAGTCTTATCAAATATTATCTTTCCACCTGATTTAAGCCATACATATTTCTTACCTATATCACTATATTTTTTATTAAGATCAAATACTATATCTAAGTCCTTAACGAGCTTAATACCATCTTTGTTAATACCAAAAGCTTCTGCATATCTCTCAAGCTTATTATATATAGTTTCATCCTCTGTAATATATTCATCAACACATTTATTTTCTGTTAATGCTCTATATGCGGAATCTTTATTTATATATACGTCCCTGTCATTTAACATTCCGCTACTTCTTTTAATAAGATCTTTCATTCTCTTATTTAAGAATTCATACTCCTTTAAAATTTTATCTTCTTCTGCTTCTTCCCTAACTATTATCTGATATTCTTTCCCTTTTAACATTTCTTTTATTTTGCTTCCATCTCTATCGAATCCTTCTGAGAACTTAACACCTTCTCCTCTTAGATTTAATATAAGATTTTTACCCTTAACAGATATATTATCAGTTAAGTTAACAAGCTTTTCATCCGTCTTATCTTTTTTAATTTCAACTAAAATTTCTTCACCTATATTGTAAACCTTTTTAGTTTGAAGATATCCTTTTTCTTTCTTTGAGATATCTACAAATATGCTTCCTACTGCTTTTTTTACTTCTTTTACTTTACCTAAATATATATTTCCTGTATTAGTTTCCTTTAAATTAATGAATTCAACTAACATACCATCCTCTAAAACATATATCATATTCTTTTTTACTATAACCTTCTTATTCATAGACATCTCCTTTCATTAATTATTGTAAGCTACTTTTCCTTTTTTGTCTCTAAATATCATTTTATATAATGCAAATGCTACTAATATTAACCCAAGATATATTACATACATATCATAGTTAGTTCTACTCTCTGCCATAAATCCAAATATTGGAGCTAATAACGAATATGATAGATTAAGTATCATACTTTTATATGACATAATTGCAGCTCTTTTATCATTATCAACTATTTCATTTATTTCTAAATCTACAATGTTCATATATACAGATCTAAAAGATTGATGTACTAACATACCAATTATAAATAAATATACATTTCCTGTTACAAATAGGAATCCAGCTCCTATAAGTATTAAATGTAAAACTCTAGCGCTATCTCCTTTAAATTTCATATACAAATCATTATTATGTTTTGTAGCTAATGCCGTTGTTAAATTAGCTACAAAATATATAATACCAATATATTCTATTTTAAAGTTCATGTCTTTAAGATACGGTGCAAAATGAATAAAGTTTATTCTAATGAAAAAATAGTAAATAGATGTAGCAACTATTATTTTTATTATTTTTATGTTTGAAAGTACATATTTTGTATCTACCTTTAGCTCACTAAGAAATTTAATTCTACATTTTTGTTCATGTTCATTAGTTTCTTCAAATAAAACTATAAATATTAAATTTATGAGCGAAAGAATCGCTGCAATAGCTATTGGTAGGTTCTTATCTATACCAAATACAAACCCTGCTAATATACACTCAACTGATGCAAATACATACATATATGAATCAGCTCTACCTTTAACTTCTTCATATTCTTTTTCCCTCTTCATATATTTAAGACTTTCATAAAGAAGTGATACATCAGCACCATTTTTAAAAGTCATTCCTGCTCCATAAATTGCTTTAAGCACTACTGCTGGCCAAAAACCATCTAGAAATACCCAAAGACCAAGTGACATTATTATAAGTATCTGACCAAAAATCAATATCTTCTTTCTTCCAATTCTATCAGACAAACATCCCGAAAACACATCTAGCAATGTGCAAGTAAATGTATAAACAGCTTGAACTATCATAAGTTCAGCAAATGACAAACCTTTTGCAATAAGCATTAGTGTGTATATTGGCGCCATTATTTGTATATTGTTAAAAGCTTCATAAGCTGGAAAATACTTTATATTATTTGCTAGTTTCATTCTTACCTCCAAGTTTAAATATTATTGCCCCTAATATTATTGCTAAAATTGCTACTACTTGTGATATAGGAACTCCAGTACTACCTATTATAAGTTGATCTGTTCTAAGCCCTTCTATAAAAAATCTTCCTATACCATATCCAATTAAATATAAACTAAATACTTCACCATTCTTTTTCTTAAATTTACTTCTATATATCACAAGTAAAATGAATAATGATATATTCCAAACTGATTCATATAAGAATGTTGGATGTACCTGAAGATATTTAATACCTTCAACATCTATTAACTTATCTTTTAAGCTTGCTGGAACGTATGCCGCTCTGCTTGCCATTATTCTCATTGCAAATAGATTCTCTGTAAAGGATCCAAAGGCCTCTTTATTAAAGAAGTTCCCCCATCTTCCTATAGATTGACCTAAAGCTAAATAAGGTATTATTGTGTCTGCTAATAAAAAGAAATTAATATTCTTTTTCTTTGTATAAACAACTGCTGTAACAACAGCAGCTATAACACCACCATAAATAGCTAGCCCACCACTTCTTATATTTATAACATCCCAAATACTACTAAATTCATCTAGACTAAATAATACATAATAAGCTCTAGCTCCTATAATACTAAAAACTATTGCATAAAATGCGAAATCTAAATAAGTTTCTTCATCTTGTTTTGTTCTTTTTACTTCTCTTAGCATTAACATTACTCCTAATACAAATGCTATTGATATGAAAAATCCATAATAATATATTTTAAAATTTCCTATTTTAAAAAGTACATTACTAAGTTCATTAATTTTAATTCCTAAATTAGGAAACCATATTTCCGGCATCTATATCCACTCCATTCAATTCATAACTATCCAATTTCTTTTTATTAATGACATAATATATCAAAGCCCCTATTTCCGCAAAAACATATGTTAGCCATACTCCACTTATTCCTAAATATATAGGCAGTACATTTATACCTATTGCTATTAGAATAAAGCTTCTTAGTATAGAAAGTATTGCCGAAGCTTTAGCATTTTCAGTGGCTGTATAATATGAAATCAAAACATTATTATATCCCTGAACTATAAAAACTAAAGAATAAAGTGCCATACCTTCTACAATTACCTTTATAGCATTTTCATCTGTTATTCCAAATATCCCTATAAAATCTTCAACAAATAGATTTAACACAAGCATCGAGAAAACACCAAATATTATTGAATACTTTATGGCTAAATTTTTGAAATCATTTGCTCTTTTAATATCTCCAGCTCCATAGTCATAACTAACAGCTTGACTTATTGCAACTGAAATTGCATAAAGCGTTAACATTAAAAAGTTACTTATTGTATTTACAAAGGTAAGTGACTCAACACCACTCTGTCCTACATATTTAATTATAGCAATCATAAATAACATTTGTGTTATGCCATATGTAGATTCAGATACTAAATCTGAAAATCCATTATATAAAGCAAACCAAACCTTTTTGAGATTCCACTTAAACTTAACTATTTTCAACACTTTATTACCTACTGCAAATCTTGCAATCAAATACATAATAAATGAAGATGCACCTGTTGCATAAATAACCCCTTCTATTCCCATATTAAAGTATTCAAGCGCAACATAATCAAATACTATATTAAGTATATTTCCTATTATTATAGCAATTGATATAAGCATTGGCTTCCCAATAACTCTACCTATACTTATATAATATTGGCTAAGACACCATACTATTGTTGTAAGAATTAAAGTATCGCTATATATTTTTGCATTATTAAGTGTTTGCAGTGATACGTCATAATTAAGATACACAATATCTGATATGATTTTCAGTAAGGGCATTGCAATTATTGATGTTATAATAGTAACTCCAAGCATCATTGAATACATCTTATTTGCTTCTTTGTAATCACCTTTACCTAAATCAACTTCTATAACCACTGACGCTCCAACAGATAACATTAATGTAATAGCTGTTAAAAACTGTACCATTGGGAACGCTAATCCTATAGCCTCAAATGCAGATGTTCCTAAATATTTCTTAACAAAGTATGCATCAGCTGTTGTATATGCTGATATAGCAAAAAAACTAAGCATTAAAGGAATAAAGTATTTAAAAAATACATATCTTATAGATTTCTTTTCAAATAACTCTTCTAATTCTTCTTTTTTATTCATAGATTCTCCGATCAACTATTTTTTACTATCAACCTAGCTTTTTTAGTTAAGTTAACAAAGTATATACACACAGCTGTTACAACTTCTGAGAATAAAAATGTTAACCAAACTCCATCTAACCCTAAAAATCCAGGTAATATTATTATCCCTATTATAACAAATATTAAGCCTTTTAGTATAGAGAATATTGCAGAGGTTCTAGCATCTTCAATTGCTGTATAATAAGATATATAAACCGAATTATATCCTACTAGAATTAGCAGTGGCGCATATAATCTTGCTGCATTAATAGCTAACTCTATAATATTAACTTTTACTATTCCAAATAATTTAACAAAATCATATATAAACACATTCATAATCACAAAAAATATAGTTCCTATAACAGTTGACCACTTCAAAACAAAGTTTTTTACCTCATTAATCTTCTGAGCATTGTTAGCTCCATGGTTATAACTAATTATTGGCTGTACAGATACAGCCATCCCGTATATTGTTAAAACTAAAAAGTTACTTAAATAATTTATAAGACCTAGCGCTACCACGCCATCTTTACCTGCATATATAGACACACTATATAAAAATATAAGTTGAGTAAGTCCATAAGAGCACTCAGCAACTAAATCAGAAAAACCATTATATAAAATTCCCCACACTCTTTTAGCTTCTAATTTAAACTTTGTAAATTTTATCCTCTTGTTACCAACTATAAATATCCCGATTATAAGTACAAAAGCTGCCGAAGATCCAGTAGCAATGACAGCACCTTCTACTCCCATATTAAACTTATCAAGTAATATGTAATCAAATATTATATTCAATATATTTCCTGTTATTATAACAATAGATGCTGCCATTGGCTTTCCTATTGCTCTTGCAACACTTAAGAAATATTGACTAACTACCCATATAGGAGTGGTTAGTATTAGTATATTAGAATACACTCTTGCCTGCTCTATTACTTCTGGTCCTACATTTGAATTTGCATACATAACCTGAGAGATTAAATTAAGTAGTGGCATAAATAAAACACTTAAAATAGCACTTACAAATATCATCATCGAATATACTCTACTTGCTTCTTTTATGTCTCCCTTACCAAGTTCTATTCCTATTACTGTAGATGTTCCAATACCTACCATTAGTGAAATTCCTATTATAAATTGCATTATAGGAAATGCTAAGTTAACACCAGCCAATGCATCAACTCCTACATATTTTTTAACAAATGCTGCATCAATTACAACATAAAATGATATGACAAAAAAACTGAGTAACTGTGGCAAAAAATATTTTAAAAACAATTTATGTATCGGCAACTTATTATCTTTTTCCATTTATACATCTAACCTTTCATATTCCTCAAATAATTTTTCTACTTCTTCATCAATCTTACTAATTTCACTACTTATTTCATTTAACTTTGAATAACTACTAGTATTATCAGGATTGTGAAGTTCTTCTTCTAACTTAGCTTTTTCCAATTCTAGCTTCTCGATATACTCTTCAATCTTAGCCATTTTTCTTTCATTTATCTTCCTAGTATTATCTCTAACTTTATAATTCTTTTTCTTTACTTCTACTTCCTTATCTTTCACATCTATAAATTCTATATTTCCGTATTTGTATTCTATTACTTTATCTCTTTTAAGTTTTAATACTCTATCAGCAATCTTCTCTATGAAATATCTATCATGTGATATAAAAAGAATGGTGCCTTTATAATCAACTAATATATTCTCTAAAACTTCTTTTGATGCTAAATCAAGATGGTTTGTAGGCTCATCTAAAAGTAATAAGTTAACATCTGATAGCATAAGTTTTGCAAGAGACACTCTTGCCTTTTCCCCACCACTTAATTGCTTTATAGTTTTAAATACATCTTCACCAACAAATAAAAACCTTGCAAGTAGATTTCTTATTTCCTTATCATTCATGTCAGGTCTTAAATTTGATATTTCTTCTATGACATTATTTTTTTCATTTAAATCTGAATGATGCTGATCATAGTATCCAATCTTAACATTTGCCCCTAACTTTACTTCATCAATATCATCTTTAACCATATTTAAAAGAGTTGTTTTTCCACAACCATTAGCCCCTATTATAGCTACTTTCTCTTCTCTTTTTAAATAGAAATTAATATCTTTAAATAGCACCGTATCTCCAAACGATTTACTAATGTTAGTCACATCTAATACATCATTTCCCGTTCTAGTAGTAACATCAATCTCAAATTTCATATCCTTAAGCATTGATGGTTTCTCAAGAACTTCTTTCTTATCAAGCCTTTTTTCTCTACTTTTAGCTCTTTTAAAACTCTTAATTGACCCATATTGATAATATCTTTTTATAATTTCTTCTTCCTGCTTAAGCATCCTCTGATTATTTTCATATGCCTTAAGTTCTACTTGAAAATCTTCTTCCTTTTTAATCTTATATGCAGAATAGTTCCCATTATATTCTTTACTCTTTTTATTTTCTACTTCAATAATTTTCATAGCTACTCTGTCCAAGAAATGTCTATCATGCGATACAATCAAAACTGCACCCTTATAATTAATTATAAAACTTTCAAGCCATGTTATTGCATTTACATCTAAATGGTTTGTAGGCTCATCAAGAATAAGTAAGTTACTATTTTTAACTAACACTTTCGCTAACAGTACCCTTGTTTTTTCTCCTCCTGAAAGCTTATCGATCTTGTTATTAAATTCTTTCTCTGTGAATCCTAACCCTATTAGGGCTCCTTTCACCCTGCTTGAAACTTCATATCCATTTATTTCATTGTATTCTTCTATAAGCTTATTATATTTATTCATATTTGATTCATTCAGATCAAACTCAAGCATTCGCATCTTATTTTCTATTTCAAACACTTTTTCAAATATAGATTCTACTTCTTCATATATAGTTTTATTGTTATCTAAATTTTGATTTTGAGCAAGATAAGACATACTTACAGACTTGTCTATAAATATATCTCCACCATCTTTTAATACTTCATCTGTTATCATCTTAAGTATAGTTGACTTACCACTTCCGTTTACACCAACTAAACCTATCTTTTCAGTTTGCCCAACTGAAAACGATACGTTTTTTAATATTGCTTCTCCATTATATATTTTTTTAAGTTCATTTACTCTTAATATTTCTTTCATTCTTTCCACCACTCTTACTAAAAAAATAAACAGCTCTTAGCTGTCTATTTGATATTTAATTAAATAAATTCCTTCAATAACATTATTTACAGTTATTATTAATTTTACATCTTTATATTCAGCATTTATAATACCTGGACTTGTTTCATCTATCTTCCATCCATCTTTTTTAAATTCTCTAAAATATTCTTTTATCTCATCTAAGCTAGATAGAGTATAATATTTTTTGTTTTTATGGTCTCCATCAACTAAGAATATACTTGTTTTAGGTGGTAATCTGTATTCACAAACACCTTCTATACAGAAATTAAGATCATCTTTTTCTTGTGGAAAAAAGACTGCTTTAGTAACTGCTTTTATTTCCGCATCCATTATAGGCCTTTTAAGCATAAGTGATAGCGCACCTAAAAACACTATAATACCTATTCCTAAAACTATAAATATTCCAACTATAGTTCTATAGATTTTTCTTAATCTCTCCATAACTCCCCCTAAAATACTGGTATTTTATTTAGTATTGAACTTTTAACTTCAAAACTATAGCTACCTTTTAACACGGCTTCTCTAATTACTTCTATATCATGTCCTAAAACATATACTTCATTTATCATTTTATTTAAATCACATTCTATAAAATGTCCATATACCATATCTTCATTTTTAGAATGAACTAATCTTATTTCATTTTCTGACTCATAAATATCTCTTTTATAGTAATAAAGTTCTCTGTCCTCATCTATATTTATATAATCATTTTCATAATCAACATATCTAACTTTTGCTAAATATATATCGTCTTCTACAGCCTTAAAACAATCGATTAGATTACCCATCGTAGTTTTAATAGCTATTCCCATTTTATTATCAGAATAAAGTTTCCACATAGCTTCTGATTCGTGAGTATCTAAGTGCCAACAGCTCACACAGGTGAATTCCTTTAACGCTTTGTTAAGCTCTGATACCCTATTATATTTTTCATTGTATAAATGTTTCCTATTTGCATGATTAATCTTAGGTAGCGATCCTTCAAAATCATCATCGAATATGCTTGCCTTTGTAAAAAACAAAGCATTATTTTCAAGCATGCTGACAAATTTAAAAAGATCCATGTACCTCCATACAACTTCTTCTCTGTCTATATTATCTACTAGTTTTATCATATCATCACCATATTTATCTTAACATATCTAATACAAATAAAAAAGTCACCTAAGTGACTTTTTATAATATATTTAATTTGTTTTTTAATGATATGTGAACATCAAAAAATCATCCTCTTCTTCAACAGTAAATCCTTTTCCATAAAAGTTAGTTAACGTTGAAATTACTCCTTCACTTTTCTTATATTCATCAGATTCTATTTCTATATTTGAAATTTCTGCAATACTGCTACCATCATGGTAATTAAATAAGGTACACGGACCTGTTGGTGAAAAATACTGTTCACCAAATCCCATTCTTATTGAATTTCTACTAATTTTTAGCTGATTTTGCTCAAGTTTCTTCACTTCATCTCTCTGATTACAATACTCTGGAATTTTCTCCATAGTTATTACACCTGATACAACTGCAATTGCAGTTATTGATAAATATCTTGCCAAACTAAATTCAACACCCAATATTTCTGGAACAACTAATGCCGCAACAGATCCAACACCTAAACCTAAAGCTGTTATACCACTTATTATAAGCTCTGTCTTTTTTTCATTATATGAATCAACTACTTCAATATATTTTTCTTTATCCCTTGCTAAGGCTTCATCCCAACATATTTTTGGGTATCTAATTGGTCTTTCCACCAACGACTTAATTTCATCCCAATATGATCCTACCATAACTTTCTCCTTAATTATATATAGTTTTTTTTATATTATCACTTTTTTCTGAAAATTACAATTTCAATAATAAAAAAAGAGCACATCGTAATTTAAATTTAATCTGCTCTTTTTATTTAACTTTATAATATTTCCTTTAATTTTCCAGCTTCATCTTTTTTGTAGAATGTAACTCTAGTTACATCTATTTTATTCATCTCAAGCTCTTTTCCATTTTCCTTAAATATAACTCCTAATATTAGCTCTGGTTTTAAGTTATCAACCGAACCTGCACTACAGAAAAGTTCTAAAGTTCCATTTTCTAATTTAGTTAAATTATATATTAAAGGTTTAATGTCTATTTCTTTCATACCTTTTTTAGTTTTCTTTTCAACTAAGATTTCTTTCATATCAGCTATCATGCTTATGTCTAAATCTTCTTTAGTATCCATTCTATACACAGCTGCTGCTGTTATATTCATACTGTTTTCTTTTTTATTCTCATAACTCTCAGCACTTACAAACTCAATACCATTAACTGTATTGTCATTAAGCTTAGATACTAGTTCCTTAAGATTAACATCCTCTGTAAGTTCAATGTCCATAAGTTCTCCATCACTATAGAATCCTAGTGAAAGTGGCATAGCAAATGACAATATTTGGTGTTTATTAAATCCTTCACTATATTTAATTGGAAGTTTTGATCTATTTATAATTCTTTGCATTGTTCTTAAGAGATCTAAGTGACCTACAAATATAGATGCACCATACTTTTTAAATTTAATTCTAGCTTTCAAAACAAACACCTCCATCAAAACATGTAGCTCCACAACCACTACATCCCTCTCTACAGTTTTTAGTAACTACTCCTTCATGGGCTTTCTTACTTTCATTTATAAGGAATTTTTTAGTAACTCCTATATCTATAATATCCCAAGGTAATATTTCTTCATATTCTCTTTTTGCAACATAGAACTCTTTTGTCAGCCCTGCATTTTCAAATGCAGCGTTCCATCTTTCCATATCGAAGAATTCTCCCCATGCGTCATATTTAGAACCCATTTTAAATGCTTCATATATAACTTTAGATAGTCTTCTATCTCCTCTTGCAAACACACCTTCTAAAACACTTGTTTCAGAGTCATGATAATTATACTTTATCTGCTTAACTTTCTTAACATGATCTTTAAGCAATCTTTGCTTTCTCATAAACTCATCCATAGTATCTTGAGGTTCCCATTGGAATGGAGTAAATGGTTTTGGCACGAAACAAGCTGTACTCATAGTTACATTTACTGCTCTATTTCTCATTTCCTTAGGAAGACTATAATATTCTTCAACAATTTTGTTAGCTATATCATAGATTCCTATTATATCTTCATCTGTCTCTGTTGGTTGTCCCATCATGAAGTA
The DNA here is from genome assembly GCA_025210555.1 of Clostridia bacterium. Lineage (GTDB taxonomy): Bacteria > Bacillota > Clostridia > Lachnospirales > JAOARL01 > JAOARL01. The sequence continues at coordinate 159,889 of JAOARL010000008.1, forward strand.
AAGCTTCACTCTGTCCCATCCACCTTCAAAGGCCATTTTAGAACCTGCTAAAATCTCTTCCTCAGTAATTCCTTTATTTATTACATCTCTCATTCTTTGAGTTCCTGCTTCTGGTGCAAATGTTAAACTACTCTTCTTTCCACCTGATAATTTCTCCATCAAATCAAGAGAAAACGCATCTATCCTCATAGAAGGCAATGATAGATTAACTTTTCTTCCCTCAAATCTATCAATAAGCCCTAACATTAAATCATTTATCTTTTTATAGTCACTAGTACTAAGTGATAACAGTCCTAACTCTTCATATCCTGTATTATCTATTATAGTTTCAGCCTGTCTTAAAAGTGTTTCAACTTCTTTTTCTCTTACTGGTCTATAAATCATCCCAGCTTGACAGAATCTACACCCTCTTATACATCCCCTGAAAAGTTCTATTACAGCTCTATCGTGAGATGGTCTTATATATGGAACAAGAGGTTTATCCAAAAATCTAACTTCATCCATATCTTTAACAACGACCTTTTTAACCTTTTCAGGTGCATTATCATTATTCTTAGTTATTGATTCAATTTTGCCATCTTCTTTATACTTAACATCATAGAAACTTGGTACATACATACCTTCTATTCCTGCTAACGTTTCTAAGAACTCTTTCTTAGTTCCTGTATGCTTCTTGTAAGCTTCAAAAATTTCTTCAAATTTAGCTTCACCCTCACCTATAAATGCAAAGTCAACAAAATCTGCAATAGGTTCAGTATTATATGTACAAGGTCCACCCACAAATATAAGTGGGTCATTTTCACCTCTGTCTTTTGCATAAACTTCAAGTCCTGATAAATCTATCAAATTTAAAAGGTTAGTATACGCCATTTCATACTGCATAGATACGCCTATAAAATCAAAGTTTTTGATTTCTTCTTGTGATTCAAGCGCAAAAAGATTTATCCCTTCTTCTCTCATTATTTCTTCCATATCTACCCATGGAGTATAAACTCTCTCACAACTTACTCCATCAATTTTATTTATGAAATTATACAATATTTGCATTCCTAAATGACTCATCCCAATTTCATAAACATCTGGGAAACAAAGAGCCATTCTTATCATATCTTCTGTTATATCTTTTTTTATAACATTAAATTCTTCACCTATGTACCTGGCTGGTTTTTCTACTTTTAATAAAAACTCCTTAGGCACTCTTAAATCTCTCATTTTAACCTCCATTTAAAAAGGCCTAAGGCCTTTAGAATATTATCTTTCTATGTCTTCCTATATTTAAAACTAGTGCAATACACACTATATTAGTAAGCATTGAACTTCCACCATAACTAACAAATGGCAGTGGTATTCCAGTATTTGGCATTATACCTGTTGCAACTCCTATATTTATAAACACCTGAATAGCTAACATCGCAACTACTCCTGTTATAAATATTATATCTAAATAGTTATTTACATCTTTACCTATATATATACATTTTATTATTATAAAAAACTGCAAGCCTAACACTACTAAACTTCCTATAAATCCAGATTCCTCACTTATTACAGAGAATATAAAGTCTGTATGTGGCTCTGGAAGGTAACTTAACTGATTTAACGTTCCTTTATAAATACCTTTTCCTAATATCTTTCCAGATCCAACTGCTCTTATAGACTTAGTTGTTTGGTAAGCCTCTGAAAGCTGATAATTCTCTGGATAAAATATAGCCATTATTCTATTTGCTTGGTAATTCTTTAATATCAAATGATTATCCTTTGGCAAATGTGCATCTGCAATAAATATTGCTGCCACAAGTGAGCCAGCTAAAACTGCAACTTTAAGAAATTTACCATTTATACCTGCAACAAAGTACTGAGCTGCAAATATTACTAAAAACACTAAACTCGTTGATAAATCTGGTTGCTTTGCTATCATTATAAGTGGTATTCCTAAAAGGATGACCGCCCTAAATATGAAAAGCATATCATTTACTCTATCTTTATTTTTATAAAATAAATTTGTTAAAAATATTATTATACCTAACTTGGCAAATTCAGAAGGCTGAAGTGTAAAACCACCTATTCTAAGCCATCTGCTAGCCCCATTCCCTGTACCAACTGCAAGAACTGATAATAACATTCCGATACTAGCAAAATATGATAAATATCCTAAAAATCCAATGTTATCCTCATTTATAAATTTAACATTAGACATAGATATAAATAACAAAATAATATTTGATATAATCATCCATAAAATTTGCATATTTAAAGTTCTAATATCAGCACCAGCATTAACTCTTGTAGCACTACTGATTGCCAGAATTCCTATTGTTTGAAGCGCAAAAACAGCAAACAATATATGCTTATCTAAATATCTAAATTTACTCATTTTAATCATATTATCACACTCTCTACATAATAAATTAAGTAGGAAAAATTCCTACTTAATCTTATGCTTCTTGTTCACTTAATTTTTTTACCTTCTTAACAGGTATGTTTGCATAAAGCATAGGAACCATTATTTCTTTCCCATCTTCTCCCTCTACTTTATCCATTTTCATTTCTAATGCATCTTCATCAACTTCCATATATTTAGAAATAACTTCTAATATGTCAGCTCTCATTTTTTCTAATAAATCTGTTGAGCAGTTAGCTCTATCATGTATTAGAACAAACTTTAGTCTGTCCTTTGCAGCGTTACCACTTGTTTTTTCGCTATCCATTCCGAATATTTTTTTAAGTAAATCCACTTTTTCTTCCCTCCTAATTGCTCATACTAAATATTTTTTTAATTCTTCCAAACACACTGTTCTCTGCAGCTAAGTCCATTAAAGGAACATCTTCTCCCATAATTCTCTTAGTTATGTTTCTATAAGCTCTACCTGCAGCTGAACCTTTAGCATTAGCAACAGCTGGCTCACCTCTATTTGTAGAAACTACAATATTTTCATCATCTGGAACAATACCGATAATGTCTACAGCTAAAATTTCCATGATGTCTTCCTTAGCCATCATATCACCTTTTTTAACCATGTTATGCTTAATTCTATTAATTATAAGCGCTGGATTAGCTATCTCAGCTGCTTCTAATAATCCAATAATTCTATCTGCATCTCTTACTGCAGAAACTTCTGGAGTTGTTACAACTAAAGCTTTATCAGCTCCAGCAATTGCATTTTTAAACCCTTGCTCAATTCCAGCTGGACAATCAATTAAAATATAATCAAAGTCCTCTTTTAATTCTGCAATTAATTTTTGCATTTGCTCTTCACTTACAGCGTTTTTGTCTTTTGTTTGCGCTGCTGGTAAAAGGTATAATCCTTTATATCTTTTATCTCTTATAAGAGCTTGCTTTATTTTACAATTTTCTTCTACTACGTCTACAATATCGTATACGATTCTATTTTCAAGTCCCATAACAACATCAAGGTTTCTAAGTCCTATATCAGCATCTATTACTACTACTTTTTTCCCCTCTAATGCTAATCCTACAGCTAAGTTAGCTGAAGTTGTAGTTTTACCAACTCCACCTTTACCTGATGTAATAACTATTACTTCACAATTCATTTATTTTCCTCCTCAAGAATTAAAATTCATTTTATTAAAGAATTTATTTCATATAGATTTTACTATATTTACGCTAAATTTGCAAAAGATTTAATGTCAGCAGCTTCTATAAATAATCTCTCTTCTTTTAAATATACTATTTGAGCTACTGATTTATCAAAATCATATTCCTTATCAGGTGATCTTGCAATTATATCTCCTAATCTAAGTTGTGTTGGTTCCATTTTAAAAGCAACTATAAACGCTTTCTTGTTTCCTTTAGCACCTGCATGTGCTAATCCTTTAAGAGAACCTAAAATAATTATATTTCCATCTGCTATTATTTCAGCACCTGGATTAACATCTCCTAAAATTACAACACTCCCCGTGAAGTTTATCCTTTGCCCTGATCTAACAGTTCCTCTATAATATTTAGTAAGAACTTCTGATTTTTCATCGATTCCCATATTTTTAAATTGCTCTACATAATTATCTTCTTCTTTAACATAAGAAATGTTTAAACTAGCATTATCTGCTATTATTTTGATAAGTTCACCTTGCTCTTCTTCTGAAAGAACTCGTCCTTTAAATGTTAAAGCCATCTTTGCATTTTCGAAAAAATGTCCCGCATCTCTAACTTTCTCTGATAATTCTTTTTTTATTACTTCAAACTCTACTGTTTCATTTAAAAGAATTACTAAGCCGTCTTTATCACCTTTAAAAATAACGTTATTCATTGTCGCCTCCTATTTATTCAACTTGTGTGTTTTATTTATTTCTTCTTTATTTTCTTTGTAGTATCTATTAAGTGAAGCTCTAACAATTTTTGTTGCTTCTTTAGATTCATTACCAAATGGTACCATTGCTGTTATAGCTATCTCTGGATTTTCATAAGGTGCAAAAGATGTAAACCATGCGTGGTTACCTTTACTACCTTCCTGAGCAGTTCCAGTCTTTCCAGCAACTATAACTTCTGAATCCCTAAAATAATACTTAGCTGTACCATGAACTCCATTAGTTACATCATACATTCCCTGTTTTGCTATTTTCATTATATCATTTTTAACTGGAATTTCTTCAATTAATTCAATTTTTTTCTTAAAAACAACATTATTTTTATCATCTTTCACTTCTCTTAAAATATGAATATCATATTTTTTACCCTCATTTGCTATTATTGAAGTATATTTTGCTACATGTATTGGGGCTAAATTGTTTACTGATTGACCAATAGCAGACCTTATAGTATCCCCAGGATACCACATTGTGTCCCCTCTATTAGCTTTAGGGTTATAAAGTTTCACTAACTTTTCTTTTGTTCCTGGAGAAGCCAGATTAGGAGTTGCTTCAAATTCAGAAAGTTCAATACCACTTTTTTTATTCAAATCAAACATTTTACCATACTTAGCAATTCTTTCTGCACCAAGCGAAGCATCAAACTTGCCGCTCCCTTTAGCAAACCCTAATCTATACCCAACTTCATAGAAGAAGTAGTTACATGATGTAGCTAACCCTTTATACACATCTACCACTCCATGAGTTGTACCTTTCGAAGTATATATCCAACATTTAGGGTTTCCAAATCTTGGATAAACTCCTTTATCAACAATTTTAGTTTTATCAGTTATTACACCTTCAGATAAAGCCGCTATAGCTGTAAGCATTTTAAAAGTTGAACCTGGTGCTCTCTTTTCAGCAAGCGCTCTATTTATAAACGGTTTTGTGCTATTTTGACTTATTTTATTATAATTTTTAAGCACTTCATTATTATTGTAACTCGGGTAGCTAACCAACGCTCTTACTTCTCCTGTATTAGTATCTATTGCTGCTACTGCCGCAGAGTAAGGCTTTTGACCAATCATATCTGGTGTTATTTCAAGGCTCTCTATTTTTCTTCTTATAACTTCATCCGTACTTATTTTCCCACTAGCCAAACTTTTTTTATAATCAGATTTAATTATGCCTTGCTCCATAAGTATAAATACTAATTCTCTTGATGTAACTTTATAATTTTTTATAAGTCTTATTAATTCTTCCTTTTGCTGTTTCTCGTTCTTTCCATCTAAATATTTAAAAATTTTCTTTCTAAGTATTTTAGAATAATACTCATCCGATTCTAATATTTCGTCTATTGATATAGTTTCTATTTTAACTAAATTCATAAATATATCTCTTGATGTGTATTTTTTATTATAATTTAGAAGAGCTGTTTCAGCCAATTTCTTTAACATCTCTTCATATATAATATTTTGTAATTCATAATCTATTGTTAAATAAACATTTTTTCCAGTTTCAAGTGACAAAGTATCTAGTTCTGTTATTCTTCTACCATCTTTATCAACTTCCATATACCTTACGCCATCTTCACCTCTTAAATATTCTTCAAATGTCTTTTCAACACCACTTCTACCAATCAAATCGTCTGAATCATATCCCTTGTCTTTAAGTTTTTTATATTCTTCTTGATTTATTGTAGTTAGATATCCTAAAACATGAGATAGCGATTCATTATCTCTATAATATCTTACTGGTATTTTATCTATATATATTCCTCTTAAAAAATTCGAATTTTCTTCTATCATAGCTATAGTTTCTTTTTTTATATCTCTACATACAGTTATAGGTTGATACTGCTTATACCTTCTCATATATACTTCCGAGTTAAGTATTATTAAGTTTCTGAAATTACCTTCTTCACCTGTAAGTTCAAACCTATCTTTTAACTCCTCCATAACCTCTTTAGCTGTAAGTGTACTCTTTAGCTTCATATCTTTTCTAAAATATCTTAACTTACTTTGTGTCCATATGAATTCATACGGTTCTTTTTTTGATATTGGAAAGTCAAAATATACTTCCTCATCTTTTTCCTCTAATATTTTAAGAACACTTTCAAATATATTATTTCTTTCTTTTATTTCCATCTTCTTTATACTGTTATCAAATTTAACATTATAGGCAATTTTATTACCAGCTAAAAGAACTCCATTTCGGTCATATATTTCACCTCTTGGGGCTGGTATATCTATTTTTCTAAGTATACTCGCATTAACTTTTTCAAAGTTTTCTTCACCCTTTATTACTTGCAAATAAATCAACCTAAATAAAAGTACTATAAACATAATACTTATAATTAGAACTAGATGAAAATATCTAGTTATAGTATTAACGGATTCTCTTCTTTGAAATGTAATCATATTTTTCTATATTCCTTTTCTTCAAGATTTTCATTAATCATGTATATAATAGGATATATCATCAAACTTAATAGGGAATTTAGTACAACTTCCATCAATGTGTAATTAGTTATATATTGCCATATATTTATTCTATCTATAAACATATAGCTTAAAATATATTTTTCAACACTAAATAATATAATACCTAGTCCCATTAAAGTAATAAACCCATAAGATTCTCTTGCAAATTCTTTTTTCAAGCATCCCATTATATAACCTACATGCATATAAATCATCATGTTAATCCCTATTCCTGCACCATAGAAAACATCTATAACAAATCCAATCAAAAGGCCTATTATAGTTCCTTCTCTATGTCCCCTTAATAAAGAATATAATATTAATAATGTAAGTGTTAAATTAGGCTTTATAAACCCAATATTTATATTTATTGTAGTTTCAATTAAAAAAAAGAAAAAAAACAAAATTGAAATGATCATACTTCTCACTATTCCACCTCATTTTCTTTCTTTAATATTAAAACTTCTCTTAAATTATTATAGTCAACATCTGGTTTAACTACTGCAGTCTTGTTAAGCTCCTTAATATTTTCAGAAATAATCTCTACTTCACCTATATATAAACCCTTAGGATATAAACTACTTAGATTTGAAGTATGTACTTTATCTCCTTCAATTATATCAGAATCCACATCTATATACTCCATTACTAATTTACCTTTATTTCTAGCTTCTACTGCACCTTTTAAAACTCCATTTTCAAGAGTTCTTTCAGTTTCTACACTTATAGAACTTCTTACATCTGTTATAAGCATGACCTTTGAAAAATTCTCATGAACTTCTATTACATGTCCAACAAGTCCACTATTTGAAACAACAACCATCTTTTCTTCAATTTCAGAATCTAACCCTCTATTTATAAGAATTATACCATCAACATTAGATATAGATTTACCTATTACATCTGCTCCAGTAACTTCTTTGAAATTATTTTTTTCTCTAAATGATAAAAAATCTCTTAAACGTTCATTTTCACTTTTTAATTTTAGCAAATTATTATTTTCAAATTTTAGTTTTTCATTTTCTTCTTTTAAAAGTTCATTTTCACCTTTAATGTTTCCAAGATTTTTATAATAGTCTATCGTTCCCCCTACACTATCTCTAGTATTTACAAATAAACTTTGTACAGGCATAAAAAAACGAGTATGAACAAAATCCACAAACTTAATATCAATCTTTTGATATTTTATCAAAAGCGCAAACACTGCTATAACTAGTGTTATACTTATAAGTTTATATGGTTTTTTTCTTTCATACCCGTACATTTAATTCCTCCTATTATTAGCTAACTTTTTTACTTGATATTAATACATTACTTAATGAATCAATATGATCTAATACTAATCCTGTTCCAACTGCAACACAGTTAAGTGGTTCATTAGCTATTTTAACTGGCATTCCTGTTTCTTGAGTTATAAGCTTATCAAGTCCTGAAAGCATAGCTCCTCCTCCAGTTAAAACAATTCCATTTTCCATTATATCTGATGATAATTCAGGTGGAGTCTTCTCAAGTGTATACTTGATTGAATCAATTATAGCATTAACTGGTTCTTTTAATGCCTCAAGCATTTCCGCTGAAGTAATTTCAATTACTTTTGGAAGTCCAGTTATTAAGTCTCTACCTCTTATCTCCATAGATTCTTCTATGTCTTTAGGGAAAGCACATCCGATTGTTACTTTAATTTCTTCTGCTGTTCTATCCCCGATCATTAAATTATATTCTTTTTTGATAGAGTTAACGATATGCTCATCAAGCTTATCTCCTGCAACTCTAAGTGATTTACTTACTACAATACCACCAAGTGAAATAACAGCAACCTCTGTTGTTCCACCACCAATATCAACAACCATACTTCCTGTTGGTTCTCCTACTGGAAGACCAGCACCTATAGCTGCTGCCATTGGTTCTTCAATAAGGTAAGTTTCTCTTTCTTTTCCACCAGCTCTTATAGCTGATTCTAATACTGCTCTTTTTTCTACCTCAGTTACTCCTGATGGTATACATATAACTACTCTAGGTTTACTATTTAAAAGTCCACCACTGTGAATTTTCCCTATAAAATACTGAAGCATAGCTTGAGTCGTATTAAAGTCTGCTATAACTCCATCTTTCATTGGTCTGATAGCTACAATACTTCCTGGTGTTCTACCAATCATTTGTTTAGCTTCATTACCAACTGATAAAACCTCTTTAGTTTCTGTATTCATAGCCACTACAGAAGGCTCATTTACTGCAATCCCTTTATTTCTTAAGAATACTAATGTATTAGCTGTTCCTAAGTCAATTCCTATATCTTTTGAAAAAAACATATTCTACTCCCTTTCATATCATAAAATCTCACTATTAATAATACCCTTTTTAAAAAACTTTTTCAATAAAAAAAGACTATAAAAGTCCTTTATTTTTAAAACTTACGTATTTATTGTCACCAATTATTAAATGATCTAATAATTCTATATTCAAAACATCTCCTGCCATACTAATTTTTCTAGTTAATTTTATATCTTCTTCACTTGGTGTTGGATCACCACTTGGATGATTATGAATCATTATTATTGCATATGCCGAAGCTTCTATAGCTCTTCTAAATACTTCTCTCTCATGAACTATAGCTTCATTTAGTATCCCAACAGTAACAACATCTTCTTTTATAATGTCATATTTAGTATTTAGTGATATTATTAAAATCCTTTCTTGTTTTAACCTTCTCATTTCTTCCATGTAAATTTTAGCAATGCTCTCAGGCGAATTAACTTTAAATTTCTTTTTACCTTCTTCTTTACTCACTCTTTTAATAATTTCTTCAACAGCTTGTATTTGTATGCTCTTCACTCTACCTATTCCGTTTATTTTAGTAAGTTCACTGCTAGACATTTGAAACAAAGCTGAAAAACTACCAGCTCTATTTATTAAATAACTACTAAGTTCTGTTACCCTCATTTTTTTACTTCCAGTTTTCAATATTATTCCTAAAAGTTCTGAGTTAGATAAGTATTCTGCCCCATATTTTTCTAGCTTTTCATATGGTCTTTCTGTTTCTGGTATTTCTTTTATACGCATAGAAAAATCCCCCCCACTTTATTTTATAAAAAGTGAGAGGAATTAAAAGGGGTTATATATCAATGTATCGTTATATCAAATTTAGTGAAACATAAAAAGGCTTTCGTTATATAAAAGCCCCTCTTTTATATATTTGAAATCTAAAAAAGCATCTCAAATGCTCTTTTAGATTAATTCCATATTCCCAACGTAGTTAACATTCCCATTACGCTTGATGCGCTAAGTTTAAAACTTACTGTAACTGACGTTGTTATTACTCCTAAATCTAAATCAAGTGGTTTTGTAAGACCGAACGTTTTAGTACTATTTATCCATCCTAAATATTGTACTGTTTCTAATTGTTTTCCAATTATCGCTCCTAGCGCCCCACCTAGAAGGAGTAATATTAAAACTTTTCTCCCTGTTGTCTTGTGCTTTGTTGTCTTTTTTACTTCGTTACCTTTTTTCTTTTCCAAGATAACTCCCCCTTTGACAAGATTATTTATAATATAATCTTTGGCTTTTTTGAAAAGTATTTCTTTTCCCGCCTATTATTTATTAAGTTTTCATCTGTAAAACTAATATTGTATCACTAGTTTAACATAGTTTTCTGAAAATTGCAACACTTTTCTGAAATCTTTTTATTTCCCATATCTCAACCTGCCAAACTCATGTTTTAAAAGGTTATAACAGATATGTCTTTTTCAAATATGGCTCTATTATAATATAAATTTTCCAAAAAATCAATGCAATTGTCAGAACTTTTACAATTTTATTACAATAATCTATCTATTAACATTTTCCAATAAAAAAAGAAACTATTTCTAGTCTCTTTTACATTCCTGCATATTCTATTGCTTCTTTTTGAGTTTTTTGCCCCATTGCTTCTGACAGCGCTTCTGAATACTCTATAGCTATAGCTGACTTATTCTCAACTTTATTTTCTATTTCATAGTTCATTTGCTCTAATTCTTTTTGCCACTCTTCCATCTCTTTATTTTTGCACATATCTTATCTCCTTAATTTTTCTTTTCTTCAAACATCATCTTACCCTGATTACATTTAGGACATTTGAAATTTTCAGGAAGATCTTCAAATTTTGTATTTGGCTCAATATCTTTCATTGGCTCTCCCTTTTCTTCTCTGTATACATAACTACATACAATACACTTATACTCTTTCATATCTTCTCCTTCTTTTCTTTATAATAACTGGCACTATCGCTATAATGCTAAGTATTATAAAAAATAAAATTATTTTATAATTTATTATATCACCAACTACTCCATTTTTTAACAACTTATTTCCAATAAAAACATACATAATGTTCATAGGAAGTATTCCTATTGATGTTGTCCATATAAAATCTTTTAATTTAACTTTTGTTAGTCCACTAATAAGATTTATTAGTGTATATGGCATAACAGGCATAAGCCTTGCTGATAACATATACAAAACTCCATTTTCTTCAAACTCTCTATTAAATTTTTCAAATTGCTTATTATATTTCCTTTGTACATCTTTTCCAACTAGATATCTTACTATTAAGAATAATATAGACCCTCCTAAAGTAGCTCCTATATTTATATACATGGTTCCTCTAACAATACCAAATAACATTCCTGCCATTAAAGAAAATATAATTCCGCTTGGCACTGCAAATGAAGTTAAAACAGTGTACATTAATATAAAACATATAACCGATACTATATAATTTCTATCAACTATATTTACAAAGGAATCTTTTATTTCAACAATGCTTTCAATACCAATACCTTTACTATTTAAATAATAAGTTATACTCATTCCAAACATTATAAACATTAACATTAATATTTTCTTCATATTTCACCTCAAAAATGATTATAACATTAATTTAAGTTTAGTAAGTTACAACTTTCTTGCTAAACACTCCCCTCATTTGACCACAAGCAGCATTTATATCAATCCCGTCAGTTTCATAATATTCAACTTCAAAAGAAGCCTTTTCTAAAATTTCTATAATTTTACTTAGATTCTCAGATTTTTCCACAGATGATCCTTCTACTATATTATATTGGTTTATTTTTATCTTTTCATTCTTTTGCATTTTTTCAAACACTTGCACCAATTCTAATATATCTTCTTTTGAATCATTTAGCCCTTTCATAGGCACATAATTGTATTCTATTTTCCTACTATATTTTCTGGCAAATTTAAGTATATCTCCAATTTTTTCATTTACCTTTATTAACTTTGCTCTCTTCTCATTATTAACTGTATGAATAGAAATCATAAGTTTAAAATCTCTAACTTCACTTAAGTCTTCTTCTAATTGTAAAATCAATTTTGGTTTTATTCCAGTAGTTGATAAGGCAAACTTTGATCCTTTATAAAAGTTGTTCATATAATTAATTGCATTAACTACATTTTCATAATTTAATAATGGTTCGCCTATTCCCATAGCTGAAAATAAAACTTTCTTACCATCTTGTTCTATCTCATCATATACATTTTTACATTGCAAAATCAATTCATCTTTATTTAAACTTCTTTTAAAGCTCGGATTAACTCCGTTATAACACATAATACATCCAATTGCACACCCCACTTGAGTTGAGTAGCAAATTATATGTTTGTTTCTATAATTTACATATGTCGTTTCAATCACATATCCATCTTCTGTTTCCTGTAAAAACTTTATAGTTATGCCATCATTTGATTTCTCTCTTTTAATTATTTTCATTTATTTAACTCCTATTTTTTTATAAATAACCGGTGCTAGTGACACTGCCCCTAATAATATCAATGCTATAAATATACTAGGATCTATTTTATCAGAACTTGTACTTAACTTATATATACTTTCACCTAAATACACATAAGCAAAACTTCCTGGAATTATACCGATAGCTGTACTTAGTGCAAAGTCTTTATACTTAACTTTAGTAAGTGCCACGAATATGTTTACAAGATAAAATGGTAGAAATGGTAAAAATCTTATAGTATATAAATAATATTTACCATTTTCTTCTATTTCCTTATTAAACTTATCTAATTTATCCTTGTATTTAAGTTGTAGGTCACTTCCAATTAAATATCTTACAATAACAAAAGATAAACTTGCTCCTATTGTTGCCCCAATTATAACGTAAACCATTCCATACAACTTACCAAAGGCAAACCCTGCAAAAGTGCTTAAAACAGCTCCTACTGGAAGTGAGAGCGAAATACTTATTATGTATGCTATTATAAAGATTAAAACAAATTTGATATATTCATTATTAAGATAATATTCCATTTGCTCTCTGCCTGCTTCTGAATAATCAAAAAATGATTTAATGCTCTCACTAGTATTTGTAAAAAATAATATGTAACCAATAATTAATAATATTCCTATCAATATCACCTTTTTCATTTTATCAACCTCCTATACTTATCTATAAGGACTTTCCTTCCTAACTTCTTAAGTATATCTGAGTATGTTGGATAGACATGTATTATATCTGACAGTTTTGTTATAGGCACTCCTAATTCCTTTATTACCGCCAGCTCATGTATTAATTCTCCTGCTCTTTCTCCTATTATATGAGCTCCTAATATTTTATATTTCTTATCTAATATAACTTTAACAATTCCTTGCTGCGTTTCTACCTTAGCTCTATCTATATCACTATATTCAATCTCATAAGTATATACTTTGCTATATTTACTCTTAGCTTCTTCTTCTGTTAATCCAAGATGTGATATTTCAGGACTTGTAAATATAGACCATATCCTCTTATTATTATCAACCTTCCTGTTTATAAGTGGAACTGACGCATTAAATCCCGCTATAATTCCTTGATATTCAGCCATATGACTAAGTCCATATGGACCTGCTACATCCCCAGCTAAATATATATTCTTTAAACTAGTTTGAAGTTTATTATTTAAAATAATTCCTTTGTTATATTTTTTTATATTTAACTTATCTAATATTTTAATATTCTTTTCTCTTCCTATTGATATAAATAAACTTCCGTACTCTTTTTTGTCTTCACCCATATATAAATATGTATCATCAATTCTATCAATCTTTGCATTTTCAATTATTTCTATGCCCTCTGATATTAATATACTCTTAAGTCTATCTCTAATTATCTTTTCTTCTTTGTTTATTAAGTCTGAACCTCTTAAATATATAGTTATATTTACTCCTAGTTTCTTTAGCGCTTGTCCTAATTCTACTGTTATTGGTCCTCCACCTATCATTGATATTTTCTCAGGTAATTTATCTAAATAGAATATATTTTCATTAGTTAAATAATCTATATCTTCAATTCCGTAAATGTTTGGAACTCTATTTTCTCCACCAGTAGCTACTATAAACTTCTTAGATTCGATTTCTTCTCCATTTACCTTAATAACTTTACTATTTATAAATTCAGCTTCTCCTATAATAACGTCTATACCTTTACTCCTAAAGACATCATCCGTTTCTTCACTATACACTTCTTCTATTTTTCCTTTAACATATTCAAGAGGGTTTTCCAATTTATCATGTGCTGCCTTAATAAGAGCTTTGCTTGGCACACACCCATAATGCGTGCACTCTCCACCCATTTTTCTTTTTTCTATTATTAAAACTTTCTTTTTAAAACCCTTTGATGTTAATGCTGCTGTTATACCTGCAGCTCCACCACCAATTACTGTAATGTCATATTTTTTCATACTATCCCCTCCTAATATAATTTTACCAAATATAAAAAGAGATTGAAATTCAATCTCTTATATTATTCTACATTTGTATTTGAACTATATCCTTCATCTTGTTTTATTAAACTACTCTCAAGCTGCTGATATAAAGCTTCAGTTGGAGCTATCCAAACTTCTCCAGTCCCTTCAAATGTCTGAAGTAAACCCTCTCCTGAAGTTAGCGTTCCTATTATTCCCTTATTCATCATTTGAACAGAAAAACTAATATCACCTTTTCGAAGCATTGCAAAATTTCCATCGACCATTAGCTTTTCATTATTAAGATGCATAACTTTTATTTCATCCATAGGAACTTCAGAATATAGAACAACAATCCCTGTTCCTGAAATTCTTGTTTGGAATAATCCTTCTCCACCAAATGCTGCTGACGAAATATTTTTTTGCATGCTTACTCCAACTTCCATTTCCTCTTCACATGCATAAAACATCTTTTTATCTACTATTATTTCTTCATCATTTAATTCCATTATTAAAAAATGCCCAAATGAAGGCTCTAAGTATATTTCCCCTGTTCCTTCATATACGGGTTTAAATGCTTTTTCACCTGTAAGAACTGATGCCGCTAGATTCTTGAAAAGCTTTTTAGCAACATTATTAGTAGCTGTAATATTCCCCTTCATATAACTTAAGGCTCCTGATTCAGTTTTAAACTTAGCACCATTTAAAGTTATTCTGACTTGCTTCATTTTTACATCCATACGCTCAGCAAAGTATAACCTTTCAGCAACTGATGTACTTTTACTTCCACCCAATTTTTCATATTGCAGAACTTCTACCTTTATATTGCTTTTTTCAATAGTATTTATAACCTTAATGTTATTCATACGCTACTTCACTTCTTTCCATCATTTTTTTAACATCCTTTGCAAGCCATATGCTAACAAATACTATAGATAATATATCAGAAATTGGATATGCTATCCATACTCCTAGAACTTTAGGTGTTATAAAAATCGGTAATATTAGTGACGCTGGTATAAATATAATTATTTGTCTTAAAAGAGAAAATACTAATGCCGGTTTAGCCTTACCGATAGCTTGATAAAAAGAACTTCCTACTACTGGTATTCCAACAAAACAAAGTGTAAATGTTATTATTTTAAAAACTTCACTTGATTTTGAAATCAAAGGACTCCCTGCCTCAAAAAACAGTCCCATTAACTGATTTGAAAATATAAACCCTAATATAATAACTACTGTTGAAAATGTTACAGTCGTCTTTATTGAAATAATAAGAGCTTCCTTAACCCTATCAAACTTCTTTGCTCCATAGTTAAATCCAGCAATAGGTTGAAACCCTTGAACAACGCCAAAAACTGGCATCATTAAAAACATTATTACTTTATAAACTGCCCCATATATTATAAGGGCTTCTTCTCCACCATATACTCTAAGTGAATTATTTAATACTATTGCTACAATAACACCACCAACTTGTCTTACAAATGATGCTATTCCTACACTTATAATTTCTAACATGACATCTTTTTTGAGTTTTAAATTATGCAACTTAGGCTTTATATAAGTTTTATCCCCTTTAAGATAAATTAAAATATACACAAGTGCTACAAACTGAGATAAAATAGTTGCATATGCTGCTCCTTCTATTCCCATTCCAAATGTAAATATAAACAATGGATCAAGTAGTATATTTAACCCTACCCCTAAAACCATGGACTTCATTGCAAATATTGCATTACCTTCCGATCTAATAAGAGAATTTGCAGTAACAACAAGCGGACTATATATTCCACCTATAAATATAATTCTCAAATAATTTTCTGCATATATTGCTATATCTCCTGTCGCTCCAAATACTTTTACAATTCCATCTAGAAATAATAATCCTAATATACTAAATACAAAACCTATTAAAAGACTACTACTAATTGAATTTCCAGCAGCATCTTCTGCTTTCTCATGCTCTCCTGCACCTAATAATCTTGAGTATAAAGAGGCTCCTCCTATAGCTATTGTTTGAGCTATTGCCATAATTAATAGCTGAACCGGGAACGCTATTGTAAGTGCTCCAAACGCTACTTCTCCTACACCTTTCCCTACAAATATTCCATCCACTATATTGTAAAGGGCATTTACCATCATTGCTATTGTAGCTGGTAACCCTAATTTAAATAATACTTTTTTTATATCACCATCTGCTAATAATTTCTTTCTATCTTCCATTTTTTCAACCTCCGTCATACAACTTTACCATTAATATTAATTTTTACATAGTAACTTTAGGAAAACTTAATAAAAGAGTCTATTAATAATAGACTCTTTTACAATAATCAAGTAACCTTTTAAATAAGTATTCCGATTCAATTGTACTTTTATCACCAATTATTATTAGCTTTTTTCTAGCTCTTGTTAGTGATACATTTAATCTTCTATAATCTTTTAAAAATCCTATTTCTTTCTCATCATTACTTCTTACTAAAGATAATATTATTACATCTTTACCTCTACCTTGAAAACTATCTACAGTATCAACCTCTATATTTGCATTAAATATTCTCTCTTTAATATATTCTGATTGAGCTTTATATGGAGTAATTACACCAATTTGTCCCTCATCAATACCATACTCAATAAATTTATTGACGTAGTCTATTACATACTTAGCTTCTTCTTCATTATATATAGAGCTACCTCTTCCAATTCTTTTCTCTTTTCCTCTGTCTACATTTATAAATACTATCGGTTTACTTGGATTAAGTGCATACATATACTCTTTTGCAATCCTTCTTGGAACATCAAGTATTCTGTTTTTATTTTTTCTAGCTGTTTTAAGTTTACCATCGTAAAACATTTCACTTGAAAATCCTGCAATTTTTTCATTCATTCTATATTGTAAATTAAGCATATATGAATTTTTATTTCCAAAATCCTCTATAAGTCTTTCAAACATAGATATGTTATATCCTTTTTTTGCAGCTAAATCATTCATTACAACTGGCGGTAACTGTTTATGGTCACCCGCAAAAATAACCTTCTTAGATTTTATTATAGGTATTAATGCTGATGTTTCTGTTGCTTGACTAGCTTCATCCATAAGAAGAAGGTCAAATTCATAATCCTTTATAAACTTACTTCCAGCACCTACATTGGTTGTACATATTACATCTGCTTTAGACAATATCTCTTCTATTATATCTTTTTCAAGCTTTGCAGCTCTATCAAAAATCTCATCTATTTCCCTTCTTTTATTAATATACTCTGCCATGTTTGATATTATCTCTTTAGAAACTCCTCTTGTTCCTTTGTTATGCTCAGCTTGCTTAAGTATTTCATCATCGCTCATGCCTCTAGTATATTTTTTACTTGGATATATAAATTTTTCAAGTAATTCTAATTCTTTAAATGCAGAATCTCTTAAAAACTTAACTTCCTCATATCTTTTGTGATCCATAAGCAGATAATCCAATGTATGTTCTCTTAATACTTTATTAACTCTATATGGATGTCCTATTCTTATTACATTTATCCCTTTATATGCTAATCTATAAACTATATTGTCAACCGCTGTATTTGAATCAGCCGTTGCTAATATATTTTCATATTTTTTCACAGAATCAACTAATATATCTATACATACAGATGTTTTACCTGTTCCTGGCGGTCCATGTAAAAGAAATATATCATTTACTTTATCTGCTATATCTAATATATTTAAATTCCTATAATTAAAAATATTATCTAGTTTTTCATTTCCTAATATTTTTTCAATCAAATCTGTTGATACTTCTGCTTTATTTTTAATAATATTCAAAGTATCTAACATCATTTGGAATGTAGTATCATTAACATATAAATCTAATCTTATGTTTTTGCTAATAAAAACTTTGTTTGGAGCTTTATCAAAAACAACTGTTAAAGCATATTTTGATTTTTCTATAACTGTTCCTGTAAAATTTCCTTTTTTAAGTGGATATCCATTACTTACAATTATAAGATCTCCTACATTTATTTCAGAATCTATAATTTCAACTCCATTATCCATCTTAGTAAACTTAACAATATGTCTTCCACCAATAGTTGTTCCTTCTAGTTTACCACGCATAAATAAAAGAGCTCTCCCTTTTTTCTCTCTAACTTTACCAGAAAGTCTCTTTATTTCTTCTATATGCCTATTCATCTCTTCTTTTCTCTCTAGACTAATAAGCTCATTAAATTTATTAACATATTCTTGCCTTGTTATCAAAACTTCTCCCCTCTATTTAAATCTATATAAATATATATCTAAATCTACCTTTTCATCATCTTTAAATTCTATACCTTCAAAGGCCAATAATTCTCTCTGCCTATTTATCCCTCCAAAAGCAAAAGCTTTACTTAACCTTCCTTCTCTATTAACCACTCTATGACAAGGAATCTTTGAATTATCTGGATTACTGTTAAGTGCCCATCCAACAGCTCTTGAAGCTCTCTTATTCCCTATTTCCTCAGCTATTATTCCATAAGTAGTTACTTTCCCTTTAGGAATTCTTTTAACTACTTCATATACACTTTCAAAAAAATTCATACTATCACCTTTTTTAATTATACCAAAAAAAGCAAAAAAATAATAACCAAAAGGCTATTTATTTTTATTATTAATATTAAATTTATATAAATAATTTATTTTCAATTGCTGCTATTTTCCCAAGATCTAGCTGGTCAGCAGCTAAAAAGATTTCAAATACTAAGTATAATTCCCTATCAGTTATTCTTTTACTTAATTTATATTCCTTTATTAAGAATAAATATACTAATAAAGAAACTTTATTATTCTCTTTTGTAAATGGCTTGAATATATCAATTTTATTCATTAAAAGTAAACTCTTGTATAAAATATCTTCTTCTACACTATTAGTCTGATCAATTAACTTTTTGAAATTACCTTCTACCTCAATCGCAAATTCTTTTGCATCATACCTCTCTCTCATATTAGATAAGAATCTTATTATTAAACCATAGTCAATATCCAAGATCTCTATGCTTGAAAACTTTTCTTCAAAAGGTATTGCTAAATATTTATTAGTTATCATTGCAATTACATTCTTAACTGTTTCATTTTTAATCTCCATATCAGTTTTATTAATACATTCTCTAGCTTTTTCTAAAACATTCATATTCTTTTCCAAACTATCACCTCACCATTTGTACAAAGAATACTATTTTGTGTACTTTTTGTCAATCTTTCGGGCGAGTTATTTTACAATTAGTCTTATGTTATTTCAAAACAAATAAAAACACCTCGTTTGAGGTGTTTGCATTAGTTTTTACTTTTTATTAAAGAGTCACTAAGTTCAATTATATTTTTTATAGAATAGCTATCAGCTACTTCATACATTTTATCTCTCATTTTAGAAAGCTTATCTGGATTTTCAACAAATTCATTTATAACTTCATTAATCTCAGTTGGCTCATTAATCTTCATAGCAAGCTCCATATCAACTAAAAACTCCGTATTTTCTTCTTCTTGACCTGGTATTGCAAAAGGAATTATCATTGGAACATTCTTTACTATGGCTTCAGTTACCGTCAATCCACCTGGCTTACTAACTAATAAATCTGCCTTTTCCATAAGTTCATTTATTTGCTTAGTAAATCCTATTATTTCTATGTTCTTATCCTTGAAATCTTTACCTGTGTATTTAATATCTAACTCTGATTTAAGTTTTTCATTTCTACCACACACAACTTTTATTTCGAGCTTATTTTCATTATTGGCTAATTCTTTTAATATATCTTCAATTCCATTAAGTCCCATACTTCCACCCATAAGCAGAATTGAGAAATAATCATTATTTTCTTTTTCAAATATGATTTTTTCTTTAAACTTTCTATCTATCGGAATACCAAATGGGAATACTTTACAAGAATCTATATTTTTCTCAACTAAAGTTTCTCTTGTGTATTCACTACCTGTTACATAAGCATCTACTGTTTCATCTACATATGTATAATGAGCTTTGAAATCAGTTACAACGCTCATAAAAGGCACATCAATCTTTCCTTTTTTCTTTAACTTTGATACTGCAGCTACTGAAAATGTGTGAGTTCCTATTATAATGTTTGGATCAAAATTTTCAATCCTTTTCACTATTTTTCTCTCTATCATTCTTATAACATTTTTAACAAAAATGTCATTTGTATGCTCATTATTTGAAAAATTGTATAATGCACCATAAATTCTTGGTGTTGCCATTGCTAATACTTCATAGAAGTCAGCTATTACTAAGTTCAAAAATGAGCTTGTTTCTTTAATAAAGTCATATACTTCTACAACATACCCTTCTTCTTCATATTCTCTTTTTAAGTTAGAAGCTGCTTGTTTATGTCCTGCTCCTGTTGAAGCAGTTAATATTAAAACTCTATTTCCTTCATCAACTTTTGGCTTAACTTCTTTACTATAAACCTCAAGAATCTTTTCAGCTGTGTTTGAAACATTAAATTTAGCTGAAACATCTTCTGCTAATTCTTTAAGTTTCATCTTTTTCTCTTCATCTCTAACTAATTCTGTTACTTTATTATATAAATCATTTGAATCAGTAAATATAAAATCCTTTTTATTATCTACTTTTAAATTATTAATTTTATCGTCTCTAACTAATACTGGTGTTCCAGCTGCTAAAGCTTCTATAAATGTTAGTGCTTGTGTTTCTGATGAAGAAGTACTTACAAATATATCTGCTATTTTGTAATAAAGCTTAACCTCTTCATTTGAAACTTTACCTGTAAATATAACCTTTGATTCTAAATTCATATCATCTGACATCTTAACAAGATTTTCTTTTTCAGGTCCATCTCCAACTACTAAAAGTTTCACATTATCATCTTTTATTTTAACCATTAATTCTAATAATTCATGCACATTCTTCTCTTTTGATAACCTTCCTAAAAACAGAATAACTTTATCACTCTCTTTAAGTCCCATACCTGTTTTAAAATCATATAAGTCTGCTGGATTAATATCCCCTTCAAATCTTGATATATCTACTCCATTTGCTATAACTGATATATCTTTTTTTATTCCAAACTCTTTAAGTTTTGTTTTGATTTTTTCAGTAGGAGCAATAAGAACATCTGCTGAATCACAATACTTATTAGTTATTTTCTTTGTTATATTTAAATTTGGAAGTGGCATAAATCCAAGCTTAAAATCTTCTGCATACTCTTCATATAATTTATATGTAGAATGTATATGTGGCACTTTAAGCATATTTGCAACCCACTTACCTATTATACCTAATGAAAACTCTGTATGAGTATGTACTATATCTAATTTAAGCTTTTTAGAGATTTTATATGCTTTCCATAAGTCAATCATAGCTACTCTCTGCTCTGTGTATGGCAAAAATGGTACTGAAAAGAATCTGTAAACACCTTCCTCTTTTACACTAACCTTATCTTTCACAGTAAAAACATAAACATTATGTCCTTTACTCTCCAAATCATTAACTAAATATTTTAGTCCTACTGATACTTCATTTATCTGTGGTTCATATGTATCAGTAAATATACCTATATTCATTTTGCCTCTCCTTTTTTCAAATAGATTATCATTTCTTAATGCATCTTCAAATGCTAATAAATTGTTTTTAAATTCTTCTCTTTTATCTCTAACATTTTCTGAAACTGAATTTAGACATTTTTTATTTTTACATATGTGTGATAAAAATTCATACCATCCATCAATTTCAATTCCAAGTCCATTATTTAAAATAAATTTATAGTTTTCTTTTTCCTGTCCTACATTAGAATCAACTATTGCAAGTGGGACTCCCTTTTTAAGTGCTTCATATACTATAAGTCCACCAGGTTTAGTTACTAAAAGATCTGCATCATCCATCATTGCTTTTAATTCTTTCGTAAAACCTATAACTTCAAGCTTTTCGCTTGAATATTTATTTAGTTTTTCATATGCTTCTTCGTTTCTACCACATACAACTCTAAATTTAACATCTTTACATTTATTAAAATAATCTATATCCTTTTTTGTAATCTTAACTGTGCTCATCTTATCAAGTACAATTAAAACATTCTTTATTTCTTCTCTATATTCTTTTTTCTCTGTTTCAAGTTCTACTATTGGACCTGTAACGAAAAGTTTCTCTCTTCCTATACCATACTTTATATATTTATTTTTAATAGTTTCATCAGGAAGTAAATACATATCTATATCATCATATATCCACTCTTTGCTCTTCGTAAAATCTGTAAGTACCGATATAATTTTAAAGTCCAAGTTACCTTTTTTTCTAATATTACTTGCTATAAGCCCTGCAAAAGAAAATACTGTTATTACTTCATCTGGATTGTATTCCATTATAAGACTTTCGACTTTATCTATCTTTTTTTTCATAAACACTTCATTTATGCCTAATTTGTAAAGTCCCTCTATATTATAACTCAAGTAATAATTAAGGTTATATGGAGCCTTCATTTTACTTGTTAAAGAGTCATATACTTCACTCATCCATTTAAATTCACTCTTTTTTTCTATATCAAATACATCTTCTATTTTTACTTCTACTTCATCTATGTTCCGCTCTATTATATTTTTAAGATTCTTAGCAGCAACATTATGCCCTGAACCAAAATTTGCTGTTAAAATTAAAATTTTCTTCATAATATCCTCCATTTATTTACCACTGCTATTATATCAAATTTTTCAGTCAATTTAAAGGTTTATAAAACAATACTTTTGGCTGTATATTGTCAAACTATGGCATTATGCTATAATAATATTAACATTTTATATTGAGAGGAGCATCATGGAAAATATTAATGAACAATTACTTAAAGAAAATCTAAAAGATTCAACTAATAAACAAAAAACTTCTAGTGAATGTGACAATACAATGCTTCAACTTTTCAAAATTAAAACAAAACTTTATTATCACATAAAAAATAATATGTTTGTATATGAATTGTCACAATGGTTAATTTCATTTAATAATTATCTTAATAAAAAGAATGGTAATTCCCATACAAAAAAATATAAACAAGGTCAGGAAATAATAGTGGATTTAGGATTTGCATATGGTGATGAATTAGCATATAAACACCATTGCATTGTATTGTCTCAAAAAAAATCTAAAATATTTGTAGTTCCTTTAACAAGTAAAACAATTAGAGGGTACGAACCTGGAACAACAAAAGTAAAATCAGAATATGCTATTGCTGGTACTGCTGAAGGCTTTAAAAAAGAAGGTATTGTATTATTATTAAATGATTCTAGATGGATTTCATTAAATCGTATAATTACACATTGTTCAAATCAAATTAATGCTAATTATCTTGATACTATAAAAAATATGATTCTTCAAAGAACTCTTGGTTCAATTCATACAGAAAAACTTTCTATGAAATCAAGAATTCTAAAGCTTGAAAAAGCCCTAACTAAAAGAGATTCAGATATAATAATATTAAAAGAAAAACTTGAAGAACTTGAAAAACTAAATGATATCTATAAAACTAAGCTTGATATTTAAAACATTATCTTGCAAATCAATCCGTCAAGCTTGACTATTATAGATATCTTTGATATTATATTTTTGTAAGTACGAGAGCTTGAATTTTCCTCACTCAAGCAGTGAGAAAAATTCTTATAATCGAGGTAACTCGATATTGAATAAATAAAAAAAGGAATGTTATGCACATTCTTTTTTTTATTTATTTAAAAATTTTTTTCAAAAAAAGACATAGCTAAGCTATGCCTTAATTTTATTCATTTCTTATGGCAACTAAAGCACTAATCTTAGTAGCTCTTACCGCTGGATAAAATCCTGCTACAACTCCCATAAAAGTTGAGAATGATATCCCAGATATTGTAAGCCATATTGGAATAACTGATATCTTAGCTTCTTCTGCTGACATTCCCATTCCTCCGCCTAAGAAACCACCTGCAAAATGATTAAGTAATGCTGATGCTCCATAGCTTAAGATTAGACCAATAGTCCCTCCAGTTATACCTATAACTCCAGCTTCAAATAAGAAGGTTCTTCTTATATCAGAAACTTTTGCTCCAATAACTTTCATAATACCAATTTCTTTTGTTCTTTCATATATAGACATAACCATAGTATTTGTTATACCTATTGCTGCAATCAAGAAAGATATTGCTCCAATTCCACCTAGAACTGCATTTATCATTCCTGTTTGCTTCTTCATTTCGTTTAACATATCTGTTAAACTACGTGCTTGATATCCCATCTGCTTAATTTCTTCTTGCACTGCTGGAATATCATCAAGGTTATCTATTGATAAAAGAATTCTATTATATTCCTGTTCCTTCTTTTTATCATTATCCCCTTGTTTTAACTTTCTATCCATTCTCTTTTTCTTATCTAAAATTTCTTTTAAATCTTCAATATCCATATAAACACTCCATGCTTTATCATTGTGTTCACCTTCTATGATTCCTACACCTTTCATTTCATATGAATATCTTCTATCTATTTTTCTTAAATTCTTAAGATCGTAAGGTACATTAAATGCTAATTTAAGATCATCTTCTAATACATTAACCTTAAAATTATCTTCTTTTTTTTCTTCTTTTCCTTCATTAAATCCCATATACATCATATCATATTCATCGAATGTATCTTTTCTTTTTTCTCTAGGATTCCTAAATTGCTTTATAACACTTCTTCCAAATATAGCTTCGTTTTCGCCTAGTTTTCTACTTATAAGTCTACCTGATTCAAGCTTGTAGTTAAATTTGTCCATAACTGTCGAATCAATACCCACTACACTTGCGTTTGTTTTAAAATTGCCAGAAACTATCGTCACATATTCCTCTAGAATAGGTGTTGCTGCTGATACATTTCTAACATTTTTAAATTTTGTTACTGCATTGTCATCTAATTTAGCATCTTTGCTTTTTTTAGAATCTACTCCCTGCATATCATATCTTCCATATGGTTTTGTTACTGTTATAACATTTAAACTTCCCATGTTATCAAGCATTTTTCTGGTACTTTCTTCCATACCAATACCTAGTGATAACATAACTACTATAGCGGCTGTACCTATTACAACCCCTATAATAGTTAAAAAAGTTCTTAATTTTCTTCTCCACAAATTCTTTATTCCCATTACAATTAAGTCTAGAATTTTCATTATACTAATTAATTCCTTTTACTTCTTTTTTTCTTAATTACAATACCTATTATCACTAAAACAACAATTCCCGCTGCAATTGGTAACTTATTGTCCTTCGCTTCTTCCATAGGCATTTCTGGTTCAAATCTATTACCATCCATTGGTCCAAATTCATTATCAATTTGTGGCATTTCTATTACGTTAAATTCAAAGTCTTTTGTTATCTCCACATGTTCTCCTGCTATGTCATCATATGAGAATATTACTTGACCTTTATTCATACCTAACTTAGTAGGAGTTATATTTACTTGGTAATAATCACTATTTCCTGGTTCAAAGTTACCTACAAAATAATTTCCGTCTTTAATATCAAAATCTCCTTCGGTCTTAACTAAAAGGTTTGACACTTTTACTTTACCAACATTATAGAAGTCCATATTAAGAGATGTTCTTTGATTCAAATAACTTTCACTTGCTATACTAGGTTCTTCCATCTTTATTTTTGTTTGCTGAACTACTGGAATACCAACTAACTCTTTAGCTGTATATTGCTTACCATTGTTGTCCTCATATTCAAAATTTATAGCAATTTCATATGTCTTTTGCTTTGCATCTGGTATAGTATACATTTTTAATGTCTTAGCTGAAGTTTGCTTCTTAGCAATTTTGTCTATATAGAATGTATTACTACTCTCAACAGGTGTAAATACATTTCCGCCTGTATCTGATCCTGTTTCATTTATCGTTACAAAAACCTTTGCATTTCTTATATCTTTAGCGCTACTTGTGTTAAGTACGCTTAAATCTAATGTAAAATTCTCTCCTGCTCTTACTATTCTTGGAGTTAACTTATATTTATCTATAATAATTTTTGGAGTTGTTGCTGAATTGTTATCACCATCTACATAAACAGCTGCATATTGTCTTGTAGTGTAGTTTTTAACATTTGTTCCTATTTTCTTTTCATAAGTTGTTTGTATTTCTACATTGTACGTCTTTCTTTCTGCATCACTTTTTGTAGAAAGAGTATACTTAAGCGCTTTCTTTTCTCCTGCACCAAGTTCTCTTACAAAACTTATGTTACTTGTTTTATTAAACATACCTTCTTCAAGTTTAACTTCAACCTTAACATTTTCTGCTTTATAGTTACCTATATTTTCAATATCAAAGTTAAGTTCAAAATCTTCTTCTGTATCTACTGTATCTTTACTAAATGATATATTTTTAGTTTCAATATTAGGGAATACACTACCTGAGTTTTCTCCGTCAATTAAAACAAATATTTCTTTCTTTTCACTATAACTTTTTCCTTCTGTATCTGAGTATGTAAGTAACCCTTCAAGTTTATAGTTACCATACTCTAATGCCCCATTAGCAAATAAGTTATACTTAACCTTCACATCTTCTTCTGCTTTTATC
Organism: Clostridia bacterium; assembly: GCA_025210555.1. Taxonomy (GTDB): domain Bacteria; phylum Bacillota; class Clostridia; order Lachnospirales; family JAOARL01; genus JAOARL01. The sequence continues at coordinate 186,966 of JAOARL010000008.1, forward strand.
AAATCTACAACTCTTGTATTCGTATCCTGATATAAACTTATTTCTCCATTAGATAATCCTGATAAAACTAATTTTACATTTTTCATATCTGCACTCGTATCATTTTTAATTGTAAATTCTACTTCTGCATTTGATCCTCCAACTAGCGCATAGTTACCTTCAGCTACTATATTTATATCTCTTGTTCCATTTAAATTTTTAACTTTTACATAAATTATATCTTCTTGTGTAAATGATTGATTATCTCTATTGGCATAAGTATACTTAAGCTTTATTGGATAAATTTTTTCTTCTGCAAATTTTGAAACTGAAACATTAAACTCAACTTCTTTTTTAGAATATGCTGATAATGATTTAACAATATTTTGTGAACTAATACTATTTAAATAAAATGGTGTATTTTCATCAGCTTCTAAATCCATTTTTAAAATAATGTTTTTTGCAGAACTACCTGCATTATTCTTAACTGTAAACTTAAGAACATTATCTTTTCCTGCATATAGACTTGGCATTTCCTCCCCTACAACTATCATATGCGGTGTTCCCGCTGCTGCAAAAGAACTAGTAACTAACGATGTAAATACTAATGCTATTGCCATAAAAAAACTAAAAAACTTTCTCATATAACTTTTTCTCCTTCTTAATTACTTTTTCTATTTGACCATCTTTCATATGTATGACTCTATCTGCATATTCTGCCATATCGTCATCATGAGTTACCATAACAAGTGTTTGATTATTTTCTCTTACCATCCTAAAGATAAGATCAATAACCATTTCTGTTGTCTTGGTATCCAAATTTCCTGTAGGTTCATCTGCAAATATTATTTCAGGGCTTCCTACAAATGCTCTTGCTATACTTACTCTCTGTTGCTGACCTCCACTCATCTCTTTAGGTTTATGATGAATTCTATCTGCCAGATCAACATTTACAAGCATTTCTTTTGCTTCTTTTTCTCTTTTTCTTTTGCTCATTTTCTTAAATATCAAAGGCAATGTAACATTTTCAAGTGCTGTAAACATAGGTAAAAGATTATACGATTGAAATACAAATCCTATATGCTTTTGCCTAAATACAGCAAGTTGACTTTCCTTTAGCTTATGTATTGGAGTATTTTTTATAAATATTTCTCCTGAACTTGGTTTTTCAAGTCCTGCTATCATATTTAAAAGTGTTGACTTACCTGATCCAGATTTACCTAAAATACATACAACTTCACCTTCATGTATCTCAAGGTCAATTCCTTTTAAAACTTCAATACTTTCTTTCCCCATGCTAAAAGATTTTCTTATAGCATTTAACTTTATAATATCCAAAACGCACCTCCTTTTCATCTCATGATAATATAATATATTCTATACAATCTTTTTTTGTTACAAAAAAATTAAAAAAAAGTTTGTAAATAGTTACAAACCTTTTATATTATTTTTATGTGTTCTTTATGTGTATTTATAATTTTTTAATAATTTTATCTATTTCTAGATTTAACTTATCTTTACTTTTATCCTTTACACTATCAATTAAATAATGTTTAGTCTTCTTTATTCCGCAAAACTTAAGAGTTGCATTTATTAAACTTTTCTTAACTGGATTCTTAAATATAAATTTATATACCCACTTAGGTGCAGCCAATGTATTTATTACTACCACTTCTTTATCATTTAAATACCCTTTTGGCATCCCTTTCTTTGGAATATAATATGCAAAATTTTTAAGCATTACTTTATCTATAAAACCTTTTACCATGGCTGGCATATCTGCCCACCATATAGGAAAAACAAATATAATTTTATCAGCATTTTTAATCATATCTTGATACTTAATTACTAAAGGATCCTTTGTCTCACCTTTCTCATATACACTCAAATTAGATGCATCTAAAACCGGATTAAAATTATCTTCATGTAAATCAATAACATCTGCATCCTTATAACTTTCTTTTATTCTCATTAAGATGTGTTTATTTAAGCTACCTTCATATGGATGAGAATATACAATAAGCCTATTCATAGATACCGCCTCCCATATTTTCTTCTAATATTTCAACTAATCTATCTGCATTTTTTATGTATCTCATTTTAAGTACATCTTTTTTTCTTATATTATCTTGATTATTGGATTTTTTAATAAATACTAATGTATACAAATCATCTATATTATTCTCTACGTCAACATCTATTAATTCTTCATAAAAAAATGACTCCATTTTAGTTTCTAAAAAACCATATTCAAATATTATTCTATTATTAGTAATAATGTACTTAATATTGCTATACTCTTTTTTTGTAATGCTAATACATACATATATAGTTACTAAAATCATAGAAATTAGCATCAAGTTAATAATTAAAATGTTATCAAGTCTGTCAGTGACAATACTATTTGCTAACATATAAATATAAAAGTAAACAACTATTATTCCTGCAAAAAATGAATAATACATATTTCTCATGAATATATGCTTCAAATATGCCTTGTCTGGTTTTACTTCATAAAGTTTTTTTTCATTTATATATTTCACTTTTTACAATCCTCAATAAGTTCTCTAATAGTAACTTCAATCTCTTTAAAGTTAGATAATGATCTAAGTTTATATTTCTTGTACTTGCCCTTTTGTGTTTGACCTTTTGCTATTATTTCAATAGTCCCAAGATGTCTATTTCTCTCATAAAATGTTTGAACAGTATCAACATCTACTATTTCATTTAAATTAATACTATTTCTTCTTAATAAATAAAATCCACTTCTTATTATTACTCTCTTATTTGTAACTTTATACTTAGCATTTGCATAGTACTCACCCGATATTGCATAACTAATTAAAAAATTCACAACCAATATCATCATTCCACCCATAAGCAAATGATAATCATACCAATTATAACCTTTTACTGTTGCTACATGTTTCATTAAAAGTAATATTAATAAAAAACCTATGTTAAAATAATATCTAAACATAATATTTTTATATCTTTCATCTGGCTTTAATATAAATACTTCTTCTTCTGGATGTTTCAAATGTATCATTTTTCATCACTCCTACTTCTTCTTTACTCTATATTTTTTGCCCTTTAATAACATGCTAATCAAAAAACTAAACATCATTACAACATAAGCAACTAGCAATATTGTATTACTTACTTTAGCATACACTAATACTGAGAATATAAAATTAAGTACTCCTGCAAAGAATAAGTGATTACTTGTTGAAATCTTAAATCCATTAAGATCACATACTTCTGTCTCGTCACAATAATTAATAAATCTTATCATATTTTTATATCTTATAAGATATGACATAAGTAAGAATACCATTCCTATAATCGTAAAAATAATAAATGTTTCATTCATAGCATCTCCCCCTTTTCGTATATAATAATTTTACCATTACATAAAAAATATCGCAATAAAAAGACCAGCTTAGGCTGGCCTTTATTTAATATTTACTTCTAGCTGTATATTCAGTATGTAATAACTTATGTGACTTTTCACCTAATGGTTCACCTAAATATTCATCATATAGTTTTTTAATAAATGGATTTTCATGAGAACGTCTCACGGTACTTTTTTCATCTTCAGTATATATTGCACCTGATCTTAAATTAAATACATCACTCCATTCATGTTCTGTATGGTTGAATAATGGTTGTCCACCACCCATTATACATCCACCTGGGCATCCCATAACCTCAATAAACTGGTAATCTTTCTCTCCATTTTTAACACTTTCTAATACTCTTCTAGCGTTACCAGTTCCACTAACTACTACACCTTTTAATACTTTTCCATTTAATGTAACTTCAAACTCTTTAGTTCCTTCTCCACGAACTTCTTCAAAGTTATCTAATCTTTCTCCAGTTACTTTTTCATAAACTGTTCTTACAGCAGCTTCCATAACTCCACCAGTTGCACCAAATATAGCTCCTGCTCCTGAAGCTTCTCCCATTGGATTATCAAATTCTTCATCCTTAAGCTTATTAAAGTCGATTCTAGCCTCTTTTATCATCTTAGCAAACTCTCTAGTAGTTATTGTTTCGTCTACGTCTCTAAGTCCATCATTTTCCATTTCCGGCCTATTGATTTCTGTCTTCTTAGCTGTACATGGCATAACTGCAACTGTATATATAGTTTTTGGATCTATATTTTCTTTTTCAGCATAGTAAGATTTTATTATCGCACCAAACATGTTCATTGGAGATTTACACGATGATAAATTTGGAATAAATTCTGGGAAATAATGTTCACAAAAGTTAACCCATCCTGGAGAACATGATGTAATCATAGGAAGAACACCATCATTTTCTAATCTGTGAAGAAGTTCATTTCCTTCTTCCATAATTGTAAGATCAGCTCCTGTATTTGTATCAAATACTCTATCTGCTCCCATTCTTCTTATAGCTGCAACCATCTTACCCGTTACACTAGTTCCCATAGGCACATTAAATTCTTCACCTAATGCAACTCTCACTGAAGGTGCTGTTTGGAATACTACATGTAAATTTTTATTATTTATAGCACTCCATACTTTTTCAATACTGCTTTTCTCTCTTAATGCTCCTGTTGGACAAACGTTTATACATTGCCCACAACCAATACATGCTGTATCAGCAAGACTCATACCAAACGCTGGCCCTACTGTTGTTTTAAATCCTCTATCTCTTGATGATAATACATCAACTGTTTGAACTTTTTTACAAACAGACACACATCTACCACAAAGTACACACTTATTAGGGTCTCTTACTAACGTTAATGATTCTTCATCTTTAGGATACTCTATTCTTTCACCTTCAAATTCAATATCATCAACGCCTAAATCAGTTGATAATTTTTGAAGTTCACAAGAACCATTTCTAAAACACTTTAAGCATTCTCTATCATGATTTGAAAGTATTAACTCAAGATTTGATTTTCTAGCTTCTCTTACCTTCTCTGTATTAGTTTTAATTTTCATTCCGTCCGTTACAGGAAGTACACATGAAGTTTGAAGAGTTCTAGCTCCTTCAACTTCGACAAGACACATTCTACATGCCCCTATTTCATTTACCTTCTTAAGATAACAAAGTGTTGGTATATTGATTCCAGCTTCTTTACATGCATCAAGAACTGTAGATCCTTCTTCCACTTTATATTCTCTACCATCTATATATATTGTAAGCATTCTTTACCCCCTCGTTATCGCAGCAAAGTTACACTTATCGTAACATGCTCCACACTTAATACATTTTTCTTGATCTATAACATGTGGGTTTTTAACAGTTCCTTCAATAGCTCCCACTGGACAAACTCTACTACATAAAGTACATCCCTTACACTTATCTTCAATAATTTCATATCTAGCTAAAGATTTACATACTCCAGCAGGACATCTCTTTTCATAAATATGTGCCTCATATTCATCTCTAAAATATTTGAGAGTGCTTAGAACTGGATTAGGAGCTGTTTGTCCTAGTCCACAAAGTGCTGATGTTTTTATTGTTTTAGCTAGTTTTTCTAACTTTTCAATATCTCCATCTTCACCTTTTCCAGTAGTTATTCTCTCTAATATTTCAAACATTCTTTTTGTACCAATTCTACATGGTGGGCACTTACCACAAGATTCTTCTACTGTAAATTCTAAGAAGAACTTAGCAATATCCACCATACAAGTATCCTCATCCATTACTATAAGTCCACCTGATCCCATCATAGAACCTATCTCTATTAGTGAATCATAATCTATTTGCGTATCTATTAAATCTGCTGGTATACACCCACCAGATGGTCCTCCTGTTTGTGCTGCTTTAAACTTCTTCTTATTAGGTATTCCTCCACCTATTTCGTAAACAATTTCTCTAAGAGTTGTTCCCATAGGGATCTCAACTAAACCTGTATTATGTATTTTTCCACCTAAAGCAAATACTTTTGTTCCTTTTGATTTTTCTGTACCCATTGAAGCAAACCATTCTGCCCCATTTAATATTATTCTTGGCACATTTGCATAAGACTCAACATTATTTAAAAGTGTTGGTTTTCCAAACAATCCTTTTATCGCTGGGAATGGTGGTCTTGGTCTTGGCTCACCACGTTTACCTTCTATCGAAGTCATAAGCGCTGTTTCTTCACCACATACAAAAGCCCCTGCTCCAAGTCTTATATCAATATCAAAATTAAATCCTGTTCCAAATATATCTTTTCCTAAAAGTCCTAGTTCTCTAGCTTGGTTTATTGCAATTTTAAGTCTATCTACTGCTATTGGATATTCAGCTCTAACATAAACAAATCCTTGCTCTGCTCCTACTGCATATGCTGCTATAGCCATAGCTTCAATCACAGCATGTGGATCTCCTTCAAGGATTGATCTATCCATAAATGCTCCTGGATCTCCTTCATCTGCATTACAAGCAACATATTTAACATCACCTTCTGCATCATGAGTAAACTGCCACTTAAGTCCTGAAGGGAACCCTCCTCCACCACGACCTCTTAGTCCTGATGCTTTCATTGTATCAATAACATCTTGCCTTGACATTTCTGTTAAAGCTTTACCTAAAGCTCTATACCCATCTCTAGCAATATATTCTTCTATTTCCTCTGGATTAATAACTCCACAATTCCTAAGAGCTACCCTATTTTGTTTCTTGTAAAATGGCACTTCTTCTAGTGCTATTATTTCATCATCAACTATTGTTTCATCATAAACAAGTTCTTTTACAACTTTACCCTTAAGTAAATGTTCATCTACTATTTTCTCTACATCATTTACTGAAATTTGGCTATAGAAAGTCCCCTCTGGATGGACTATCACTATAGGTCCTAAAGCACAAAGCCCAAAACAACCTGTCATAACTACCTTTACTTCGTTTTCAAGTCCTTTTTCTTTTATTTCATCTTTAAATCGATTCATTATTTTATCTGATTTAGATGAGTGGCAACCTGTTCCACCACACACCATTATGTGCGAACGATAAAATTCCATATAACATCCCCCTATATTTTTGCTAAATATTCTTTTACTACTTCTCCATTTATTAAATGATTTTCAACGATTTTTCTAGCTATACTTGCATCTACCTGTCCATAAGTAGTTTTTTCACCATTAGGACTATAAATTTCTACTATAGGCTCTTCTTCACACAATCCTATACATGGTCCTTGTAATAATTCTACATTGCTTATTCCTCTTTTATTAAGCTCTTCAACAAAAGTAACCATAACTGTTCTAGCGCCTTTTTCAATACCACAGTCATCAACTCTTACTGTTACTTTATATCCCATTTCTTTGTTTCTAACTTTAATTCTTTCTAAAGCTTTTTCTCTAATTTCCTTTAATTCATCTAACGATTTCATATATTACCTACTTTCTATATTTGTCTAATATTGGCTTTATTTGGTCTGTTGTAAGTTTCCCATATACTTCTCCATTAATTGACATAACTGGAGCAAGTCCGCAAGCTCCTATACATCTTGTTGCATCGAGTGAGAACATGTTGTCTTCACTTGTTTCGTTTTCATTTATCCCTAATTCTTTCTTTAACTCATCAAGTATTTTATCTGCACCTTTTACATAACAAGCTGTTCCAAGACAAATTCCTACTCTATATTTTCCAACTGGTTCAGTTGTAAACTGAGCATAAAAGGTTACTACTCCATATACTTCTGCAAGAGATATATCAAGCCCCTCTGCAATAAGAATTTGCACTTCTTTAGGTAAATATCCATAAACACCCTGAACTTCTTGAAGAACTGGCATTAGTGCCCCTTCTTCACCTTTGTGACTATTTATTATTTCTATAATCTTATCTTTATATTCTTCTTTAACTGCCTTACAGTTACACATATATAAACCCCCTTTTTTTCTTCTTTTCTATTATACTATAAATACAAAAAAAAATAACATACTTTTAGTATATTATTTCTTTAAGACATTATTTTTTTCTTTTATATATAAATATTCCAACAACAGCTAAGACACATGTCATAGTTACTATTATAATGTTAAGATTATCTTCCCTTACATCTACTGTTGTTTTTTGAATTTCTGTGTCATTAGTACTTTCAGTTGATATGAATTTCCCTGTTTGGTTATATTCAGCATACTCAACATAAGGTAGCAATTCTAATTTTTCAATTATACCATCCACTGCTTTTTCTGTCTTTACTAAGTACATAACTGTATCGCCTATATCAAATATATTTTCAGTAGAAATTATACCTATTTTATTTAGATCATCATTTAAACTCCCATCAAATTCTGGATTAACACGAATGATTATTTCTGTCTCAATATTTTCAAATTCTTCCCTTGCTACTTCTTTAACATCTGACTTCAGCTTAACCTCTTCAAAGTCTCTAACTACATTCTCGTTCTGAGTTAATTCTACTTTAGCATCTCCTTTATTAATTTCAATAGCTCTAGCATTAGTTGTTATAATACACATTCCTAATCCCAAAATAGCCATCATTATTCCAATTTGCTTTCTCATATTATCCCACCTTTTTATTTTATAATAATTAAACGTATATTTATGGATTTTGTTCCATTTTTATAAAAAAAGAACCATCTTGAATAAATTCAACATAGTTCTTAATATTTTATTTTTTCAGAAACTCCATAACTCTTTTTAATGAAACAGTTAACTGACTCATACTTACATTGAACGAAAGTATTTCACTTGATATGCTTCTCAAAACAGTTAAATATGAAATATATGCAATTAAATGCTCTATCTTAATATAACTCTTAAATGTTAAATACGAAACAAATCCAATTAAAAACATTTCTACAAATATGTTTACAAGAGTTGTAAAAGCATTCATTTTATTATAATCCTTATTATATTTAACCCTTAAATCTCTAGCAACATTTAAAAGGCTCTCCATAACTTTGCTATCTTTTTTCAATTTATATAACCCAAATGTTTCATATAGCTCTATATCGCATTTTTCTGTAGACTCTTTCATATCCTTAGTATCAATTTTAAGTCTCATTTCAAATTTATTAGCTGATAATATATACACCAAATATAACATAAATGTTATAAGTCCTAACAATATATTAAAGTAACATATTGTAAGCATTATAAACACAAATTTAACTATTTTCAATCCTATATCTATAACCTCATCGAACTTTCGCGTAAGTCCGCCAACTTCTTTTATTCTCTCCTCAATTTGACCAAAATTATAGTTCATATACATATTACTACTTTTTAAGTTCTTAAACATTTTATACCTAACATCTTTGTTTACGTAGTTTCTTATATAATGTGTTAAATAAAATGCATAATACTTAAATACAAATTCTAACAATCTAAGACTTACTAAAATTATTATATACATTTTTAAATTTTGAAAATTGTTATTTGCCATATCACCTAAAAGTTTACCTATATATATAGGTTGAAATAAGGTTACAAATGTTTGTAATATAACCATAATTATATATCCTATATACTTATATTTATATGGTTTCATGTTTATCATATATTCTTTTATCAAGTTTTTTTCTGCTTTATTCATAACTACCTACCGTCTTAATTTCTAAATTTTCTCGTTTATGACTCTTTTGAAAAACTATTTTAAACAAATTATAGTATGTCTTGTTTACTACAAAAACTTCTCCATGATTCTTGAATATTTCTTGTATCTTATTTATCCCAAAACCATACTTTAATAATTCTTCATCTTTATCAATAAGTATCATTCTTTGATAAAGCCAAGGGTTTCTCCTAGTTGGAATTATATTTTTAAGTTTTCTGTTAAGTTTTTTGTGTTGCCATATAGCACCTGGATTAGATACCTCTAACTTATTATCATTTATATTAATAAATATTTCTCTTTTAGCATCCCAATAATCTCTATGTATTAAAGCATTTACAACTGCCTGTTTAACTGCTTCTACTGGATACTCGTCATCCCCTATAAGTTCTCTTAATTTTTCATCAGTTTTTTTCACCATTTCAAGTATATTTCCTTCGATTCTATATACTTTATCATAGTAATTAATTGCAATTCCTGTATGCGGCATATACTTTTGAGGCTTTTTACCAAATAGCAATAACCCTCCAATTGTTGGATGATAAGACTCTCTATCTAAGTCTTTACTAATTACTCCTAATCCTTCAAGAAGCATCATATTGGTTTTGTTATATTCTTTATCGAATATATTTAACTTATTAAACATAAGCTCTCTATCTAAAGACTCTAAATAAGCTTTATTCATTATAACTGTTTCATAACTAGCAAGCCCTTGCTCTTGGAACATATTTGCTATTTCTTCTCTTCTAGCAACATCTGTTGTTGACCCTCTCCTAACATAAAATGATCCATTTCTTCTCATTTGATGTGGTTGTTGATTAGTTCTAAATATTGTAACCACAACCAAGTTTTTACCTTCATACTCTATTCCCTCAACTCTAACCGGAACCGGTGGGTCACACCTATTACAAATCATCTGCTGTATTTTTTCTTCATCATATGGCTTTTTATCAATACCAACAACTTCTTTTGTTTTATCTTTTATACCAAAAACAATATATCCTCTACCACCTTTTGAATTAGCAATAGCACATATATCTTTAACAAATTCTTTTTTTTGCGTTTCCATCTTTAATTCTAGTGTTTCTTTAAAATCTAATTTTGGTCCTTCATGCCTCTCTAGTAGCTTTTTAAGCTTATAAATATCCATTCTCATTGGCCTTCTCCTTTTTTATCTTTATCATCATCAATGTACCAAGACACTATATAAAACAATAATGGCACTCCTATTACAATTCCTCTAAACTCATCCATAGTTTCTGTTAAAAATGAAACTCCTAAAATAAAACTTTCAAAAATAAGCATTAAATATACACCTGTTGTATTTATATCTTTTTTATTATCTATAAAACTCTCGTAAAGCCATACCCCTATAACATACCCAAATGTAAGAAATACTATCATAGTTCTAAGATAATTAAAGTTATTAAACTCAAAAGATATTACAAACAACAAGAAGTTAAAAAATAATATCATAAAAATAGCATTTGTAGTTTTTCTCATAATGATCACCTACTCCTATTAATATAATTTTACCATACATTGATATATTTTTGCACATCAAAAAAACACCCGAAGGTGTTTTCTTTTATGAAATGCTTTCTTTCTCAACTACCTCTTCAATTACTTCTACCTTATCATCTATTACTACATTTTTACTTTCAACATCTTCAATATCTCTTTTTATAAATTCTACTCTGTTACGCAGTTCAAAAAGTTCTAATGATTTTTCTCCTTTTTTTGTTCCATCTGCAAGATTGTCTACAACACCTTTTAGGTTTGATATTGCAATCTTAGTTCTAATTTCCTCACTAGCTAAATCTTTCCTTTTTTTCTTAGCTTTATATTTTTCTACTTTGCTATCTATATAATTAACTACTTTTTCTCCAACTTCATTAGCTCTAGTAAGCATTTCTTTAGATTTTTCTATTAAAACATTATTGGCATTCTCTTTTTTTATCTTTTTCACTTGTGAACATCCTATTTTATTTCTAATTTCTCTAGCTTCCCTTACAAGCACCTCTAACTCCCTTTGCTTACGTTTTTTATATTCGCCTTCTTTAAGATTAAATAGTTCTTTTCTTACATTAGCTATTGCTATATCTTTTCTTATTAAATCTCTATTTGACATTTGATTTTTCTTTATATCCACTCTGCTAGCAACCATTTTATCAAAGCTATTATATATACTATCTAAAGCCTTTGCACTACTCAAAACAATCCTTTCAGCTACTTTATCAGCATTTTTTATCCCTCTTACAAGTTTTCCAGAAGATGCTTCTTTCATAGCTTTCTCTTCATATTGCTTAAGTAACTTTACCCTTCTTAAATCCTTCTCAACTTCACTTTCTCCATCATTCATTCCGCTTATATTTTTATTTTTTCTTATTAAAGCAAGACCTTCTTCCATTTTTAATTGAGTCATTTTTCTTTCAGCAAAAAAATTAGCTGTTAACTTATTTATCATTACCTTTTTTTCAAAATTATAATTTCTATTAACTATTATTCTATAACTTTTCATATCTGTTATATACTCTTTGTCTTCTTCAGTTTTTTTTGCTCTCATTTTAGTAATTGCTTCTATTTTATCTTCCAATGCTTTTTTCTTTGTATTATCTTCTTCATCCATTAATGCCAAAGTAAGATTACCAACATCTTTCTTAAATTGGATATCATAATTTTTTGTTTCATTTTCTCTATTTTCTATATCTAAATCTAACCTTCTAATCTCTTTTTTTAACACTATAACTTTTTTCATATTTATCTCCTTTTTTGTCAGCACATTAATAAATACTATCAAATTCTTACACTCAAGTCAATATTCTTTTCTTAATCTTCTGACATTAATACGAAAAAATAAGAGCTACTAGAATTCTAGTTGCTCTTCCTCTCTATTTATCTCAGTAATCACTTCTGATAAATCTCTTGTTTTATATTTATTATTATCTATTCTATAAGTTTCTAGCTTATATCCTATTACATAACTAGTACCTGTATCTTTTACAGCTTTTCTAATATATCCTATTCCTAAATCTTTTGCATCATACTGATCATTATATATACTTGATGTAGCTTTTGCAGCTTCACCCCATAAATTTGTATCATCAGCTATCTCCTTAGAATATAAATTTCCTTGGTCATTAACAATACATTTTTTACCATCTGTTATTAATAGTTCAAAACTTGTTCCTATTCCATAATACTTCATTGCTAAACAAGTTCCTTTACACTCATAATAATTTTTTAATTCTGCTAATATCTTATCTTCTTTTTCTCCATGCTCTTTTAAGCTATACATAACTAGTTCATTTGGCACTCTTCCCATTTTTCTCCTCCAATAAAATGTTATTAACAAAAAAAGATTGGTATTCCAATCTTTTCTATTAAACTTTTTTAATTTCCATTAAGTTAGTAGTTCCTTCTGTTGCAAGCGGAACACCAGCTGTAAGAACTATTAAATCTTCATCAGCAATTAATCCTAAATGCTTGCTTCTATCTACTGCTTTTTCAAAGAATTCCTCAAATGCTTCATCAATTTCAATTAAGTTAGGTCTACATCCCCATACTAAATTTAATTGTCTACATACGTGTTCATCATTTGTAAATGCTACTATTGGACAAGCAGGTCTATATTTAGATATTATTCTAGATGTAGTTCCTGACTTTGTAACTGTTAAAATAGCTTTTGCATTAAGGTCACTAGCTGCTTTTGTAGCTGCTTTACCAATCGCATGAGTAATATTTATTTTATGAGCTATGTCACATTTACTTAAATGTAATTCTGTAGTTTCAGCTTTTCTAGCAATTGCTGCCATAGTTTTAACTGCTTGAATTGGATAATCTCCTTTTGCAGTTTCTCCTGATAACATTACAGCATCTGTCCCATCAAAAATTGCATTAGCAACGTCTGTTGCTTCTGCTCTAGTTGGTCTTGGATTTCTAATCATAGAATCTAACATTTGAGTAGCAGTAATAACTGGTTTACCTACTTCATTAGCTTTTCTAATCATCATTTTTTGAACAACAGGAACTTCTTCAGTAGGTATTTCCACTCCTAAGTCTCCTCTTGCTACCATTAGTCCATCTGAAATTTCTAAAATACTATCTAGGTTATCTACACCTTCTCTATTTTCAATCTTAGAAATAATCTTAATGTACTCTCCACCATTTTCCTTTAATATATGCTTAATTTGTTTAACATCTTCTGCTGTTCTTATGAAAGAAGCTGCAATATAGTCAAACTCTTGCTCTATACCAAATTTTATATCTTCGATATCTTTTTCTGTTATTGCCGGCAAACTTACTTTAACATCTGGTAGGTTTACACCTTTTCTTGAACCAAGTTCTCCTTCATTAAGAACTATACACTCAATATCATTTCCTACTATATCAATAACATCTAATTCAATTAATCCATCATCTATTAATATCTTATTTCCAACTTTTAAATCTAAAGCTAGATCTTTATGAGAAACTGAAATTACTTCTTCTGTACACTCTTTGTCTTCAGTAGTAATAATCACTCTACTTCCTCTTTTAAGAATAACATTTCCATCTTTCATCATACCAGTTCTGATTTCTGGCCCTTTTGTATCTAAAATTAATGGAACTGGCTTATCAAGTTCAGATCTTAATTCCTTAATTAATTTAATTTTAGGTAAATGTTCTTCATGGCTTCCATGAGAAAAGTTAATTCTTGCCGCAGTCATCCCACTAAGAATAATATTCTTTAAAACATCTCTGTCTTCTGATGCAGGTCCTATTGTACATACTATTTTTGTCTTAATCATAATTTCCTCCTATTAGTAAGCTAATGCTTTAGCTACTCTATACATTTCTTCATTAATGTCTTTCTTCATATTTAAAGCTTCATTGATTTCTATATCTACATAGTCGCCATTTTTAAGAGCGACTATTCTATTATACACACCAGAATCTATTAAGTCAATAGCTTTTGAACCCATCATAGATCCATGTATTCTATCAATAGCCGTTGGTCTTCCTCCTCTTTGAAGGTACCCAAGTATTGTAGCCCTTGTAGTTATGCCTGTTTCATTTTCAATATATTCAGCAAGCTCAGCGGTTTTACCAATACCCTCAGCTACTATTATAAGTTCATGCTTTTTACCCATATTCTTATTTTCTGCAACTTGATTTGCAATATCTTTAAAATCTGGTTCTCCTTTTTCAGGTATAAGTGTTATCTCTGCACCACCTGATATAGAGCACCAAAGTGCAATATAACCTGCATTTCTTCCCATAACTTCTACAATACTACATCTATTATGAGAACTTGATGTATCTCTAATTTTTTCTATTGCTTCCATAGCTGTATTTACAGCAGTATCAAATCCGATAGTATAATCTGTACAATCTATATCTAAATCAATAGTTCCAGGTATTCCTATAACATTAATACCTTTTTTTGCTAATTCTCTAGCTCCTTTAAAAGAACCGTCTCCACCTATAACAATCAACGCATCCATACTGTTAGCTTTAATAACATTTACAGCTTGCATTACTCCTTCTTCCGTCATAAATTGTTTAGATCTAGCACTTTGAAGTATTGTTCCACCTCTTCCAATAACATCTGAAACACTATGAGATTTCATCTCTTCAATCTCATTATTCATTAACCCTTCATATCCTCTATCTACTCCTAAAATTTTGTGACCTTTTGAAAGCCCGCATCTTACAATTGCTCTTACTACAGCATTCATTCCAGGTGCATCTCCACCACTTGTTAAAACTCCTATTACTTTAGACATTTTTCATCCCCCTATTATTTACATATAATATTTTCTTCTCCGTACTTCCCTTTTAATTTATCAAGCACTTCATCATTAATAGTAACGTAGCAGTCTCTATTAACATCAAAAACTTTTTTCTTATCTTCATCATATATTTTAACTTTATTTTTACCTTTAAAATCTTTAATGTATTCTATTATATTTTGATACTCATCAATACTTGCTTTAATCCATAATACTTTAGAATTGTTTTCAAATTCACTTATCTCAGCTATTTTGTTAGCTACTACTTTATATGTGTTATCATCTGAGACATTTGTCTTACCATTAACGATAAATACTTTGTCTTCATCTAACATTTCTTTAACTTTTTCATAGGTATTAGAAAACAATATAACTTCAAAATTGCTATAAAAACCATCCATATTTAAAAAAGCCATCTTTTGATTGTTCTTAGTGTATTTTATAACTATTTTATTTATTATTCCCACAATATTTATATACTCGTTATCCTTTACTTCACCTCTAAAAGTTTTAATATTTCTATTTTTTAATAAATATCTATATTCATCTAGAGGGTGTCCTGATACGTATACACCTAAAACTTCTTTTTCGAAAGTAAGTTTTAAGTTGTCATTATACTCTTCAACATTTTCAAAAACATCTTCCATTACTTCATCAGTTGAACTTTCTCCAAATATATCAAGTTGCCCTGCAACAGTTCTTTTATTTTTTATCGATATACCTTCTAATATTCCCATATAAGCTAACATAAATTGTTTTCTATTTCCTTTTATGCTTCCTAATGCTCCTGCCTTAATTAAAGATTCCATCATTTTCTTATTTAAATCATTTCTTTCACAGAAATCTACTAGCGTTAAATATTTACCTTTAGTTTCTCTTTCTTCAATTAAGTTTTTAACTGCTTTATCTCCAACGCCTTTAATTGCAGATAATGCATATCTTATTTTTCCATCAACAACTGAAAATTTAAAGAAACTTTCATTTATATCTGGCGCCAATATTTCTATCTCCATGTTTCTAGCTTCTTCTATATATTCAGCAACTTTATCCGTATTATGCATTACAGAAGTTAAAAGTGCTGCCATAAACTCTGTTGGATAATAATATTTCAGCCAAGCCGTTTGGTATGCAATTATAGAATATGCAGCTGAATGTGATTTATTGAATGCATATTTTGCAAAGTCTATCATTTCATCATATATTTTATTTGCTGATAATTCGTCTATTCCACGTTCTTTCGCTCCATTTACAAAGTTAACTCTTTCAGCTTGCATAACATCCATTTTCTTTTTACCCATAGCTCTTCTTAGAATGTCACTTCTTGAAAGCGAAAATCCTCCAAGCTCTCTTACTATCTCCATAACCTGCTCTTGATATACTATACATCCATAAGTATTTTTAAGTATATCTTTAAGTGCATCATGTGTGTATGTAACAGTATCTGGATTTTCTTTTCCTTTTACATACTTAGGTATAAAATCCATAGGACCTGGTCTATATAATGATACCCCAGCTATTATATCTTCAATATTATCAGGTTTAAGCTCTCTCATAAAACTTTTCATCCCAGCACTCTCAAGCTGGAATATTCCTTCAGTTTTACCAGAGGATATAAGTTCATAAACTCCTTGATCACTAAGATTAATTTTATCTATATCGATATCTTCTCCTGTTGAATGTTTAATTTGCTTAACTGCATTTTGAATTACTGTAAGCGTTCTAAGTCCTAAGAAGTCCATTTTAAGTAACCCAAGTTCTTCAAGTGTTGTCATTGAAAACTGTGTTACTACAACCCCATCATTTGTACTTAGTGGTACATACTCATCAACCGGTTTACCTGTTATTACTACTCCTGCTGCATGAGTTGATGTGTGTCTAGGAAGTCCCTCTAATTTCATAGACATATCTAGCAAATTTTTAATTCTAAGATCGTTATCATATAATTCTTTAAGCTCATTATTTTTTTCAAGAGCTTTGATTATTGTTATTTTAAGTTCATTTGGTATCATTTTTGCAATTTTATCTACATCAGCATATGGAATATCAAGAGCTCTTCCTACATCTCTTATTACAGCTCTAGCTGACATTGTTCCAAACGTAACAATCTGAGCTACTTGATCTTTCCCGTACTTTTCCATAACATAATTAATTACTTCTATTCTTCTTTCATAACAAAAATCAATATCAATATCTGGCATTGACACTCTTTCTGGATTTAAAAACCTTTCAAAAATAAGCCCATACTCTATTGGATCTATATTTGTTATGTCTAAACAATATGAAACTATACTTCCTGCAGCTGACCCTCTTCCTGGACCTACTGCTATATCATTATCCTTAGAATATTTAATAAAATCCCATACAATCAAGAAATAATCAACATATCCCATCTGTTCTATCATATTAAGCTCATACTCTAATCTTTCCTTAAGTTGATCTGTTACTATATCATATTTAAGGTGTAATCCATCCGTACACAGCTTTCTTAAATATCCTTCATGTGTAAACCCTTCTGGAACTTCAAAATTTGGTAACTTTAGATTATTGAATTCAAATTCAACATTACACTTATCTACTATTTCTTTTGTATTAGTTATTGCTTCTATATTATTAGGAAATACTTCCTTCATTTCATCTTCTGACTTCAAATAAAATTCTTCTTTATCCATCTTCATTCTATCTGTATCTGTTATTATTTTACCTGTCTGAACACAAAGTAATACATCATGCGCTGCCGCATCTTCTTCTTTTACATAGTGAACATCGTTAGTAGCAATTAGCTTAATATCAAGTTCATTACTTAACTTTATAAGCATTGGATTAACTTGTTTTTGTCTTTCATATCCATGATCCTGTATTTCTAAGTAAAAATCACCTTCATCAAACATTTCCTTATACATAAGTGCATATTTTTTACCACTTTCATAACCTTCATTAAGTAGTCTTTTTGCTACTACACCACTTACACAAGCACTTAAACCAACAAGACCTTTTGTATGTTCTTTTAAAGTATCAATGTCAATTCTAGGCTTATAATAGTAACCTTCCACATAAGCCTTAGAAACTAATTTAATTAAGTTTTCATAACCTTCCATATTTTTGGCAAGCAAAACAAGATGATAAAGATTGGCATCAGCTCTACCTTCCTTATCATTTAAGCTTCTTGGTGCTACATACATTTCACACCCTATAATAGGTTTTATTCCTTGCTTTTTTGCTTCTTTATAAAAATCTATTACTCCATACATACTTCCGTGATCTGTTATAGCTAATGAATCCATACCTTTATCTTTAGCTTCTTTTACAATATCTTTAACTTTACCTAATCCATCGAGTAAACTATATTCTGTATGTACATGTAAATGTGTAAAACTCATGAAAAAACTCCCTTAAACTTTTTTTAAATTATACCATAAAAAAAGAGAATTAAATATATTAATTCTCTCTATATCTTAAACCTTTTAATTTAAGACCATTTAATAATATTAAGCATATTTGAGTAATGCTTTCAAAACATCCATTTTGTTTTTCATCAACTCTACAAGTTACTGCATCTTCCTCAAGTATTAAAACTTCATCTTTTACAAATTTAAGCTCTGTAAGTACCATATCATAAACTTCATTCATCTTCTCATTACCAATCTTAGTAATTATAAGATCAAATACTTGCTGCTTATCAAGTTTCCAAACAAACTCTTCATTAAGTGCAGTTTTAGATTTGTTTACAATAGCCAACTTAAACCCCTGTTCATGTAAAAGTTTAAATATATCAAGTTTTAATAACCTCTTAACCTCATCTTCTGCTCTCGCATTCTCGTTTAATGTAAATATAAGACCTCTTAGGTTCTTGCCTTTATTTATGTCATCATATAATTTTTTAGCAACATATTCTCTTGATAAGAAAGGTGCTTTTGTAAGTTCATATTCTTTATACTTAGCTATAAACTTTTTAAATATTTCTTTTACATCTTCCATACCATATTGTTTTGGTGAAATAATTTCAAACTCTACAAAGTTTCCTACATTTTCAAGTTCATCAATTATAACATTATACTCAACACCATCGTACTCCATAGAATATACTTCAATATCCTTATACACTGTTACATATGGTGAGTATCCTAATATCTTAAAAAGATTAATTGCTTCTTCATAAGATTCAATACCCGTACTAACAGTTGCTTGTTTATTATGGTGAACCTCTCTACTATATGCATCTTTTGTTTTATCTTTGTAAGTTATCTCAAGACTCTTACCATTTCTTTTTCTTATTCTCAAGTAGGTTCTAGTATTAATGAATTTGCTATTTGAGTCAGTTAAGTATGTATCAACCTCTGATTCTTTACGCACAAATTCAAATCCATCTTCTTTAAGTTGGTTTATAAGTTTTGTTTTATCTACACAGAAAAATTTTTCTTCAAACTCCATCATAGCTGTCCTAATTTTGTTCTTATCCATAAAATCACCCCATATCTCCACTAATATATATATTATACCTTACTTTATAATATATTCCAATTATATCAAACAAAAAAGAGGTAATATTTATTATACCTCTTTACTCTTTTATTTCAGTTAAAAGTAATTCCTTTAATGCTTCTAAATCTTCAACATGATTAATTTTCCTTCTAATTTCTGTTGCATTCTTAAGACCTTTTATATACCAAGCCACATGCTTTCTCATTTCTCTTATAGCTGTATATTCACCTTTATATTCTATAAGAAGCTCTGCATGTCTTATTATCATATCTAATCTTTCAGAAACTGTAGGCAATTTTATTTTTTCACCAGTTTCAATATAAGTTTTTATTTGTTTAAATATCCAAGGATTACCTTGAGCTCCTCTACCTACCATAATAGCATCACATCCTGTGTAATCAAGCATGTTTTTCGCGTCTTCTGGAGTGTATATGTCGCCGTTTCCAACAACTGGAATATTTACATTTTCCTTAACCTTTTTAATTATATCCCAATCCGCTTTGCCCGAATAAAACTCACTTCTAAGCCTTCCATGAATAGTTATAAAATCTACTCCTGCTTTTTCAGCTGCCTTAGCAACTTCAAGAGCATTTTCTTCTTCAAAACCTTTTCTAATTTTAATGCTCAAAGGTATCTTAATACTTTCTTTTACTGACCTGACTATTTCATAGATAAGTTCTGGTTTTAACATAAGCGCAGATCCTTCACCATTTTTAGTTATCTTAGGCGCTGGACATCCCATATTTATATCAATAAAATTCACACCTAAACTTTCAACTCTTCTAGCAATATCAGCCAAAATCTCTGGATCTGAACCGAATATTTGAGCACCTACCATATCTTCAGTTTTATCAATCGCTAAAAGTATTTGCGTTTTTTCATTTTCATATAAAAGTCCTTTTGCACTTACCATCTCAGTAACTGTTATATCAGCACCCTGTTCTTTACATAAAACTCTAAATGGTCTATCTGTTATTCCTGCCATTGGAGCTAAAAATACTTTGTTATTTAGATTCATCACTCTCAGCAACTTCTTCCCTTAATTTAACCCCATACTCAGTTTTGAAAATCTCATGCCATGTGTATATAGATGTTAAAAGTAAATCTTCTTCTTTTTTAAACTCTTTAACCTTTAATCCTACTGAAATTTCATCATAATAAATATCTTCTTCCTTACCAAATGCTTCCAGAACCATCTCACCATTTGGATAAAAACCTAAGTTAACTGTACACTTATTTACTTCAGCAAACTTTATTATTTTTTCTTTAAGCTCTTTTTGAATATTCATTGGTAGTCCTGAATATTCTGCATTGAAGAAATATTTTTGTTCATAATGTGACGCTGCAACGATTATATCTTTTTTCATATTAGTCATTGTTCTCTCTCTCTCCTTTAGTTATTTCTTTTCTTAATATATCATATTTTTCTACTTCTTTATCAATTTTTATTTTTAAAATTTGTTTTGGATGTGGAGCAGATTCTACATCTTCTCCAGCATCATTTTGTAAGACTTCCACTTTGAAATTAAAGTTTTCTCCACTATGTTTAAGAACTTCCAGCTCTTCACCTAGTAAAAATTTATTTCTTTGCTCTACCGTAGCAATCTTAGTTTCTTTATCATAATCAAGAACCATACCAACAAAGTCATAAGTTCTTATATATGAGTTCTTCGTATATATTTGCGCTTCATCGTCAGCTTTTCCAAAATAGAAACCTGTTGTATAATCTCTATGACTAGCTTTAGATACTTCACCATAGTAATACTCTCTCTTATCATCAAAAGTTCCATTATAATAATCATCTATAGCTCTTCTATAACTATTAACTACTGATGCAACATAATGAGGTGTTTTCATTCTTCCCTCAATCTTTAAGCTTGTTACTCCTGCTTCTATTACCTTATCTATATCTTGTATCATGCACATGTCTTTTGAATTATATATATACGTTCCTCTTTCATCTTCAACTATTGGTTGATATTCTCCAGGTCTCTTTTCTTCAACTAAGTAGTATTTCCATCTGCATGGATGTGAACAAGCACCTCTATTAGCATCTCTATCTGTCATATAATTACTAAGTAAACATCTTCCTGAATAAGAAATACACATAGCTCCATGTACAAATGCTTCTATATCCATTTCTTCAGGAATATTATCTCTGATTTTTTCTACTTCTTTAAGTCCTAATTCTCTTGCAAGTACTACTCTCTTTACTCCTTGCTTATACCAAAAATTCATACCATAAACATTTGTTGTATTTGCTTGAGTACTTAAATGTAATTCCATATTTGGAACTGCTTCTTTAGCAACTGTAAGAACTCCTGGATCTGCAATTATAAGTGCATCCGCTCCCATTAATTCAAGATCCTTAAAGTATTCTGCCATTCCTTCAAAATCTTCATTATGCGCAATTATATTAGCTGTTATATAAACCTTTACTCCTCTATCATGAGCAAACTTGATCCCCTCTTTGAATTCTTCTGTATCAAAGTTTTTTGCTTTTGCTCTAAGTCCATATTTATATCCACCAATATAGACTGCATCTGCTCCATATAATACTGCTATTTTTAAAGCTTCAATCCCTCCTGCGGGGGCTAATAATTCTACCTTTTTCATTTATTCCACCTCTTTTTTATGTGCCAATAATACTCCGTCTGAAAACGGAAGTAAAACTGTTTCAAATCTTTCATCATTAAGCATATTTTCTATAAACTTATTCATTCCTCTATGAATAGTTCTATTTCTTCTTTCTATATCTTCAATTGGCTTTGCGATATCTCCTTTATTAAGAACATTGTCTGCTATTATAATTCCACCATCATCAAGCATAGGATAACTTACATCAAAGAATTCTTGATACTTACTCTTTGCAGCATCTATAAATATAATATCAAACTTCTCATCTAAATTTTTAACATTTTCAATTGCATCCCCAAATTTAATTTCAATTTTATCTTCAAGCCCTGCTTCTTTAATATTTCTATCTGCTACAACTCTCATTCTTTCATTTCTTTCAAGTGTTATTATTTTACCACTTGCATACTTACTCATAAGTATCGATGAAAATCCTATTGCTGTACCAAATTCCAAAATATTTCTCGGCCTTTTTATAGACAAAATAAATTCTAAAAATCTATGCATTATAGGAGTTACTATTGGAACATTATTTTCCTTCCCGTAATCCTCTATTTCTTTTAAATTGCCTTTAAGATCTGGTTGCATAGAACTTATATATTCAATTATAAAATCATAATTAATATTACTCATAATATTTCTCCTACCATTTATTTACCAGTTATTTATTATACTACAAAATCATAAAAAAAGCACATACATGTGCTTTTAATAATATTATTTTCCAGGTTGATCTTCATTAATTGTTTTTTGGTTTGAGTCAAGATGAACCGGAATATACTCTTTTGTCTCTCCTTCACTTGTCTCATCTTCATAATCCATGTCTATTCCATTATAATTTCTGTCCATTCTAATAAAATCATCATTTGAAACTCTAAAAATTTCCTTTTCTGTTATAAATATTGTTTTTAATCCTTCTTTTAAAACAGCAAATCCCCTTTCAGTCTCTTCTATTAAATCTGATTTAACCATTCTTCCATACATTCCTTCACCGATATGTCTGTTGATTTCATCAGAAACCTTATGTATGTAACCGTTATAAGCAACATGTCCAATTTTTGATAAATCTTCTATTTGTCCTGCACTTATCTTATTATTTTCAAAATCAATTCTCAGTGCAGCTTTTTCAGTTACTTCTTCATCTTTTTCAGGTATTATAAATGCACTTGTTTCTTTAACTACTTTTTTAAAATTAACTTTTGTTTCTACCATACTTATAATCTCAACAGTAGAAACTCCTGTTTTTTCGCTAACCTGATCTGCCCACTTATGCAATTTAGTTTCTTCAAGTGAACTTGCAGGTAGCAAATCTATTAAACTATTAATTTGAACTACAACATTATCCATATTTTCTCTTGTATGATATATTCATAGATAAAAATGATATATCATACTTTCTCCTTCCTATTGTTTTATTTTTAAATTTATTTTATAATTAATTCAATAGATACTGTGGACTTCTGATAATCCTTGTGGCTTTGACTACTTTATAGGA
>JAOARL010000009.1 GCA_025210555.1 Clostridia bacterium
TCCTATAAAGTAGTCAAAGCCACAAGGATTATCAGAAGTCCACAGTATCTATTGAATTAATTATAAAATAAATTTAAAAATAAAACAATAGGAAGGAGAAAGTATGATATATCATTTTTATCTATGAATATATCATACAAGGTAACTATGGAAAATTTGAATGATTTGAAGGTAACAGAACTTAGAAGATTAGCGCAAGAAAAAGGGCTAGCTAATGTTACAAAACTTAAAAAAGATGAGCTTATAAATTTGCTTAGCGGAAAAGAAACTAAAAAACAAAATACAGATGATTTAAATAGTGGAGAAATATCAGGTGGAATCTTAGAAATACTTCCAGATGGTTATGGGTTTTTAAGATCTGAAAACTTTTTAAATGGAGAAAAGGATGTTTATATATCAGCTTCTCAGATAAGACGATTTGATATGAAAACGGGAGACTATGTGCAAGGTAATGTAAGAGAACCTAGAGATGGTGAAAGATTTAGAGGACTTCTATTTGTTAAGAGTGTAAATGGTGAAAATCCAGAAGAAGCTAAAAAGCGAATTGATTTTGAAAAATTGGTTCCTATATATCCAAATGAAAAGTTAGAACTTGAAAATAATGATGAAGCTAAATTGTCATCTAGAATAATAGATCTTTTTGCGCCAATAGGAAAAGGACAAAGAGGTATGATTGTAGCGCCACCTAAAGTGGGTAAAACAATACTTCTTAAAGAAATAGCTAAGGCTTTATCAAAAAAACATTCAAATTTACATTTGATAATACTTCTGATAGATGAGAGACCTGAGGAAGTTACAGATATAAAGAGAGATGTAGAAGGTGAAAATGTTGATGTTGTATATTCAACGTTTGATGAAAGGCCAGAGCATCATAAAAAAGTAGCAGAGATGGTTATAGAAAGAGCGAAGAGGTTAGTCGAGCATTCAAAAGATGTAGTAATATTACTTGATAGTATTACTAGACTGGCAAGAGCTTACAACTTAACTACTCCACCAAGTGGAAGGACACTTTCAGGAGGAATTGACCCGGCAGCTCTGCATATGCCTAAAAAGTTCTTTGGAGCAGCAAGAAATGTAGAAGGTGGAGGAAGTCTTACTATTCTAGCTACAGCTCTTACTGAAACTGGTAGTAAAATGGATGATGTAATTTTTGAAGAATTCAAAGGAACTGGAAATATGGAGTTAGTCTTAGAGAGAGAACTTGCAAATAGAAGGGTTTATCCAGCTATAAATATAGTTAAATCTGGAACTAGAAGAGAAGATTTATTGCTTTCTAAGGAGGAATTAGAAACTAATTACGTAATTAGAAACAGAGCAGATAAACAAGATCAGTTAATACTTACAGAGCAATTAATTACTCTGATGAAACAGAATAAAACCAACTATGATTTCGTAAAAACTATCAATAAAAAGTAGTTGAAAAGGTAAAAATTCTGTGATATAATAAGCAAATGTGATATGTCGAAAATAAAACTTTGATAAATAGATGATGAAAGAGGTGAGTAAAATGCAAAAAGATATACAACCAAATTACTATGAGGTAGAAGCTAAATGTGCTTCATGTGGAAATGTTATAAAGACAAAATCTACAAAAGAATCAATATCAGTTGAAACTTGTTCAAATTGCCATCCTTTCTTTACAGGAGAGCAAAAGACACTTGAAAAAGGTGGACGTGCAGAAAGATTCAACGAAAGATATAACAGAAAATAATAAATATAAATTTTATTTAGGCAGAGTTAAGATTCTTAATTCTGCCTTTTTGTGAGTGTGATTTAATGACAATAAATGAGATTATAATAAATTTAGCAGATGAATTAGTTGGTAATGAAACAGCTAGACTTGAAGTTAAAATGCTTATAAAACATATTTTGAATATAGATGAGATTAATCTAGTGCTTAAATATAATGATAAAATGGATGAAGAGTCATATGAAAAGCTTATTGGATTACATAAGAGGCTTAAAGATGGCGAGCCAGTTCAGTATATCATTAATAAAAAAGAGTTTATGGGACTTGGATTTTATGTTGATGAAAATGTCTTGATACCTAGAGCTGATACAGAGGTGTTGGTTGAAAGAATTCTCGAAGATGAAAAAAATGATAATAAAGTCTTGGATATGTGCTCAGGTAGTGGGTGCGTAGGTATCAGTCTTAAAAAGTATAATTCTCAATTAGAGGTTACTTGTGCAGACATATCTGATAAAGCAATAAAGATTGGCAAAAGTAATTCAGTTTCAAATGAAGTTGATGTTAAATTTATAGAATCGGATTTATTTATTAACATAGATGAAAAATTTGATATAATAGTTTCTAATCCACCATATATAAAATATAGTGAATATATAGAACTTGAGAATAAAGTTCTTGATCACGAACCCAAACTTGCTCTGTACGCAGATGAAAATGGATTATATTTTTATAATGAAATTTCAAAACAAGCTAAAGAATATTTAAATGAAGGTGGAAGATTATATTTTGAAATAGGATATAATCAAGCAGAAGAAGTAAAAAATATAATGAAAAAAAATAGTTTCTACAATATAATAGTAGAGAGAGATTTAAAAGGAAAAGATAGAGTGATATATGGAACTCTAAAATAGGAGGGGAAAGATGTTTTCTAAGTTAGAAGGTGTATTTGAAAAATATGAACAAATTGGAATAGAAGTTAATAAGCCTGAAACAATAGCTGATCAGGATAAGTGGAGAAAGCTTATGAAGGAATATAGCTCTATGACGCCACTTATAGAAAAATATAAAGAGTACAAAGAGACTGTTGCTACTATAAAAGATTCAGAAGAAATGCTTGAAGAAAAACTTGATGATGACATGAGAGAAATGGTTAAGGAAGAATTATCTGAAGCTAAGAAAAGAGTCGTAGTAATAGAGGAAGAATTAAAAATATTAATGTTACCTAAAGATCCTAATGACGATAAGAACGTTATTGTTGAAATCAGAGGTGGAGCTGGAGGAGATGAGGCAGCACTTTTTGCTGCTGATCTATTCAGGATGTATAGTAGATATGCTGAGCGTCAAAAGTTTAAAACGGAAATGCTTAGCAGTAATGAAAATGGTGTAGGCGGATTTAAAGAAGTATCATTTATGATAAAAGGTCAAGGAGCATACTCTAAACTTAAGTTTGAGAGTGGAGTGCATAGAGTACAAAGAGTTCCAGCGACAGAATCTAGTGGTAGAATACATACATCTACTGTAACAGTTGCAATACTTCCAGAAGCAGAAGAAGTAGATGTTCAGCTTAATATGAATGATGTAAGAGTAGATGTCTTTAGATCATCTGGTAATGGTGGACAGTCTGTTAATACAACTGACTCGGCCGTTAGACTTACACATGAGCCAACAGGATTAGTTGTATCATGCCAGGATGGAAAGTCTCAGTTATCAAATAAAGAGCAAGCTTTTAAAGTTTTAAGAGCTAGGCTTTACGAGATGGAGCAAGCTAAGATACAAAATGAGCTTTCAGCAGAAAGAAAGAGTCTTGTTGGTACAGGAGATAGAAGTGAAAGAATAAGAACTTATAACTTCCCTCAAGGAAGAGTAACTGATCATAGAGTTGGATTAACTCTACATAAGTTAGACATGATTCTTGATGGAGACATAGAGGAGATTGTTCAGACTCTTATAACAACAGACCAAGCAGAAAAACTAAAGAGTGAAAACTAGTATTATATAGAAGAAATGAGTGCTATTTAAGCATTCATTTTTTATTTGAAAAATAAATAGAAAAAAGTTGGATTTAAACTTGACTTTTCAGTCAGATTTTCATATAATTGTTTTTACAAGTGGCAACAAAAAAGCTTTGAAAATGACATAAAAAAGTTTTTGAAAAAACTTTAAAAAGTTATTGACAAAAGCAAGCTACTTTGATAATATATTACTTGTCGTAACAAGCGACGAAGAACAATGACAACTAAACAATACTACAACAAGCCAAGTTAATTCTTATTAACAATAATGAAGATAAAAAATTAAGTCAAAATTTTGACTGAGATAAACAGGAAA
>JAOARL010000010.1 GCA_025210555.1 Clostridia bacterium
TTACTACTGAAAATTTGGATTTCGACTTATAATAATTTAAAATTAAATACTTAACTTTTTATTTTGATGCATATTTTTAACACAAGTTTAAATATGAAATTTATTTAAATTAGACTTGACTATTCATAGTTGGTCTCCTTATAAATCTTTTTAAGATAAAAAAAGCACACAAGTGCTTTCCTTTTATTTATTCTTTTATATTCTATCATAAGGTCCAACAATATACAATATTTTCTGATAATTTATTTCTTGTTTTCTATTAGTAATCTCTTCATATATGATCACCTTTTTTATATCACACAGTACATTTTACATTTTTCCAAACAAAAAGACAAGTTTTTAACTTGTCTTAACTATTATAATATTTTCTTTTAGCCCAGTTATGCTCCTTTAAAGTCTTACTAAAATGATGAACCCCTTGTTTAGAATCTTTAACTACAAAAAAGTAATACTCATGAGTTTCAGGGTTAAGTGCAGCTTCTATTGATTCAATTCCCGGATTTGCAATAGGTCCTTTTGGTAACCCCTCATACATATATGTATTGTAAGGTGAATTTATCTCTGTATCTTTTGTAAGTAACCTAGCTCTTTTATTTTCTAACAAATATTGAACAGTTGAACACATTTGCAATTTTATATTTTTATTTAATCTATTATATATAACACCTGCAACTTTTGGTCTTTCACTTTCATTTCTTACTTCTTTTTCTATTATTGATGCTATCTTAATAACTTCATCAAGAGTATAACCTAACTCTTTTGCTTTTTCTTTATACTCTTTTTTATATTTTTTATTAAATTCATCCAGCATCTTTTTTACAATCTCTTCACTACTTGCATTGTCATAGATTTCATAAGTGTTAGGATACAAATATCCTTCTACTTTATATTTTCTATTTGGTACTTCTTTTAAAAAATCATAATCATAATTTAATTTAGCTGCAGTTAAAAAACTTTCTTCACTAACTATACCTTCTTTCTCGAGCTTCGCAGCTATCTCTTCCACAGTATATCCTTCTGGTATAGTAAACCTTCTAACATTTTCAGCAAGTCCACCTTTTTTTAATACTTCCGCTATTTCTTCAAGTTTCATTGTAGTATTAAACTCCATCTTCCCATACTTATATGAACCTTCTAATTTCTTCCATTTACTATATACTCTAAACATCATTTCATTGTCTATGACATCATTATCTGACAAAACTTTTGCAATTTTAGCCGTACTCGCTCCTTTTGGTATCTCAACCACTACATCTTTACTTATTTTAGGTCCCGAAAAATATGGCATTACAAAAAATACAAGTACACACAATATCATAACTATTTTAAACAATAATTTTTTCAATAATTTCAACATAATATCTCCCTTTTCATTTACTACTACCATTATACTAAAAAAGATTATTTTTTTCCATTTATACGTTATAATATTATTGAGGTGATAATTATATGAATGAAATTTTATTAAACGAACTTAAAAAAAATGACCTAAATACTTATACTGACTTTTTCAATTTTTTATCCAAGGACATGACTTACGGTTGGGTAGATAATTTAACTAATATTTATTATTCTGTTGATGAAAACTTTGCTTCAAACTATATACTCCAAACTCCTATTGAAGTTTTCCAAAAAAGATTAGGCATTTGTTGGGATAAATCTGAACTTGTTAGAGCTTTTTTAGACACTAGAAACTATCTAAATAAAGCTTACTTCTATGTTTTTAGAGACAGTCCAAATGAGCCTTGTCACTCTTTTAATGTTATTATAGAAAACAATGAATTTATTTGGCTTGAACTTTCTGGTAGTTTTAAAGGCATTCACAAATATAATACATTAGATGATTTATTAAGTGATGCCCGCAAAAAAATAGAATTACATCTTTCTACTGTACTTAATGTTGTTCCTAACAATTATAGAAAAGAAGCCTTTGAATTATATGAATATAATGCTCCTAAAAACTTTCATATATCTGCTTCTGAATGGTTTAAAAATTGTTATTCTGGAAATAAAATAGCGCTCTAATTTGAGCGCTATTACTTTTACTATTGTAATTCAATTGTTTCTAATTGAAAGTTTTGAGCTTTGTTATATTCATTAACAAGTTCTTCAATATCTTTAGCTTCAACTTCTGGTAATGTTATTTCAACATTATTCTTTTTAATTACTTCTTGATCTAATTTAAAAGCTACTTTTAAATCTTCATAGTTTGAAGAAGAAACGTATCCTTCCATTAAATCAAAGTCTTTTTCAACTAGCTCTAGGTATTTATTCATATCAACATCAAATTCATATCCTGATACATACTTATTTCCTTTTTTATCTACATAGAATTTAATATAGAATAAGTCTTTGAACTCTTCCATTTCTACTTTTAATTCTTCAACATTTTTATCTAGTTCTTCTAATGCCGTAGCTTTAACCATTACTAACCCTGCAAAAGCCATATCAATTTGACCTTTAATTTCTTCTTTATTAAATTCAACTTCTGTACCCATAGCTAAAACTTTTATATCTTCTTCAGTTAAAGTATCAACAACTTTTATAACATCTTCTTTTACAGCAGCACTATTATTTAATACATACTTAACAATCTCTACTCCCGCATCTATTATTCCTTCTAAGTCTGTTTCAACAACACATCTATTACCATTAATTTTTACAATATCCAATTTGAAATCTTTAAATGATCCTTCCGCAAAAATATTAATAATCTTTGTATATACTACTCTTTGTTTTTTAGATTCTTCTAGCATTGCTTCTAAACTTGTATATCCTATTTTTTGATATTCTGGCACTTGTGCTAATATTTTATTAACATCTAAAGATATGTACTTTAAATCACTTGGTATATTAGCTGATACTTCTGGCATATATAAATTAACTAATTTTATAATTTCATCTACCTTCATTAGTGCTTTTCCATCTACAATATAAAATTCTGTAATTAGTTCTTTTTCTTTTGTTTCTTTATCTTGTAAATAAACTTTTGAACTCACATTATAAGCTTTTTTCATATTTACACGGTCTTCTATGTAAATAGTTTTTCCTTCTAATAATTCTTTAACCTTTTTAAACTCTTCTACATTTACTTCTTCATTGTTTTTTAAATTTGCTTCTAAATATTCAAATGTATTACCAAATTCTAAACTTAACGTTGTACTTGATTCATATACTTCAACATTTGCGAATTCATTAAAAAACTCTCTAAAATTACCACCTTTTTTACTTACTACTACAATCATTACTACTGCAACTACACTTAGTAGTCCAATTAAAACTTTTTTCATTTCTTACCTCCTATTTTTTTATACTTATAATCATAATATATTATCTCAAATAAATATATATTATTTTGCTTTTTTAGCTATTTTTTTACACTTATTTTTTTAGTTTCATTATTCCATGAAACTATGTATCCTAATTTTTCAAATTCTTTTATCAATATATAACTCTTTCCTTCTATTATATTTACATCTAAATAAATTTTATCCATCCCTTTAATGAAATACGGTTTCTTTTCTTTCGTATCCCATATCATTCTATCTGCAAGCAATTCTGAAATTTGTCTAATTTCAAAATAATTTTTATTTCCTATAACTTTCACATTTATATCTGCTTCTCGTGCAGCAAGTTCAGAATTAACCCATGCCTTTTTTTCACTCGGATCTAAAATAACCTCATAAACAAAAGTTTCTATAATTTCATCTAAAGAGTAATATCTAGAAACTGGTGTGTAATAATACTTATCTTTGTTTTCCATATATGTAGATTTCACGGTAACTCTAAGCCCTAAATCATTTTCTTTTAACTTTGTATCTAATTCATAATCCCACGAATACTTTTTATTATCTATTTCCGAAACAATAAGTTTAAGGTTAAATTCACTAAACACATTATTTAAGCTATCTTTTAATATATCTGAGCCATTTTCAATTTCAAGTAACATAAATCCTTTTTCGCTTTCTGCAATTTCATCATCGTCATTACTCCCTTTTTCAGTATTTTCAACAATGGCTTCATCATCACTATATTCATCGATAAGTACTTTAAATATTTCAGCATTATTATCTAAATTTTCAACTATCAATTCAATATCTTTAGTAAATTTTTCATTTTTTCTTATTACATTACTAAAAAACTTAGAATACAGTTCCCCTATTTGCTCTATATTAATATTACAAATATACTCCCCTTTATGTCTTTTAACGGTTAAAAGTTGCTCACTTTTAAATATACCTTCTGTTAATATTTTAGCTGCCATTGATATTTCCTGTCCCAATTTGTGTCTGCTATATATCTTTTTAGAATAGTGTCTCATATCATCTTCATCAAAATACATATACACATATTCTAGATCCTGTGGTAATTTATCAAGTGCATTTCGTATTTCATCATTCCCGTATGTATCCATAATGCTAATTAGCTTTCCTACATAAAAATAAACTACATCTCCATCAATAGCAATTTCAAAAACAGGTATCTTAGCTACTTTACCTTTAGGTTGCAAATAAAAATATACATTTCCATATGCTTTTCCTTCGTTGTAATAAACTTTTTCTTCACATATTATTTTATTTTCTTCTAATATATAAAGCATCTCTGCAAAATCAAATTCTTCTGAATCATCCTCCCTATTTTTCATCTCATCAACAGATTTATCAAAGGTTATTTCTATTATTGATCTTGCATCCACGTTATCAATATTCCTTATTTTTTGATCGATCTCTAAAATCTTCTTTTCTCCTCGTGTACATCCCGTTGCCAAAAAGCTTAATAACAGAAATATTGCAATTATTTTTTTCATTGTTTTCCTCCATGATTTATTTGCCCTTAAATCAAATCATAGCATAATTCCAATTATATGAAAAGTTTTTTAGATAATTCAAATCAAAAAAAAGACTAGCTATGCTAGTCTTAATCTTATACTTCTACAATAATCGGTAATATCATCGGACTTCTTTTTGTTTTACGCCATAAATAGTCACTTAATTTATCTTTAACTTCATTTTTAACATATGACCATTCTTTAATTCTGTTTTTGTCTAAACCTTCAATTGCTTTATTAACAACATCTTTTGCTTCTCTTAATAATTCTTCTGACTCTTTTACATACACGAAACCTCTTGAAACAAGTTCAGGTTTCCCTACTATTTTATTATTCTTTGAATCAACTGTTACAACAGCAACAATTAACCCATCTTCTGATAAATGTTTTCTATCTCTTAGTACTACGTTTCCAACATCTCCTACACCTAATCCATCAACTAAAACTCTTCCCGCTTCAACTGATTTAGCTTTCCTAGCTTTATCTTTAGAAACTTCAATTACATCTCCTATTGTTGAAACAAAAATATTCTTTCTGTTCATTCCAAGCTCTTGTGCAAGTTCTGCATGAGCTTTTAGATGTCTAAATTCTCCATGCACTGGCACAAAGTACTTAGGTTTAACTAAGCTATGTAATAATTTTATCTCTTCTCTACAAGCATGTCCTGATACGTGAGTATCTTCAAGAACAACATCTGCACCTCTTCTTATAAGTTCATTAATAACTGTATTAACAGAACTTTCATTTCCAGGTATTGGTGTTGAACTAAGTACTATTGTATCTCCAGGTATAACTTCAAGCTGTCTATGAGATCCATTTGCCATTCTAGAAAGCGCTGCCATTGGTTCACCTTGTGAACCTGTCATTATAACAACAACCTCTTCTGGCTTCATCTTTTGAACTTCAGATATTTCTACCATTATTCCTTTTGGCACATTTAAATATCCTAGTTCACTAGCTATCTTAACAACATTAACCATACTACGTCCTACAACTGCTACTTTTCTATTATTTTTATGTGCTTGAGTTATTACTTGTTGCACTCTATCAATATTAGAAGCAAATGTAGCTATCATAATTCTGCTATCTCTTGATTTAATAAATATATCTTCGAAAGTAGGTCCTATTGTACTTTCTGATTTAGTATACCCTGCTCTTTCAACATTTGTACTTTCACATAAGAAAGCTAATACACCTTTTTTCCCTAATTCTGCAAATCTATGTAAGTCTATCATATCTCCATGTATTGGAGTGTAGTCTACTTTAAAGTCTCCTGAATGAAGCACTACACCTTCTGGTGTATGTATAGCTATTGCAAATGCATCAGCAATACTATGAGTTGTTCTAATAAACTCTACTTTCATTCCTCCAAGTTTAATTATTGAACCTGGCTTAACACTATTTCTTTTAACAGTGTTAATTATCTTATGTTCTCTTAACTTATTTTCAACTAATCCGATCGCTAACTTAGATCCATATATTGGCACATTTATTTCCTTTAATAAATATGGTAACCCTCCTATATGATCTTCATGTCCATGAGTAATTACTACCCCTTTTATCTTATTTTTATTTTTCTTCAAATATGTAAAATCTGGTATTACAACATCAACTCCAAGCATTGAGTCATCTGGAAATGCAATACCACAGTCAATAACAACTATTTCATTATTATATTCTATAGCTGTTATATTTTTTCCTATTTCATCTAATCCACCTAATGGTACTATTCTTACCGAAGAACTACCACTAGTCTTATTTACTGGCTTTTTAAACATAATTATCTCCTCCTTATTTAATTTTCATCGTTCAACAAACATCCGTCCTCAATTATTTATATATAATATTTATCTTCAATAAATACTCTATCCGATTTATGCCTTAGTAATTATACCATGGTTCATATATATTTGCAAAAGAAAAAATGCCCTTAGGCATTTAATCTATTTCAAATTCATTATTGTTACTATTAAACTTTTCTAGCACTTTTTCTAGAATTTCATCATTTGATACTATATCAAATGTAACTTCATCTTCGTCTTCTATTAAGCTTCTAAGAACAAGAACTTCTGCATCATCATCTTCTGCTTTATCTTCTTCAATTACAAAGTAATAATGCTCCTCTTCTACGTCTACTGCATCTAAAACAACAAAGTTTACAGTCTCATTCGTTTCCATATCTTTAAATTTTATTATTTCATATTTATTATCCATAATTACCTCAAACTTTCTAAATATCCTTGCAGTATAAATACTGCAGCCATTTTATCTATTACTTTTCGTCTTTTCATTCTTGATACATCTGCACTTATTAAATATCTCTCAGCTGCACATGTTGAGAGTCTTTCATCCCATAAAATTATCTCCATTTTAACTTTTTTATAAAGAAGTTTTTTAAACCATAATGTTTTTTCTGCTCTATCTCCTAAAGTATTATTCATGTTTTTAGGCATACCTAACACTATTTTTTCAACATTATATTCTTCTATTATTTCAATAATTCTTTCTATACTTTCCTTAACATCAATCTCATTTTTTCTTCTAACAACTTCGATGCCTTGCGCAGTAAATCCTAGTTCATCACTTACTGCTACACCTATCGTTTTAGAACCAAAGTCTAAACCTAATATTCTCATTTCATATATGCCTTTACTAGTTCTTCAATTATTTCTTCTCTATCAACTTTCATAATTAATGTTCGAGCATTATTATGACTTGTTATATATGTTGGATCACCTGAAAGAATAAATCCACTTAATTGAGTTACTGGGTTATAGCCTTTTTCTTCAAGCGCTTTATATACATCTTTTAATATTTCTTTTGCAAGATTATTTTCACCCTCTGAATTTTTATAATACAGTGTATTTTCCATATTATCCCCTCCATTTGTTATATTATATCTTTATATCTCTTGTAATAGCAATTCTTTTTTAGCTTTTTCATAAACTTTTTTAAACTCATCCTTATTTTGAAGTATCATCTCAACTATCATTGGATCAAATGTTTTACCTGCATTTAATCTTAACTCTTCTATTGCTGCATCGAATGAAATAATAGCATTATAGCTTCTTTTGCTTGTCATTGCATCAAACACATCTGCTACTGTTACAATCCTAGCTTCTACTAATATTTGCTCACCACTTAATTTATTAGGATAACCGGTTCCGTCAAATCTTTCATGATGCTGAAGTACTATTTCCTTGATTATATCAAAAGAATTACAATCATCTAATATATAATATCCTCTTTCTGGATGTAACTTTACTGTTTCAAATTCACCTAGTGATAATATTCCTGTTTTATTTAGTATTGTATCATCAAGACCTATCTTACCTATATCATGAAGCATTGCAGCATTTTCTATAATCCTTAAATTCTTATATCCGCATATCTCTGCTATCTTTTTAGCATACATACTGACTCTTTGAGAATGTCCTTTTGTATACTCATCCTTTGACTCTATTGCTTTAATTAAAACTCTTACCATTTCCATGTTTGTATCTTCTATTTCTTTTATCTTATTATCCACAGTTGTTCCTAAATTATTAACCGACTTAATAATTGAATTAAATTCTCTCATTGAACATTTTTCTACCTTACTTTTATAATTACCATTTGATATATCTTTAATACCCTTTACAACTTTATTTATTGCTTTTTCTACAAACTTAGTAAATATAGAAACTATTATTACAACCATTCCTACCGTTAAATACATTATATAAATAATTCTTTTTTCCAGTATGTTAAGTTCATTAAAATAACTATCCATCTTAATTTCTAATTCTAATGTTTTTATAACTTCATCCTTATAATCTTTTATATCATGTTTGAAATGCATTGTGTATTTAGTATCTTTTTCAAAATGTCTGAGCCCATCTAATTCACTTTTATCAAGCTTTTTTCCCATTAGATAATAACCATTCTTAGTTTCTTCATTTGAATCATATATTTCATTTATTCCTAAAATATAAATTTCCCCTTCAATATTTACATATGTCGGTTCTAATAACTTATTCTTTTTCCAATCTTTATAATAATCTAATTCTAATATTTTATCTTTATTTATATCTGAATAATATTCCTCATAGTCATTATTATACCCTTTTACATATATAACATCATATCCATAAGATTCTTCTTCAAAAAGAAATTTTGTTGCATTATCTGACGCCCATTTATAATCTTCATTTTCTATTGCATTATATAAATCATCCCAAATAGTATAATCTCTTAAAAATATTTCCAGGTCTTTCTTTTGGTCATTAAAGTAAAAATTTATTTCATATTCCACAGTTTCAACAAAGTTATCCGTAACTTCTCCTCTAACTTTTGAAACATAGAAAACAATACCACAAGCAAGTACGCTTGCAGCTATTATCATTATGGTACTTACAATTAAAATAAACTTACTGCTTGAACTAAATTTGTTGATCATTAAATCGCTCCTATTAATATATTCTTTTTAATGTTCACTCCTATAATTTTAACGTTTACTAGTTCATTTTTTCTTTGGCTCTTATCTATTTCAACTTTTAAATAATTAGTAGTGTGTCCTACTTTTTCATCTTCCAATAAAACTTCATATACCTTACCAATTTGGCTATTTAAAAATTCTACTTCACTCTTATTTGTTAATTCTATCATTTGTTTAGATCTATCTGCCTTAACATTATTAGATATTTGATCTTCTCTCTTTGCTGCAACCGTTCCTTCTCTTTTAGAGTATGCAAATACATGCGTTTGCGAAAATCCTACTTCTTTTGCAAATTCTAAACTTTCTTCAAACTCTCCTTCAGTTTCTCCTGGAAATCCTACTATAATATCTGTAGTTATTGAAACATCCGGCATATATTTTCTTAAATTTTTAACTCCATTCATATACTCTTCCTTTGTATATTTACGGTTCATTTCTTTTAGTACCTTCTCCGATCCACTTTGTAATGATAAATGGAAATGATCACATACTTTCTCAAGTTCTGATAGCCTCTTTGCAAATTCTTCTGTTATTATTCTTGGTTCAATAGAACTTAATCTTAATCTTACTAGACCTTCAATACTGTGCACCTTTTCAATAACATCTAAAAGAGATATTTCCTCTTCCAAATCTTTACCATATGAAGCTACATGAATACCAGTAAGAACTATTTCTTTAAACCCATTTTCAACAAGCCTTTTTGCTTCTCTTATTATATTATCTATATCTCTACTTCTTATTCTTCCTCTTACATAAGGAATAATACAATAAGAACAGAACTGATTACATCCTTCTTGTATCTTTAAAAATGCTCTTGTTTTGTCTAATGTATTTTCTATCTCAAGTTCTTCAAATACATTAACCTGCTTAAGATCATCTACAACTTCTATGACATTCTTTTCTTTTTTATATTCTTCAACTTTAGCTACAATGTCTTTCTTTTCATTTGTACCTAAAATTACATTAACACCTTCAATAGCTTTAACTGTTTCTGGATCATTTTGTACATAACATCCAACAACAACAATAACTGCCTCTTCATTACTTTTATGTGCTCTTCTTATCATTTGTCTACACTTTTTATCTGAAAGACTTGTAACAGTACATGTATTTACTACATATACATCTGCTAATTCTTCAAATTTCACTTCCTCATATCCATCTTTTTTAAACAGTTCAAGCATTGCTTCTGTCTCATATTGATTTACTTTACACCCTAATGTGTGAAATGCTACTTTTCTCATACTTCAACCCCTTTTTAGTCACTCTATTTTACCAGAAAATGAACTTAAAATCAAAAAATAGCCCTTAGGCGATAGTGTAAAATAGTATTGGGATTGTAGCAATAAAAAAG
Organism: Clostridia bacterium; assembly: GCA_025210555.1. Lineage (GTDB taxonomy): Bacteria > Bacillota > Clostridia > Lachnospirales > JAOARL01 > JAOARL01. The sequence goes on from JAOARL010000010.1 coordinate 10,660, forward strand.
AAACCTCGATATAATGAAGTCGACAAAAACAATCACTAGGAGGTTCCTCATGGACATTATAACACAAAACTACCAACAATTACTATCAAATATTATCAA
>JAOARL010000011.1 GCA_025210555.1 Clostridia bacterium
AATAAGACCATCTAGGGTAGATACTACGAAGTGTTTTTAATGTCTTCCCCCCTCCAAATCTTTTCAGGGTCTTCCTAATGGGTCAGAAACCAAGAGCCATCTTATGAGGTAACGACTAGAGAGTTGTTCTATCAGAGGTGAATTAGGACTAAAAGCATCGTATTTTGTTAGAAAATAATATATTGTGTTACATATGTGAAATACAATGATTAACAAAAGTTGTGCTAGATTAATTTCATACAACACCAATGTATATGATTTTGCATGAGAGTATTTTAAATAATTGAATAATATGTTACAATATGTTAGATAGTAGCATTTACCATAAAACCTTAATTAGTTAGATAGGGAGTTTTATCTATGGAAAATAAACATCAATTAACTAAAATACAAAAAGTAGCTTTGTCCTGCGTTACTAGATGGGGTGAAGATAAAAAAACTAAAAACTTTAGTGGTAAATTAGGTCGTTTTTTATGTCAATTAGATACTGATAAGGAATTAGGAAATATGCTGCTGGAGTTAGTTAACAAATATAATTATTATTCAAAACAAAAAATAGTAAATATAATGAGTGATTTCTACCAAAAAATAGTATATGAATTAAGATTAGAAAAATCACATACAATTTACTCAAGAATTGAAGATGATTCTAAAATTGATAGCTCTAATTCATTTTTGGAAGAGTTCAAATATGTTAATGATATTACGAATTATTATAGCCATAGTATTGAAAAACTATCAATTGATGACATTAAAAAAATTAAAAATATAGTGTTTTTGGATGATATTATTGGTACGGGAGAAACAGTTAAATCTTTTTTTGAAAAGAATATTGACAAACTTAAAGAAGTTAAGTGTTATATTTTCTGTATAGAGCTATTAGAAGAAAGTAAATTATTATTAGAAAGTTTCTTTAAAAAGAAAAATATAGAATGTGTGATAATATATCACAATTTACATAAAAAAGCTTTTAGTGAAAGGTATATATTCCATGAAAATTGGGATGAAAATGAGAAGAAACTTCAGAAATTTGAAAGAGAACTTTGGGGAAAACAATCAGAATTTATACTTGGTTATAGAAATTGTCAAGCTATGATATCATTTTTCAGAAACACTCCAAATAATACAATTAGTTCATTTTGGTTTGAAAATAAAAATTGGAAAGGTTTATTTCCAAGAGAAAAAGAAAAACCACAATTTATGATAAGCAAAAAGAGTAATTTTAGGTATAATATAAAAAAACTGGAGAACCTGAAAAATGACAAGTTATAATGAGTTATTAATTTTAATATATCTTAAGGAATATGAAGATGAATATTTATTGACAGAAATAAAAGAATTATGTGGTTTCACTAATGTCCAAATGAAGACCACTATTAATAATCTAATAGATAGAGAATTATTAACTAATGAGTTTGGTAGATTACTCTTAACTGAACAAGGAAATTCTCTTTTGAAAGAAAAAGGATTGAATAAAGTCTCCCTTAATGAGTTATTCAAAGATATAGTTACATTAAAATTTACTGGAAAGCCATTTTCATTTGAAGATATATATATACCAAAACAGTTTAAGGTATAATTAAGGTGTTTTCTAGAATTGAGTAGTGAGTCGCTACTCGTGAAGAGAAGTAACTAGGTTGCTATATCAGTACTAATTTTAAAAAGCCAAAATTAGTACTGATACAACAAAACAAAAAGAGCGTTTTGTTGTATCACCAAACCAAAATTCTTTGAGGTCAAAGAATTTGTTTGGTGATATGTTAAGTAAAATAATCCAGTAGAAAGCATCAGGTAGAATGAGTATGGATATAAAAGAAATAGAAAAAGTCATGATATCTCAAGGATATGAAAATGAGTATATTGAACTATGCACTTCATACGCAAGTAATCTTAATGAAAATGGTTTTCCAGTAATATTTGATTCAATACATTTGGCAATGCTAATAGGAATAGACGTTAAAGAGCTCTACTCCTATTATATATTAGCTGAAAATCTCTATAAAGAAGTTAATATTCCTAAAAGAACTGGTGGAAATAGAAAAATAAGTATGCCATGTGAAAATTTAAAGTATATCCAGAAATGGATTCTTGACAATGTGCTATATAAAGAAAAATGTTCTGAATCATCTACGGGATTTATGCCACACAAATCAATTGTAGATAATGCAAAATTACATGTGAATAAAGAATGTATTATTAATTTAGATATTAAAGACTTTTTTCCTAATATAAAGTATATGCAAATTTATAATTTGTTCTGTGAATTTGGATATAGCCGTCACCTTTCTATGGTGTTTTCTGGTCTGTGCACCTATAAGAGTGTATTACCACAAGGTGCTCCAACAAGTCCTTATTTATCTAATTTAATTTGTAAAAGATTAGATGCAAAATTATTGGATTTAGCAAACTTTATAGAAGCCTCCTATACAAGATATGCAGATGATATAACCTTTTCTGGGGAGAAAAAAATAGCTAAGCACATAAAACTAATTAGGAAAATTATTATAAACGAAAATTTTATAATTAACGAAAAAAAAGTTAGAGTGCAGTTTAAACATCATAAACAAGTTGTAACAGGTTTGGTGGTGAATACAAAGCTAAGTGTTCCTAGAAAAACTAAAAAATACCTAAGACAGCAAATATATTATGCAAAAAAATATGGAGTAAAAGATAGTTTAGAGAGGCAAAATATTACTAAATCAAATTATAGAGGTCATTTATTTGGGTATGCGTATTTTATAAGAATGGTTGAAGAGCATATAGGCGATAAATTTATTGAACAATTATGTTCAATTGACTGGGAAAGCTAAATTTGTATAATATATAAGTAATATAATAACATAAAGTTTGAAGTCAAGTAACGGTATATGTAGATTGTATATACAGTATCACCTCTGATAGAACAACTCTCTAGTCGTTACCTCATAAGATGGCTCTTGGTTTCTGACCCATTAGGAAGACCCTGAAAAGATTTGGAGGGGGGAAGACATTAAAAACACTTCGTAGTATCTACCCTAGATGGTCTTATT
>JAOARL010000012.1 GCA_025210555.1 Clostridia bacterium
GGAAAGGTGAAAAGAACCCCGGGAGGGGAGTGAAAGAGAACCTGAAACCTTGTGCTTACAAGCAGTGGGAGCATAATTTATTATGTGACCGCGTACTTTTTGTAGAACGGTCCAGCGAGTTAATTATCGTAGCAAGGTTAAATGCTTAGAAGGCATGGAGCCGAAGAGAAATCGAGTCTGAATAGGGCGAAAAAGTTGCGGTGATTAGACCCGAAACCGGGCGATCTATCCATGAGCAGGTTGAAGCTGAAGTAAAATTCAGTGGAGGACCGAACCCGTGTCTGTTGAAAAAGGCTGGGATGACTTGTGGATAGCGGAGAAATTCCAATCGAGCTCGGAGATAGCTGGTTCTCCTCGAAATAGTTTTAGGACTAGCCTTGATTTAAAGTCTACTGGAGGTAAAGCACTGAATTGGCTAGGGGGTCAAAAGCTTACCGAACCATATCAAACTAAGAATGCCAGATAGATGATAATCAGGAGTCAGACTATGTGTGATAAGATTCATAGTCAAAAGGGAAAGAGCCCAGACCAACAGCTAAGGTCCCAAAGTATACGTTAAGTGGAAAAGGATGTGAGATTTCAAAAACAGCTAGGATGTTGGCTTAGAAGCAGCCATACATTTAAAGAGTGCGTAATAGCTCACTAGTCGAGAGATTTTGCGCCGAAAATGTCCGGGGCTAAAACGTATCACCGAAGCTATGGAGCGTATGTAAATACGTTGGTAGAGGAGCATTCTGTACTGGGAAGAAGCTAAAGCGGAAGCGATAGTGGACTGTACAGAAGAGAGAATGCTGGAATGAGTAGCGAGAGAGAAGTGAGAATCTTCTCGGCCGAATACCCAAGGTTTCCTGAGTAAAGCTTATCTGCTCAGGGTAAGTCGGGACCTAAGGCGAGGACGAAAGTCGTAGTCGATGGACAACAGGTGGAAATTCCTGTACCACCTATAAACAGAACTGTAGTGACGCAGGAGGATAATCAAACCAGGGAATGGAAAGACCTGGCCAAGCATAAAGTCTAGTCTACAAGGCAAATCCGGTAGATGGTGATGAAATGTGATGGGGACTGAAGAAAAAGTAAGGAAGTTGATGAATCCACGCTGACGAGAAAAACTGCTATTGTTTTATAGGTGCCCGTACCGCAAACCGACACAGGTGGGTGAGGAGAGAATCCTAAGGCCGGCGGGAGAAGCATTGTTAAGGAACTCGGCAAAATGACTCCGTAACTTCGGGAGAAGGAGTGCCACTAGAGATAGTGGTCGCAGAGAAAAGGCCCAAGCAACTGTTTAGCAAAAACACAGGTCTCTGCTAAACCGAAAGGTGAAGTATAGGGGCTGACGCCTGCCCGGTGCTGGAAGGTTAAAAGGATGGGTTAGCGCTTGACGCGAAGCTTTGAATTGAAGCCCCAGTAAACGGCGGCCGTAACTATAACGGTCCTAAGGTAGCGAAATTCCTTGTCGGGTAAGTTCCGACCCGCACGAAAGGCGTAATGATTTGGGCGCTGTCTCAACAATGCACCCGGTGAAGTTGTAGTACCAGTGAAGATGCTGGTTACCCGCGACAGGACGGAAAGACCCCGTGGAGCTTTACTGTAACTTGATACTGGGAATTGATATTGCATGTACAGGATAGGAGGGAGACTGAGAATTAAGTGCGCAAGCATTTAAGGAGTCGATGTTGGGATACCTCCCTTGTAATATTGATTTTCTAACCTAGCACCGTTATCCGGTGTGGGGACAATGTCAGGTGGACAGTTTGACTGGGGCGGTCGCCTCCGAAAGAGTAACGGAGGCGCTCAAAGGTCACCTCAGAATGGACGGAAACCATTCGAAGAGTGCAAAGGCATAAGGTGGCTTGACTGCGAGAGAGACATTTCGAGCAGGTACGAAAGTAGGACTTAGTGATCCGATGGTAGAAAGTGGGATTGCCATCGCTCAACGGATAAAAGCTACCCCGGGGATAACAGGCTTATCTCCCCCAAGAGTTCACATCGACGGGGAGGTTTGGCACCTCGATGTCGGCTCGTCGCATCCTGGAGCTGTAGCAGGTTCCAAGGGTTGGGCTGTTCGCCCATTAAAGCGGCACGCGAGCTGGGTTCAGAACGTCGTGAGACAGTTCGGTACCTATCCGTCGTGGGCGTAGGAAATTTGAAGGAAGCTGTCCCTAGTACGAGAGGACCGGGATGGACAGACCACTGGTGTATCTGTTGCGTTACCAAGCGCATGGCAGAGTAGCCAAGTCTGGAAAGGATAAACGCTGAAAGCATCTAAGCGTGAAGCCCATCTTAAGATAAGATTTCCCATTCAGTTAATGAAGTAAGACCCCTTGAAGACTACAAGGTTGATAGGCTTGAGGTGTAAGCATAGCAATATGTTCAGCTGACAAGTACTAATAGGTCGAGGGCTTGATCTAAAAATAGATATTTACTTTTTTTGGTAGTTTTCATATATCATAATCCTCAATAGCTCAGTTGGTAGAGCAAACGGCTGTTAACCGTTAGGTCGTAGGTTCAAGTCCTACTTGAGGAGTTTACCTGGCCCGTTGGTCAAGCGGTTAAGACACCGCCCTTTCACGGCGGTAACACGGGTTCGATTCCCGTACGGGTCATTTAACACCATATGGCGCCATAGCCAAGTGGTAAGGCAGAGGTCTGCAACACCTTTATCACCGGTTCAAATCCGGTTGGCGCCTTTAAGCAAAACTTAATATGGAGAAGTACTCAAGTGGCTGAAGAGGTGCCCCTGCTAAGGGTATAGGTCGTTAACGCGGCGCGAGGGTTCAAATCCCTCCTTCTCCGTTCTTTAAGAAACACATATGTTTCTTTTTTTTTGCCTAATTTTATTGAAATGGAATTCAAAATATAATATTATTATATATAACCAAAGGGAGGGGATATAATGCCTAAAATAATAAAGGATGTAGACATAAAAATCCTTAAAGTTGCAGAGCAATTATTTGAGAAAAATGAATATAGAAAAGTAGATATGAAATTAATTGCAAGAAAATCAGGAGTGGCAGTAGGAACCTTATATAACTACTACCCAAATAAGAAAGAATTATTTGTAAGAGTTTTTGAAAATTCTTGGAGAGAAACTTTTGTAGAAGTTTCAAAAAGAGTAGAGAAAGCTGACAACAATGAACAAAAGATACTTGCATTTATGTATGGGTTATATGAAGCATTAGAAAAAAGAGAAATAATGTTGAGAGAGTTTTTAGGGAATAACTTATTTAACTTAAAACCAGATATAGTGCTAGAATCTGAAAACAGAAGTATTAATTTCAGAGCTATGATAATAGATGAGTTTGCTAAACTAATAAAAGATATTAATTCAAGACAAACTATTAACTTCGCAGAAGGTTTTGAAAAAAGACTTGCTGGAACATTTTCAATAACTATATGGGGAATGATTATAACTTATCCAGAGCAAAGAGAAAGAAACTATGAGTATTTAAAAAGTATTGTTAAACATTTATATGGATAAAAAAACGACCTAATGGTCGTTTTTTAATTTACTAAATACAAGCTATAACTTAATATAATCATAAATAATGAGAATATCATTGATATAAGAACATTAAAGTTTAAATGTATTTCACCTATAAAATTTACAAATCTATGATTATGTAAGATTTTTTTATACATATTTAATATAAATAGTAACATTGTAAAAAGTATTGCTGCCTTTTTTAATAAATATATGAAACTTAGCTCTAAATGCTGATTTAAGACAGTTTCAGCAAGAAAAGGTGCAAAGACACCAGTTAGAATACATATAAGTGTTAGTGTATAAAATACAATAGATTTACTTTTTGGTATAGTGATTTTTTCTAAATGACTTTTACCAAATAGTATGAATAGTAATCTAGATGAATAAAGCAGTGTTAAAAAACTAATTCCATACATTATTAAATCTATCTCTAAAGAGTGCATACTATGTGTTATTATTGATTTCCCTATTGAACCATTTAAAAGTGGAAAACCAGATATTGAAAGTATTGCTATTAATAATGAATAAGCAAGACCCTTGTTTCTATCAAAAAGACTATGCATCTTATTTAAATTTCTAGTTCCATATTCTTTTATAAGTACTCCAGCAATTAAAAATAATAAAGACTTAAAAATACTGTGACTTGCTATGTGATATAAAACACCTTTATATGCTGAATATGAATTAAGTGTAATTCCATACATAATTAGACCTATTTGAGAAACAGTAGAGAAAGCTAGAAGCTTCATAATATCTGTTTGAGTAAAAGCTATTATGCTACCAATTACTATAGTTGCTAAAGCAAGTATAGTAAATAGTTGATTTGTATCTAGCATACTATGCCATATGTTTTGTATTTTTATAAAAAATGTAAAACTTAAATTTATATATATACCAGCAAGAACAGCTGAAACTACTGGTGGAGCACCAACACTACTGTCAGCTTTTGGTAATAAAGTAAATACAGGAACCAGTCCTGTTTTGAAAATGATACCAGTTAATATTAAGGCATATGGGATTATAGTTGAACCATTCATCTCATACATAGTAATTTGCTCTGATAAAACAGTTAGGTTAAATGTTCCATACATCTTATATAAAAATCCAAGTCCTAAAAGATAAAATGACATACCTACAATATTCGAAAGTAGATATATTAAAGAATCATAGTAGGCTGATGGTTCTTTTTTGTATATTATTAATATTGAAACTAATATTGTACATACTTCAAGTAAAACAAATATATTGAAAAAATCATTACTTAAAAGTAAGGCTAACATTAATCCTTGAAGAATTAATAATAGTAATACCAATAAGGCGTTATGATTTAAGTTTTCAAATTCGTAAATAAAGTACATTAAGAACATAAATGTTGTTATAACAAGCATGGTTCCTGTTAATAAGGATACTTCTAAATTTATACCTTTGTGAAGTTCCCAGTTTCCAACTACAAAGTTTATAGGATGACCAGTATGTAGAACTTCGCTAAAGATATATATAGCAGCACCTATGAAAAGTGATTGTAATAACAAAAGAATAAATCTATTATTTATTTTATGTAAGTAATAAATAGTACCAAATAATATTGGTGCAAATATTAGCATTAATATTATATTTGAAATAATCATATCTTATCACTTCTTTTCCTCATAAGTCTCCACCAACTAGTAGTACCATAAACATGATAAAGATGTATAAAGAGCATTAGAGCGACTGCAGAAACAGATACACCTATAACTACAGCAGTAATCATTAAACTCTCAACTAATGGATCACCAGGGTTAACATCGACAAAGAATAAAATAATTGCAGATTGAATAACCGAGATCGATATTATCGATTTTAATATATTTCTTCTAGCTATTAAGCCGTATATACCTATTGTAAATATGAATAGGGCAGCGGTAGTACCATTGAAATAATCTAAAATACCTATTGTGACCATCTCCTTTCATGTAGTATGAATTCATAAAATATTATAGTAATTCCAAGACACACTTTTAAACCAATTAAAAGGTTCATGAAGATTAAAAAGAATCTTTCAAAACCATAAGGTTTTAAAAAGTTTGTTAGTGCAAATTGTCTTGTTAAAATAGAAAGAAAAGGTACAAGAATTATAAGTATATAAAAGTACTTTTCCATATTTTGAATTGTTCCAAGTTGTATTTTATTAAATTTATAGGCAACATATCTAAGGATAAAAGCACTAGCTAAAATAGCACCACCTTGAAAACCACCACCTGGAGAAATATCACCATATAATATTATATAGAAACCGAATAATAATATTAATGGATAGATAAGTTCTATTAAAGTTAAAATTAAATTATTTTTATTTTTCATTGTATATCCCTCTTATTTATAAATCTTATTCCTATTACGCTAATTATAAGTAGTAATGATTCAAATAAACTATCATATAATCTATAATCAAGATAAATTCCTGTAACAGGACTTATTGAACCGGTTTCTGTTTCAGTATTTTCAGTATATTCTTTTGATAATGAGAAATTATGATAATTTTCAAGTTTTGGAACAGAATTTGAAAAATCATTAAACCCTTTAACTAAAAATATAAACTGTATAATAAGTAATAAAAGCATCATTTGTTTAAATAATTTCCATATCATTATTATCACTCATTTCAAATAGTTGTATATTAGAATTTTCAATTTTGTAAGATAATGTATTAGCTAAAGCTTCAACTTTATCATTTATTTCTTTTGAGAATAAAAATACATCATCATGCTTCTTGTGAATAACAAGGTTATAATCTTTTGTATTTATAATTTCTTCGTATTTATCTTCCTTAAATCTTATATAGTGGAATATTAAGTCTTCGTGCTCACAAAAACCTTCAATAAGTTCTAAAAGCTCATGTGAAATATCATAATAAACATATATAAGAAATTTCTTTTGTTTTTTTAGTGCAACCAAGTATATTGCTAAAGATAAAGTACAACCTATAGATGCTTCAGCAATTGCAACATTTGGACTTTTGTAAAATATATATAATATTGAACAAAAGAATGAAAACATACCCATGTATAAGATTGCATGTTTCATTTTTTTTGTTTGAATTGAACATATAGCAAAAACAGTTGCTAAGAGCAAAACAATTTTTTCAATATATAGCATCATCATAAGTTAAATCTCCTTCTTTGGTTCCTCACCTCTTAAATATGCTGATCTACCGATGGCATAGTTAGAGATGGGATTAATTGTAAAAGCAATTATCATTATAAAAAGTATTTTTGTTCTATAAATATCATTAAAATATTTAGTAAGAATTCCGACTAGTAGTATAAGAAATCCTACTGTATCTATCTGAGAGCATACAAGAAGTCTGATATAGAAATCAGGCAATAATAGGATTGATATTGCTCCAAAAAGGATAAATGCTATACCAATGATAATTAAAATAGTTCCTAACATATCCATACTATAAATGCTCCTTTCTCTCAATAAATCTAGCTATTAGAACTGTAGTAATAAATCCTAACAATGCATAAGTAATACCTATATCTAGAAGGTCAAATGCATTTTTTTCACTCATTATATTTTGTTTCTTATAATAAAGACTTAAAAATATTGTTATAAGAATAACTTTTGAAGTTAAAACATTTAAAACAACAAGCCTATCCCAAATAGTAGGACCTTTCAGCATTCTAATAGATATAAGAAATATTGAAAATATAAGTAAAAATATTATTATTTCTATAAAACTAAAATTCATTTGAAACCTCCGCATCTTGTAATTCTCTTTTTAAAAGTAACTCTTCAAAATTACCTTTTATTTCTTTTGAAGCTTCCTCTTCATCCTCTGGAAGAGGGAACATAGATAAAACTGTTAATGTTTGATTTCTATTTAAAATAGTTATAGTACCTGGTGTAAGTGTTATAGATATAGATAGCATAAAAATACTAAGTGGATTAGTAAGTTTAGTCTCAATATTTATAATACTAACATCAGTTTTTCTAAATATAATATAGTACAAACTTTTAAAGCCTGAAATGATAATAGAATATACAAGGCTAAAAACATACAATATAAAACTACTAAAAGTAAAAATTCTAGTGTTTTGCTCTTGATTAAAAAGAGCTCTAGTTATAAACTGTGATGTATGAATAACAAAGAACCCAAGTATTAAATCTATTGGTTCTATACTATGTGTTAAAATAATCCACATAATATATAAATTTAGTGTCATAAAAAAACTTCTACGCATAATAATCTCCTTTAATAAACAGTTATGGTTATTTTAACATATATTAAATAATAGGGGAACAGAAGTATTTGATTTTTTGAGTGAAAGACAATATAATATATTATGAACGTGATTTCAAAAAGGGGGAAGCAATAAATGCATGTACGGTTTATGCAGGAAGCGTTAAGAGAAGCAAGAAAATCATTTGATATAAATGAAGTTCCAATAGGAGCAGTTATAGTTAGAGACGGGGAAATTATATCTAAAGCCTACAATACTAGAAATAGTGATTCAAATCCACTTCACCATGCAGAAATTTTGGCTATTAACAAAGCTGCAAAAGTGATAGGAGATTGGAGACTTGAAGACTGCACTATGTATGTTACTTTAGAGCCTTGTCCAATGTGTGCAGGTGCAATAGTTCAGGCTAGAATACCTAAAGTTGTATTTGGATCAAAAAGTCATAAAGCAGGAGCTTGTGGAACTCTTATGAATATACTTCAAAATGATAAGTTAAATCATAAGGCAGAAATAATAGAGGGGATTTTAGAAGAAGATTGTAGTAATTTAATAAAAGATTTTTTTAAAGCGCTTAGAGCTAAATAAATTCAAGGTTTATTGACTTTATTAGTACTAGGTGCTATAATTTTATTTGCAACTTTAAATTGTTATAAAGTTTCCGTGCTAGCTGGGGAGGTAGCGGTGCCCTGTAATCTGCAATCCGCTGTAGCAGAAGTGATGCTTGTTGGAGGTATAATTTTTTAAGAGTCTGACCTTTATAAGTGATGTTGATCATTGGGTCTTACGCAATAAAACGGTGTGAACTGTGTCAGGTCCGGAAGGAAGCAGCGCTAAGCATTTTGTTTTATGTGCCGTAAGGGTGCCTAATAGGAGTTAACTGTAAAGGTAACGTTTTGAAAGGTTATATCGAACTCAAGTGCACGGAGTTATTTTTTTTTACTAATTTTTAGGAGGAATATAGATGTTATTACGAAATGATAAAGGAAATGTAAGAGAAGAAGTTATTGAAGCTATTAAGTATGGTACAGTGACAGAATCACAAAAGATTGTTAAATCACTTGGAGGTAGAATAATTGCTGAAGTTGGAAAATATTTTATTGATGTTACAGATTCAGTGGCAGAGAAGACATATTTAATTAAGCATAATAAAAGAGTAATAAATGAAATTGGTAAGATGGAAACAGAAACTTTTGCTAGGGAACTTACTAATAATATAACTTTGTTTGGAGATGTACTTAACGTAGCAGAAGGTTTTGGATTAGATAGAGTTGAAAGTATAATTGCAACTGATAAACCTTCAGAAAGTGAAATTGCAAAACCGTTAGTTAAACTTACAAGTAATGGATTTGAGATTCCAGTAGAGGCATTAAATGTAAAATCATCAGAAGAAAACAATTCTATAATATATGAAGTAATAGGAATTGAAAAATAAATTCATAATATTTTATGAGTTTATTTTTTTTGTTAACAAATAATGATATACTAATTTTAAGAAAAATTGATAGGAGTTAGTTATGGCATATATAAGTTTATATAGAAAATATAGACCTAAAGATTTTGAATCAATAGTAGGTCAAAAACATATAATTAAAACGCTAACGAACCAAATAGAGCTTGATAGAGTTGGGCATGCATATTTGTTTTGTGGAACAAGAGGAACTGGTAAGACTTCTACGGCTAAAATTTTTGCAAATTTAGTAAACTGCGAAAATGCAGCAAATGGAAAAGCTTGTGGAACGTGTAAAGTTTGTATAGATATACAAAATGGAAGTAGTTTAAATGTTATTGAGATAGATGCAGCCTCAAACAATGGTGTAGATAACATAAGAGAAATAAGAAACGAAGTTAAGTATCCACCAACTGAAGGAATATATAAGGTTTATATAATTGATGAGGTACATATGCTATCACAAGGGGCATTTAATGCACTTCTTAAAACACTTGAAGAACCGCCAAAGCATATAATATTTATATTAGCTACAACAGACCCTCAAAAAATACCAGCGACAATTCTTTCTAGATGTCAAAGGTTTGACTTCAAAAGAATTGCAGCTACAGATATGGTTGAGGCAATTAAAAAATATATGGAAAATGAAAATGTTCAGATTGAAGATAATGCTATTAAATATATTGCTAAATTATCAGAAGGGGCAATGAGAGATGCACTTAGTATACTAGAACAATGTATTTCATTTAATTATGGTGAGGTTATAACTTTAGAAAAGGTTATAGAAGTTTTGGGTGCTGTAGATAGTAAGGTCTTCTTTGATGTAATAGAGGGTATATATGCAAAAGATGCTAAGAAGCTTTTAGACATAGTTGAAGAAATAGTAATGCAAGGTAGAGATATAAGACAATTTGTTGTTGATTTAGTAGATCATTTAAGAAATGTATTAGTAGTAATGACAACAAATGGATATGAAAATGTTTTAGATGTTGAAAGAGAAAATATTGAACTTTTAAAGAAACATGCTGATAACTTAGGTATTGAAGCTATATTAAATTTAATAAATACATTTTCAGAACTTGAAGGAAAACTTAGAAATACTTCTCAAAAGAGAATATTCCTTGAAGTTGAGTTTATGAAGTTAATAAAAGAAACTACAGCTGTAAATGTAGATAGCAATCTTTTAAGTAAAGTTAAAGAACTTGAGTGTAAGCTTGAGCAAAAGGAGTCTAAAATAGTTTGTGAACCAAAAGAAGAGAAACCAGTTAAAGTGCCTAAAGCTATACCAGATGAAGTTAAAAGAGCTGTAAGTTCATGGGTTGATATAAGAAATGGTTTTGATATACCACTTAAAGCGGCGACGGAAGAAACAAAGGCGGCATATCTAGAAGGTGATATTTTTTATATAGTATGTTCAAATGATGTGGTTAAAGATTTTGTGAATAAGAGAACTGAAAACATTGTTAAAATCATGAAAGAAAATTTAGGCAGAGAGTTTAATTTAATAACAATTTCTGCAAATGAGTATACAAAGAGATATAGAGAGTTTTATGGGAAAACTGAGGAAGGTTCAAATAGTTATGATGATAAGATGGAAGCTGTAATAAGCTACTTTAAAGATTTAGGTGTTAACATCGAAGTTGATTGACAAAAGTCATTATAATTGGTAGAATTTATGAGGTACAACATATAGTAAAGGAAGGATGAAATATATGAGCAAAAAAGGATTTGGTGGATTTGGCGGAATGTCAAATTTAGTTAAACAAGCACAAAAAATGCAAAAAGATATGAAAAAATTACAAGAAGAATTAGAAAGTGCAGAATTCACTGCTACTTCAGGTGGAGGAGCTGTTGAAGCTACTGTAACTGGTAAAAAAGTATTAAAGAATCTTAAAATAGATAAAGATGTAGTAGACGCTGATGATGTTGAAACTTTAGAAGATTTAGTAATGGCTGCTGTAAATGAAGCTGTTAAGCAAGCTGATAATAAAGCAAATAGCCAAATGACTTCTATAACTGGAGGAATTAATCTTCCAGGAGGAATGTTCTAATTTAAGGAGAATTTTAAAAATGAATTATTATGGTAATCACTTAACAAATTTAATAGAAGAATTTTCAAGATTACCAGGTATAGGAAGTAAGTCTGCTCAAAGACTTGCTTTTTATGTTATAGATATGCCTGAGAAGAATGTTGAAAAATTTGCAGAAGCAATTTTGGCAGCTAAGAAAAATATAAAGTATTGCTCTAAATGTCAAAATATATCTGATAGCGATCCATGTTATATATGCACTAATAGTAGCAGAAATAATAAACAGATAATGGTTGTAGAGGATCCAAGAGATATGGCTGCATATGAAAAAACTAAAAATTTCAAAGGGAAATATCATGTTCTACATGGTGCAATATCTCCACTTGCTGGAGTAGGGCCACAGAACATAAAAATAAAGGAACTTCTTGAAAGACTTCAAACAGATGATGAAGTAGAAGAGATTATAATAGCTACCAATCCAAATGTTGAAGGTGAGGCAACAGCTATGTATATAAGTAAGCTTTTAAAACCGATAGGTATAAAAGTTACTAGAATAGCTCATGGTATACCAGTAGGTGGAGACATTGAGTTTGTAGATGATGTTACATTACTTAGAGCATTTGAAGGCAGAAGAGAACTTTAAACACAATATTTATATTGTGTTTTTTTGTTGTAATTAAATAAAGTAAATAGCTGAAATTACCGATATATTAAGTAGTAAATATTGGAGGAAATATATGATTTCAGGAGTAAATTCAAATAATACATACGGACTTGTAATGGATGCATTTAAGATGCAAACAGAAGAAAGTAATATAAATGAGACTAATAAAGCTCAGGATGTTAAAGTAGAAAGGTTAAACAGAAAAGTTAATAAATTAGAAGATGTTACATATATAACTAAGACTTTAGAAAAATATGGTTTTGAATCTAATAAAGAAAATGTAAAGGCATTTAATAACCTTAAAAAGAATATAAGTAAAATATCAAATACTTTAACAGAAGGTGCTGTTAAAGATATTTTAGCGCAAAAAACACTTGCTGAGAATATGAGTATAGATGAACTTAATAATTTTTTAAGCAATCAGGATAAAGTTAATTCTGAAAATGTTGAGGTAAATAATGATAATGAAGATAAGAGTGACATGGAAGAATATAATGAAGTAATAGAAGCGCTTTTTAAAGCAGGACTTCCTATGACTGGTGAAAATATGAGTAAGCTAAAAAATGTAGAAAATGTTATGGATAAAGTTAAAAGTATTAGTGATGATGCAATCGTCATTTCTATGAAAAATGAAAAGATTACACCAGAATCATTATATAAAAATTCCAATGCTAAGATAGAAGATAAGAAGTCAGAAATAAAAGATATAAATTCTGAGATTGGCAAAGTGCTAGAAAAGAATGGTATTGAAAACACAGTTGAAAATAATAAGATAGCAAAGAAACTTTTTAATACTGATAGCGAAATAACTCCTGAAAATATAGAAAATATAAAAGTTGTAAAAGAAAACATATCAAAAGATAATACTTTGAAATTGGCAGTAGAAGATATGAAAATTGGAAAAGAATTTATAAATAAGGATTTAACTAAAATAGATCTAAGAGATTTGAAAGAAGTTTTAGATAATGTTTCTGAAGAAATAGTGGATAAACTTGAAAAATTATCACAAAAAGTTAATCTGAAAAATATTTATTTGCTTGAAAAAGGAGTTCTGGGTAGAGGAAACGAAAAAATATTTAATAGTGATTATAAAACGGTATTAGAGCTTAAAGCTAAGCTTACATTTGAAGCTATAACAAAACTTATAAA
This sequence comes from Clostridia bacterium, assembly GCA_025210555.1. Lineage (GTDB taxonomy): Bacteria > Bacillota > Clostridia > Lachnospirales > JAOARL01 > JAOARL01. The sequence goes on from JAOARL010000012.1 coordinate 13,004, forward strand.
TTCAGACATAGAGATAGCAACAAAAGATATTAAAGAAGTAATAGATATATTAAATGATTTGGAAAAGATAGAAAATGAACAGACACTTAAAAAATATGGAGTAGAGATTAAAGAGACTAATTTAGATAAATTAACAAATTATAATAAAGAGATAAAAACTTTAAAAAATGCTTCATCGGAAGTGTTTAGAGTTATTGAAAATAAAGAAATTGAAAATACTCTAGAAGCTATAAATAAATATGAAGAGAGTTCAACTGAGAAAAGAGTAGACTTAGGAGATAAAGTAAGTAAAGTATTTCCACAAATAGAGTCATTCTTAGAAAAAAATGGAATTAAGTCAAATGAGCTCAATAAGGAAGTAGCTAAAATACTTATAAAAAATGATATGGAAATAACTAAAGATAATGTAGAAAATATAAAAAACATTAAACTTAAAATGGATTATATATCAAATAATTTTACTGTGGATGTAGCAACCAACTTCATAAAAGAGGGTATAGAGTTTAGTTCGATGAATTTAGATAAGCTTAAAACTTATATTAAAGATTATGTGGAAGCTAATGGGCCAACTTTAAGTGATAACATAGCTAAAGAAATATATGAACTTGGAAAAGATGGCAAAATAAATGAACTAGAGAAAAAAGAACTAACAGAAGTTTACAAAAGTATATATAGAGTTAATAAAACAAAAGGTAAAGTAATAGGATTTATGGTTAAAAATAATATGGATTTTACTATGGAGAATTTAGTTAAGGCGTCAAATTATATATTAGATAAGACTGAAATAGATGCTTATGTAGATGAAAACTTTGGATTCTTAGAAAGAGAAAACAAAGAAATGGTGCTAGAAGATATATTAACTAATATTGATAGATATAATATTAGAGAAGTTAAGGGTAATGTAGATTTTGAAGAATTATATATGAAGAAGATGGATAAAAAGGTTGATATAGAGGAAGTTAGAAAAATAATTTCAGATATTAATGAGTTGTCAAAAGAAACTTATGATTTTATGGATAAGAATGATATAAAGTTTAGTTCTAGTAATATAAAATTAGTAGGTGAAATATTGAAAAACGCCTATGTTATTGGAGAAAATTTAGAAAAAGTTAAAAAGTTAAAAGATGAAAAAATTGAAAAAATAGTTTCAAAAACAATAGAAAGATTAGAAAAAGGAGAAGATATAGAAGAAATTGTAAATGATATAAAAGAAAATGCCGAAATAATATTTGAAGAAACTTTTGATAATCTAGAAAAATTAGAAGGTATGCAAAAGGTTCAAAAGATATTTGAACTTAGATCGAGTATGGATAATTCTAATATGTATGAAGTGCCAATTAAAATAAATGATAAAATTACAAATCTAAATATGGTTCTTTTGAGTGAAAACGTAGATGATAATATGAGCATAGTTATGATGCTTAAGACAGATGAATTAGGTGAAATTGGATTTTATATTGAAAAGCAGGATAAAGAAGTAGAATTAACAATATCAGGAAAAAAAGAAGGCATAGAAAATTTAAATGAAGGAATAGAAGATGCTTTTGACGCTATTAGAAAAATTGGATTAAATGTGAATAATGTTAAGTATAAGGTGATATAAGTGGATAAGATACCAAAAGAAATAAAGCAAATGGCAGCAATACTCACAAAGCATGTGGAAAAAGTAGATAAAAAATTAGCAGGAGGGGATAACATTGAAGATAAATCACAACATATCAGCAGTAAGAGCGATGTACCAGCTAACAAGGTCAAATGATATAATGGGAAAATCATTATCTAAGCTCTCGTCAGGAAAACAAATAGAGAGTGCTCAAGATGAGCCATCAAACTATGGGGTTTCGGCAAAACTTAGAGATCAGTTGAAAGGTTTAGAGATGGCAAAAAGAAATGCCATGGATGGAATTTCTTATTTGCAAACAGTAGAGGGTACGGTAGAAGAAGTAACTTCTATGATACAGAGAATGAGAGAGTTATCAGTTAAGAGTGCAAATGGTTCATATGAATTAATTGATAGGGAAAATATGAACAATGAATTTGTAGCGTTAAGAGAAGAAATAGATAGAATAACAAAAGATGCAGAATTTAATGGAAGAAGTGTTTTGGACGGAGCTATAAGCATAAAAATTCATTCAGGAGCAAATATGAATGAAAGAATGGATGTAGATATACCTGAAATAAATTCAGTGACAATGGGACTTGATACTATTGATATATTATCAAGTGCTAATGCAAATGATGCAATAGGTTTAGTTGATGATGCAATGAAAGTATTAATGAAAACAAGGTCACAAATTGGAGCTTATCAAAACAACTTAGAATCATCGATAACTAAATTGGATGGAAGTGTTGAAACTTTTACAAAATCACTTTCAAAAATAGAAGATGTAGATATGGCTTTAGAAATGGTTGAATATACTAAACATCAATTGCTATCTCAGGCGGGGACAGCAATATTATCACAAGCAAATTCAAGACCAGAGAGCTTACTTAAAATATTAAATTAGGAGAATTAAAATGGAGTTTAAGAATGATATAATCATGGCGGATAAAAATGAATTAGTATTAGTAGCACTTGAAATGTTTTTTTGTTTCTTAAAAGAGGGAGAAATATTAAAGGCGAGAGAGGTTTTAGAAGAGTTAAAAGTAGCACTTAATTTTAAATATGAGATATCATATGATCTATATAGTTTATATAAATATGTTGATAAATTGTTAGTTAAATATCAATTAAGAAAAGATGATGAAGTATTAAATAAAGCTATAGAAGTAATGGTTGAAATAGAAGATGGTTTTAAAACTATAATAGATAGGAAAGAACATAGTATAGATACTATTACATATGGAAAAAATACTATAAATGAAAATTTACAAAAAACAACTAGAGAGTATAGTGTATAGATAGTATTAATTAATTAGATTACAAAAAACAACCGTTAGGTTGTTTTTTTAGTTTCGTATATATATGCCTATAGAGTCTGGATGCTCTTTAGTTAAAATAAATCCATAATTTAAAACAAAAGAATATTTATCTATTAATCTTTTTGAGACTGGCTTAACTGCTATTTTTGCATCAGGATGTGATTTTATGAATTCAGATATATACTTTTCGAATATATTAATATTTCCAGAGTTTTTGCTGCCAGTTTTTTGGCCGTAAAAAACTTTTGGACTGAGTTCAGATTTTCTAATGCAATCATTGCAATCTCTTTTTGTGTTAGCACATACTATATAAGCATCCCACATATTTTTAAGTTTATTATATTCAAATACTGTTTTTAAGTATTTTCCATTATTATTAATATCAAAATGTTGAACGTATTTTTTCATAATGATCACCTCGTATATAATTTTAACATAAATGGAACTTTTTTTTACTAATTACGTTTAATAATAGTAAAATAAAAAATAAAAGGAGAGTTATATGAAAAAGATATTAAGTATGATGTTGCTAATGCTAATGTTAGTAGGAAATGTAAATGCAGAAGTAGGAGGAACTATAACAAGAAGCATTAAGCCTATGCCAATAGCAATATGTGAAATGCCAAGAGTTTCACTTAGAGAACTTGCTGAAGAAAAAGGATATACAGTTAAGTGGGATAATGAAACTAAAAGCGTAGTTTTAAATAGCGAAAATGATGAAATCATAGTAAATGTTGTAAAAGATGAAGATGCAATAATATTAAATGGTAGAGTTACAGTGTCATCTAACTTTTTTTATAAAAAAGCAGAAGAAAAAATAGAACTGCCGGTTGTAATTGGAGAAATAAAAGAATATAAAGATGGGAGATTTTTAATAGAGAATTACCCAGGTGGAATTATACTTGGAGTAAATAAAGATACAGAGTTTGTAGATATAACAAAAGATGAACTAAAAAACGGAGTTAGAGTAAAAGTTTCTTATGGACCAATGGTAACGAAGAGTATACCTGCACAATCAGGAATAAAGAGAATTGAGAGAGTTTTAGATAAGCCTATAAAAGAAGGGGAAGTTACAGAGGTTGAAGAAAATAAATTAGTTATTGGAACATACCCAGATGCAATAGTATTTAACATTTTAGAAGAAACTATTATAGTAAACCCAAATGGAGAAGTGGTTAAGTTTGAAGATATTAAAATAGGAGCTAGTATATATGTGGAACATTCAAATGTTATGACAATGAGCCTGCCACCTATTACAAATGCATATAAGATAATTGTAAAGTAAGAGCCCTTTGAGGTTCTTTTTTTGCAAAAAAATCACAAGAAATTTGAGAATTGCGATTTAAAGGTGTAGAATTGAATAGCCAAGGAGTATTCATGAAAGGGGAAGGACTTAATGATAAATGTTCAAAATATGACACCAGAGCAGTTTCATGCTATGAAAAAGCGAGTTCAGAAGGACTATGTATTAAAATTAGAAAAAGAAGAGAAAGATGTATTGCTTTTTCAACAAATAGATGCACTGAAGAGAGAAGTTGAGTTGTATAATAATATTCTAAAAGAGCAAACAGAATTAATTGTTGACTTGGATATTAATGAGAGAAATATTGAAATTGATACTATTATTGCAAGGCATAAATGGAATAACAAAAAATTAAAATATAATATTGTAGACAAAAAACAACAATCAATATTTCAGTTTTCGATATTTACATGTGAATTAGGAGAAAACATAGGGAATGAGAAGAGTAAGACAAGACCAGTAATAATTCTTTCTAAAAATCCATTTGTTTCAAGCATAGTAATTGTTGCACCAATTACTACAACTAAAGTAAAAAATTCAATTCAAATAAATAAACATGTGAAGTATGGAAATGTTAGTGGTTATATAGATTTAAAGCATTTGAGATCGGTTGATAAAAATCGTTTGTCATTTCGAGCAATTGATAGATTACTTTTCGATAATGAATATTCGGAAGATATTGGGCCAATAAAGCCTCATATAATAAAGAAGTTTAAAGAGTTAATTGTATAGTAATAAAAAAAGTTGTTTTTTTTGAATATATATAGTAAAATATCATTATCAGGCAATGAATGTTTTATTCAGAGGCCTATTATATGTTTTAGTGCAGAATGCACATTAGTAAAAGAACAAGACTAAGGTCTTGTTCTTTTTTTCTGTAATTGACAAAGATATTTCATTAGTCTATAATGTGCATATGCACAAAAAGGAGGTGTGTGATGTCTAGAAGTAGGATAAAGAGAAACTGTAGAGATTTGGAAAATGATATAAGATATAGCTCTTTAAGAAGAGGAAAGAGTGGAGAGGCTGTTATTATAGAAATTGAAGAGTTTGAAGCTATGAGATTGTGTGACTATGAGGGTAAAAACCAAATTGAGACGGCAGAGATAATGGACACGTCTAGAGGGACAGTTCAAAGACTTTTGACTGCTGCAAGAAAAAAGATGTTACATGCAATTCTAACAGATAGTTGCATGGTTATAAAAAAAGATTAGGGGATGGTTTAAATGGTAAAAGTTTTAACAGATGATAATTTTAAGGAAGAAATAAAAGAAGGAATAGTAGTTGTAGATTTTTATGCTGATTGGTGTATGCCTTGTAAGATGATGGCTCCAGTATTAGAAAAAATTTCAGAAAAAGTTGAAGATTTTAAAGTTATGAAATTAAATACTACAGATAATCCAAAAATGACAGCAGAATATAAAATAATGATGTTACCATCATTTGCAGTATATAAAGAGGGAGAACTAATAGAAATATTTACAGGTGCAAGACCAGAAGATGACTTTATTTCAGAAGTAAGAAATATAGTAGGTTAATTGATTTTTGATATTCCCAGTGTTAAAATATTCTAGAAGGAATTAATAAGGAGGAGCTTCAAATGGGAAAAATGCTAGAAATAAGATGGCACGGTAGAGGTGGACAAGGTGCAAAGACTGCATCACTTTTACTTGCTGAAGTTGCTTTTGAAACTGGTAAATACATACAAGGGTTTCCTGAGTATGGACCAGAGAGAATGGGAGCGCCTATAACTGCATATAATCGTATAAGCGATGAGAGAATTACAATTCACTCAAATATATACGAGCCAGATTTTGTAGTTGTAGTAGATGATACACTTTTAGATGTTGTTGATGTAACAGCAGGTCTTAAAAGAGATGGTGGTATTTTAATTAATACACAAAAAGATATGTCAGAAATAAAAGAAAAGTTAAATGGATATGAAGGAGAAGTTGTTTTAGTTGATGCTAGAAAGATATCTATGGCTACTTTAGGAAAATATTTCCCAAATACGCCTATGCTTGCAGCAGTAGTTAAAATGACAGAATTACTCGATATAGATGAATTTGTTAAGTCTATTGAGAAGTCATTCCATCATAAATTTGAAAATAAACCACAAGTTATAGCACCAAATATGGAAGCTATAAAGATGACACTTGCGGAGGTGACTTGTTAATGGATAAGAAAGATAAATGTATAGTAGAAGGATATACAAGTTGGCAAAAAACTACTCCGGGAGGAACTATAACTTCTACTGGAAATGCTAAAGAATATAAAACAGGTGGATGGAGAGCTATGAAGCCAATATGGGATGAAGAAAAGTGTAAGAATTGTATGCTTTGTTTCCCTGCGTGCCCAGATAGTTCAATATTGACAAAAGATAAAGAAATGACAGGAATTGATTATGACCACTGTAAAGGTTGTGGGGTATGTGCAAACGTATGTCCATTTGGTGCAATTAGTTTTGTTCCAGAGGGAGAGGATAAGTAATGGCTATTAGATCAAAACTTTCAGGAAATGAAGCAGTAGCAACTGCTATGAGACAAATAAATCCAGATGTAGTAGCGGCATTCCCGATAACTCCATCAACAGAAATACCACAATATTTCTCAAGATTTGTGGCTAATGGTGAAGTTGACACAGAATTCGTTGCAGTTGAATCTGAGCATTCAGCTATGTCAGCATGTATTGGATCTCAATCTGCTGGAGCAAGAACTATGACAGCTACAAGTGCTAATGGTTTAGCGCTTATGTGGGAAATGCTTTATATAGCAGCATCAAGTAAACTTCCAATAGTACTTAATGTTGTAAATAGAGCATTATCAGGACCAATTAACATTCATAATGATCACTCTGATTCTATGGGAGCAAGAGATTCAGGATGGATTCAAATTTATGCAGAAAATAATCAAGAAGCTTATGATAATGCATTAATGGCAGTAAGAATTGGAGAACACAAAGATGTTCAATTGCCAGTTATGTGTTGTCAAGATGGATTCATAACATCACATGGTGTTGAGAACATAGACTTAATAGAAGATGATAAGGTTAAGGAGTTCGTTGGAACTTACAATCCAGAGCATTATTTGTTAAATGCATCTAACCCAATAGCGGTTGGTCCACTTGACCTTCCACCACATTATTTTGAACATAAAAGAGGGCAAGCTGAGAGTATGAAAAATGCTAAAGCTGTTATCTTAGATGTTGCAAAAGAGTTTGAGAAAATGACTGGAAGAAAGTATGATCTTTTTGAAAGTTATAAAATGGAAGATGCAGAAACAGCAATAGTTATTTTATCTTCAACAGCAGGAACAGCTAAGTTTGTTGTAGATAAGTTAAGAGAAGAAGGAAAGAAAGTAGGTCTTATAAAACTTAGAGTATTTAGACCATTCCCAGCTGAAGAATTAGCTGAAGCTCTTAAAGGTATTAAAGCAGTTGCAGTTATGGATAAGTGTGATGGATTTAATGCAAAAGGTGCACCAGTATTTAACGAAGTTAGAAGTGCCCTTTATGATTATGAAAAGAGACCTAATATAATAAATTATATTTATGGTTTAGGTGGTAGAGATGTTAAATCTACAGATATAGAAAAGGTATATAGTGATCTTGAAAACACAGATCTTAAAGATACTTATAGATATTTAGGAGTAGTAGATGATAATGATGGAGGTGCAAAATAATGGCATATAACTTAAAAGAAGTAAGTCAAAAAGAAGAAAGACTTACTGGTGGACATAGAATGTGTGCTGGTTGTGGAGCGCCAGTTGTTGCAAGAGCTGTTCTTCGTGCACTTAAGCCAGAAGATAATGCAGTAATAGGAGCTGCAACAGGATGTATGGAAGTTTCAACTTTCCTTTATCCTTATACAGCTTGGACAGATTCATTTATACATTCAGCATTTGAAAATGTTGGAGCTACAATATCAGGAGCAGAAGCTGCTTTTGTATCTATGAAAAAGCAAGGTAAAATAGATGATAGTTATAAATTTATAGCATTCGGTGGAGACGGAGGAACTTATGATATAGGTCTTCAATCTTTATCAGGAGCTATGGAAAGAGGTCATGACATGGTTTATGTATGTTATGACAATGGGGCTTACATGAATACTGGTATTCAAAGATCATCAGCAACGCCAAAGTATGCTGATACTACAACATCTCCAGCAGGAAGTGTTGTTCCAGGTAAGCAACAATTTAGAAAGAACTTAACAGCTATAATGGTAGCACATGGTATACCATATGTTGCACAATCAGCTGGTATAAAAACTTTCAAAGATTTACATGAAAAAGCTGAAAAAGCTATTTATACAGAAGGACCAGCATTTTTAAATGTTTTAGCTCCATGTCCAAGAGGTTGGAGATATCCAAGTGAAAACCTAATGGATTTAAATGAGTTAGCAGTTGAAACTTGTTTCTGGCCACTTTATGAAGTTGAAAATGGAGTTTATAAGTTAAACTACAGACCTAAGCACAAAAAACCAATTATTGAATGGCTTAAAGCTCAAGGGAGATTTAAGCATATAGTAGATAATGAAGCTGCTGTTGCAGAAATACAAGCAGAGATTGATAAGAATTGGGAAGATTTATTAAGACTTTGTGGAGAAGAAATATAAAAGATTAAAACACTTAAGTAAAAAACTTAAGTGTTTTTTTAATTTAACTTGAAAAGACTAGGGTAATAAAATAGAATTAATATATAAATAGAGGAAGAGGTAATAAATTGAAAAAGTTATATATAGTAGGAAGTGCATTAATAATATTTTGTTGGTTATTTGTTATATGGATATACTCAGGGGACAGTGAGACTTATCATATAGATTATGTAGATCATTCAAAAAATGCTGCGCAATATGAAAAGACAAAGATATCATTTGTAGGAGATATTATGGTTCATAAAGGACAGTTGGAAGCGGCAAAGAAAGGTGAAATTTATAGTTTTTCAAAAACGTACAAGTACATAGAAGATATTATGAAAAGTCCAGATTATTTCATAGGTAATTTAGAGACAACACTTAATTCATATGGAAATTATACTGGGTATCCAAGATTTAGAACTCCGGAAGTGCTTGCTAAAGATTTAAAGGAAAAAGGACTGGACATACTAGTGACAGCAAATAACCATTCTATGGATAATAATATTGAAGGAGTATATGAGACAATAGATATACTTGATAAATATGATATTAGGCATACAGGAACATTTAAAAAAGAAACGAGCTATTTAAAGTTTGAAAAAAATGGAATAAGATTTGGGATGAGTAACTATACTTATGGGACTAATGGTATTCCAATTCCAAAAGGAAAAGAAAATGCAGTTAATTTAATAGAAGAAAAAAGAATTTTAAAAGAATTAAAGAGTATGAAAGCTGTAGATGTGAAGATAGTTTATTTGCATTTTGGAGATGAATATCAAATAAAGCCAAATGATTATCAAAGAGAATTGGTTGATAAATTATTTGAAGGAGGAGCAGATGTAATTATAGGTTCTCATCCTCATGTAAATCAACCTATGGAAATTAAAGAAGTAAATGGGAAGCAAAAGTTTGTTATATATTCACTAGGAAACTTTGTTTCTTCACAAAGAGGTGAATATAAGGACCGAAGTATTATACTGAACCTAGAATTTATAAAAAAGGAAAATAGAGTTAGTATAGATAGGGTATCATATATACCAATTTGGAATAGATATAGAAAAGTGGGAGAAAAAAATATAATTACTATAATACCGATAGATTTAGCTTTTGCAATATCAGAAATATCATTTTCAGATAAAGATAATGCTTTAATGGAAAAAGCTAAAAAAGATTTGCTTGAAATGTATCCGTATGTAGAAACTTATATAAATGGAGAAATACTTGAATATATTGTATATGAGGAAATACACTAGATGTTGTGGTCTAGTGTGTTTTTTTATTGTATTTAGTATTTTATGTAACACAAATGTAATTTAATTGAAAAAAATGTAAGAAAACCCTTGAAAGTTTTAAAATAAAGGTTTAAAATAAGTGGAAAGAAGTGGTGGAAAGTGGTGAATATTTCCAACTAGGGGGTGAAAGGTAATGTTTATAGGTGAATATCAACATTCTATAGATGCGAAGGGAAGAATAATTGTACCTTCAAAACTAAGATGTGATTTAGGTGAACGTTTTGTTTTGACTAAAGGACTTGATAATTGCTTGTTTATATATACCCTGGAAGAATGGAAAAATTTCGAAGAAAAGCTTAAAGCATTACCACTAACTAATATAAATGCAAGAAAGTTTGTAAGATTCTTTTTTGCAGGAGCTGTTGAATGTGAGGCAGACAAGCAAGGAAGAATATTAATACCTAACAACCTTAGAGAATATGCAGAACTTTTAAAAGAAACGGTATTTATTGGAGTTTCAAATAGAGTTGAAGTTTGGAACAAAGAAAACTGGGAGAGTTACAATGATTCAGAAGAGTTTGATGCAAATGAAATTGCAGAGCATATGGTTGAATTAGGAATATAGGAGAAAAATATGGAATTTAAACATATCTCAGTTTTGTTAAATGAATGTATAGATAATTTGAACATAAGAGAAAATAAAATATATGTAGATGGAACAACTGGTGGAGCAGGTCATTCAAAAGAAATATGTAAGTCAATGAATGATAGTGGGATGTTCATAGGGATAGACCAAGATGAAAATGCTCTAGCCGTTGCTAAAGAAAGATTAAGCGAATTTGAAAATGTAAAGTTGGTTAGAGATAACTTTTCAAATATAAATAGAGTATTAGATGGATTAGATGTTGAAAAAATTGATGGTATGCTTTTAGATTTAGGTGTTTCATCACATCAGCTTGATGAAGCAAGTAGAGGTTTTTCATATAGGTTTGATGCAGAACTTGATATGAGAATGGATAATAGACAAAATTTAACAGCTAAGTATATAGTAAATAATTATTCAGAAGATGAACTAGAAAGAATTCTTAGAGATTATGGAGAAGAAAAGTGGTCTAGAAGAATTGCTAAGTTTATAGTTGAATTTAGAGCAAAGGAAGAAATAAATACAACATTTGAACTTGTAGATATACTTAAAAGAGCTATACCTAAAGCTGCAAGGATGGATAAACATCCTGGAAAGAGAACTTTCCAAGCTTTGAGAATAGAAGTAAATAATGAAATAGGAATTTTAGAGAATACTATTAAAAGTATTGTAGAAAGATTAAACCCAAAAGGAAGGCTATGTATAATAACTTTCCATTCGCTTGAAGATAGAGTGGTTAAAAATGTTTTCAAGGAATTAGCAACAGGGTGTAAGTGTCCAAAGGAAATACCAATGTGTATTTGTGGGGAAACACCAAAAGTTAAAATTATAACAAGAAAAGCTATACTTCCAACCGATGAGGAAGTTGAGCATAACTTAAGATCAAGAAGTGCCAAGCTTAGAGTAATAGAAAAAATATAAGTTATAGGAGGGTTGAAATAGTGAGAGAATATTATAAAGATTATAGTAGATATTATGTAGGAGGAAGTGCCGCTCCTAAAATTGATTTTGAAAAATCTTATGAAGAAAAAGTTAAAGTAGCACCTAAAGTTAATTTAAGAAGAAAACAACTTGTAGCGTTACAACTTAAAATGATGTCTTTCATGGTAATATCTTTTATGTGTGCCGGGATATTAGTATTTCAACACTCTGCTATGGCTTATAACAGAGCTCAAATTAATACAAAAGAAAAAGCAATTGCTGAACTTGAAGATAGAATAGATAGTATAAAAACTGATATAGCAGAAAGTGTAGATGCTAAATATGTAGAAAAAAGAGCTGTAGAAAAATTGGGTATGGTAAGACCTAAGAAACACCAAATAGTATATATTGAAGTGCCAAAAGAATCGTATGTAGTTCAGTATAATTAATTAACGGTAGGTATTAGTGTATGTACGAATATAAGAAAAATTTAAATTCAAAAATAACAATTATATTTATAATATTAGTTTTAGTCATCATATTTTTGATGGCTAAAATTTCGTATATAAAGTTTGTAAAGGGTGAAGATTATGAGCAAAGAGCTAGAGAAGCTCAGTTTAGATCTTTCGATAGAGAAATAATAGCTAAAAGAGGAATAATAAAAGATAGGAATGGTAATGACATTGTAATTAGTAAAAAAAGTTACGATGTTATTTTGGACTCTAATATTTTTAGAGATAAATATAATGAAGAAGAAACTAATAGTAGATTATTAGATCTTTCAGGAGTTATAGGTGTTGATGTAAACATTCTTAAGGATAAAGCAAATAAGAATAGTAATTATGAAAGAGTGTCTTTAGATATTTCAATAGAAGATAGAGATAAAATAAAAGAACTTGGAATAAAAGGTGTATGGTTCGAAAATAGATACACTAGAGAGTACTTATATGATAGATTTGCCTCACATATACTTGGTTATGTTAATGAAAATAGCGGGGATAAGTGGGGAATAGAGAGAAGCTATGATAAATATCTTTCAGGTACAAATGGTAGAACTCTTAGTATGTTTGGAGAAGAAGATTATTTGCTTCAAAAAACAATAGATGAAGAGGATGGGAAAAATGTATATTTAACAATTGATAAAAACATACAGCATTTTGCGGAGAAAGCAATAGAAAATGCAATAGAGAGACTTAATGCTAAAAGAATATCAGTAGTGGCTATGGAGCCTAATACTGGTGAAATACTAGCATTAGCATCGTATCCAAATTTTAATCCAAATGAGCCAACAAATTTAACAAAAAAAGTTGTGCTAGAAGATGGAACCGAAATAGAAGAGAAAATGAATGTAAATGAAATGTTTGCAACTTGGAAAAACCCAGTAATAACAGACACCTATGAACCAGGATCAACTTTTAAAATTGTTTTGGCAGCAGCAGCGCTTGAAGAAAAGATTGTTGACCCAGATGATACATTTTACTGTTCAGGTAGCAAGACTGTATATGATAGAGAAATAAGTTGTTGGAAAGAGAGTGGACATGGAGAGCAAACGCTAAAAGAAGCTCTTATGAACTCTTGCAATGTAGCAATGATGGATATAGTTGAAAAAATGGGGAAAAGTACATTTTATAAATATCAAAGAGGATTTGGTTTTGGATATAAAACTAATGTAGATTTGCCAGGAGAAGAAAGTTCAATTAACTTACTTCATAAAGAAAAAAATTTAAAACCAGTAGAACTTGCAACAGCTTCATTTGGTCAGAGATTTAATGTAACAATGATTCAAATGGTTAATTCAATAGCAGCAGTTATAAATGGTGGAGAATTGTTAGAACCTCATATAGTATCAAAAGTTGTAGATTCAAAAGGTAATATAGTTTTTGAAAATAATAAAAGCGTTGTAAGAAAACTTATAAGTGAAGAAACTTCTGAGACTATAAAAAGTTATATGGAAAGTGTTGTTACAGAAGGAACTGGAAAACAAGCATATATTGATGGATATAGGGTTGGTGGAAAAACAGCAACTTCTGAAAAAGGGACTACAGAAGAAGAGATATATACATTATCATTTGTAGGATTTGCACCAGTGGATAATCCAAAAATAATAGTATTAGCTTTTGTTGATGAAGCTGAAGGAAAAGAAAACCAAGGTGGTGGAACAGCGGCAGGACCAATTGTTAAAGACATAATTGAAAAAACACTTGAGTATTATGGGGTTCCTAAAAGTAAAACTAGAAAATCTTATAATGATAATGAAATGATGAAGTTTACTAATTATAAAGATCAATCAGTAGAAAAAGTTATAGAAATACTTAAAAAAATGGAAATAGAATACAAAGTTATAGGTTCAGGGGATACTATTGTTAATCAATATCCTAAAGAAGGACAAGAAGTACCTAAAGGGACAGAAATATTTTTATACACTAAGTAGGTGAAAAAGTGAAATTAAGTGAGATTTTAAAAGGAATAGAATATGAAATTTTAAATGGAAATTTAGATGTAGAAGTTTCTAACATACATTATGATTCAAGATATGTTAAAGAAGGTGGAATGTTTATTGCAGTTTCTGGATATGCATTAGATGGTCACGATTTTATTTATGACGTTACTCATAGGGGAATTGATGTTGTTTTAGTCGAAAAAGAAGTAGAAGTAAAAAATGGAGTAACTGTTATAAAGGTTAAAGATACAAGAAAAGAAATGATAAATATTTCAAGAAACTTTTTTGATGTGAATATGAATAAAGTTAAAATTATTGGAGTTACAGGAACAAATGGAAAAACTTCTGTTACAACTATAGCATATGATTTACTTAAAGAATCTGGAGTTAGAGTCGGATTGATAGGAAGTAATGGAATTCGATATATGAATGGTGAGGAAAATTTAGGTAGAACAACGCCCAATGGTTATGAAATGATGAGAATTCTTAGAAAGATGATTGATGAAAAAATAGAAGTTATCTTTATGGAAGTTTCTTCACATGCATTAGAGCTTCATAGAGTTGATGGTCTTGATTTTGAAATGGCAGTATTTACAAATTTAACACAAGATCATTTGGATTTTCATAAAACAATAGAAAATTATAGAGATGCTAAGTTGAAATTATTTAAAATGGCAAAAATAGGGATATTTAATTTAGATGATCCAAGTGCAATGTACTTTATGAACAATTCTACTTGTGATAACAAATATACTGTATCAATAGAAGCAGAATCAGATTATAGAGCTAAAGACATAAAACTTAATATACATGGACTTAAATATAATCTTTTAGGGTTTGATGTAGAATTTAATACACCAGGAAGGTTTAGTGTGTATAATACTTTGGAAGCAATAGCAATAGCTAATAAGCTAGGGATAGATATGGAAGTAATAGTAGAAAGTATGAAAAAAGTAGAGCATGTATCTGGAAGGTTTGAAACTTATAAAATTGGTGATAAAAATATAATAATAGATTATGCACATGCACCAGATGGACTAGAGCAAATTTTAAAAACTTCTAAAGAGTTAACAAAAGGAAAAATTATAACAGTATTTGGTTGTGGTGGAAATAGAGATAAAACAAAGAGACCTATAATGGGAAAGGTTGCAGCTAAATATTCAGATTATGTAGTAATAGTTCCAGATAATCCAAGAGATGAAGAAATTGATGAAATAAACAAAGGTGTTGAAGTTGGAGTTAAAGAAATACATGATAATTATATAACTTTCAACGACAGAAAAGATGGAATTGTTTATGCAATGGACAAGTGTGAAAAAGATGATATAATTGTTATTGCAGGAAAAGGAAATGAAGATTATATAGAGATAAAAGGCGTAAAGCATTATTATAAAGATTACGACGTTATCTCAAATTACTTAAACTAGAGAGGTGTTTTGATGATTGAGAAAATAATAATAGTTGTTATAACTGCATTTTTATTAAATGTTGCATTTATACCAATGTTAATACCAATGCTTAATAGACTAAAATTTGGACAATTTGTTAGAAATGATGGGCCAAAAAATCATTTTAAAAAGCAAGGTACTCCAACAATAGGAGGTATTAGTTTTATAGTTGTAACTATTTTAGTGAGTTTGATTTTTGTAGATATAACGCCAGATGTTATTAGTGTATTAGCTTTAATGGTTCTTTATGCTGGTTTGGGATTCATTGATGATGCACTTAAGGTGATTTTTAAGAGATCATTAGGACTTAGAGCGTATCAAAAAATAGTGTTACAATTTTTAATAGCAGGACTGTTCGGATATTATTTAGTGACATATTCTCAAGCAGGAACAGATATAATAATTCCGTTTATGGGTGGAAAAGCAATTAATATTGGAGAGTTTTTCATACCACTTGTTATAATTGCAGTTGTAGCTACGGTTAACAGTGTTAATTTAACAGATGGTTTAGATGGGCTTGCTACAACAGTTACGTTGCCAGTATTATTATTTTTTATAGTAATAGGAATTCAAAACGCTTCAGGAACGTCAATAGTTAGTGCAGCTATGTTCGGAGCGTTGTTAGGGTATTTAATATATAATGCTTATCCAGCTAAGCTCTTTATGGGAGATACGGGATCGCATGCGTTAGGTGGTTTGATAATAGGTATTGCATTTATAAACAATATGCCTCTTTTCGTAGTAATAATAGGAATTATATATGTTATGGAAGCTATTTCAGATATATTGCAAGTTATGTATTATAGAACGTTCAAAAAAAGATTGTTTAAGATGGCGCCAATACATCACCATTTTGAACTTTTAGGTTGGCATGAAACAAAAGTTGTTTCAGTGTTCTTTATAATATCAATTTTAGCATGTTTTATTGGATATTTAGGAGTAGTGATTAGCATACTATGATAATTGATAATAAAAATATATTAATAGTAGGATTAGGTAAAAGTGGAAAAGGGATATATGATTTTGCTGTAACAAAAACGGATAATATAAACTTTTATGATGATAAAGTTGAAGAATTTTTAGGACAAAAAGTTTATTCTAAAAATACAATTGATGAGATTATAGAAGATGTTGATGTAGTTGTAATGAGTCCAGGAGTTCCATTAACAGTACCTTTTATAAAAAAATACATAGAAGCTGGCGGAAATATAATTGGAGAAATAGAGCTTGCATATAAATATTGTGCTGCAAGAGTTTCTGCAATAACTGGGACAAATGGAAAAACAACCACTACATCTCTAGTTGGTGATATATTTAAGCTTCAAAATGACAAAACTTTTGTGCTAGGGAATATTGGGAAAAGTTTTAGTAGTGAAGTAAAAAACATTGAAGCAAACGATAACGTTATACTAGAGTTAAGTAGTTTTCAACTTGAAACTATAAGGGAGTTTAGACCATTTTGTAGCGCGGTTTTAAATATAACACCTGACCATTTAAATAGACATATAACAATGGATAAATATGTTGAGGCAAAGGAAAATATATTTAAAAATCAAACAGCTAGTGATTATATTGTTTTAAATTATAATGATGAATATTGTAAAAAGATGGCTAACAAGACAAATGCTAAAGTTGTTTGGTTTAGTATAGACAAAGAATTAGAAAATGGAATTTATTATAAAAATAATGAAATTATAATTAAATATAAGAATATAGATGCTGTATTATGTTCTAAAAAAGAACTTAATATTGTAGGAGAACATAATATTGAAAATGTTATGGCAGCAGCAGCTATAGCATTAACTAACGATATTAAAATAGAAACTATAAGAAAAGCTGTAATTAATTTTAAAGCGGTTGAGCATAGAATAGAATTTGTAAGGGAATTAGAAGGAGTAAAGTATTTTAATGATTCTAAAGGTACAAATCCAGATGCGTCAATTAAAGCAATAAATGCTATGGACGGTGGAACTATTCTTATTGCTGGAGGAATGGATAAGAAAAACGAGTTTGATGAATTTGTAAAAAGTTTTAAAGATAAGATAAAGCAGTTGAATTTGATAGGTGAAACAAAAAATATAATTAAAGAAGAAGCAGAAAAACAAGGGTTTAATAATATAAAGATCTTTAATACATTTGAAGAAGCCATTAGAGGGGCTTATGAAGATTCTAAGAAAAATAATGTGAAAAATATATTATTGTCTCCAGGTTGCGCTAGTTGGGACATGTTTGAGAGTTATGAAAAAAGAGGTAATATATTCAAAGATATAGTTGCAGGATTATAGAGGAGGGCATATGAGTAAAGTAGTTAATATTAATAAGAATAAAGAAAAAAGAGTTGCAGGAAAATGTGATTTTGTGCTGCTTTTTACTACTTTGATGCTTGTGTTTTTTGGAATAATAATGGTATTTAGTTCTAGTTATCATGCTGCTCTTATAAAAACAGGGAATATATTATTTTTTGTTAAGAAACAAATGATGTGGGCTATAATCGGGTTTGTAGTTATGATAGCAACTATGAATTTTGATTATAGAAGATACAAAAAATTGGCACTTCCAATGTACGCAGGATCTATAATCTTGCTAATAGCAGTTTTAATAGTTGGTAAGAATATAAATAATGCAACAAGGTGGATAAGAATAGGTGGAGTAGGAATACAGCCTTCAGAAGTTGCAAAAATAGCATTGATATTAATGTTAGCGCTTATTATTAGCAGTATGAAAGATCATATGAAAACATTTAAATCATATCTATTTGCATTAACATTTATAGGTGTGCCTATATTATTAATATTTTTTGAAAATGTTAGTACCGCAATATTAGTAGCGGTGATTGGAATAACTATAATTTTTGCAGGAATTAATAGCTTTTCAGATTTTATTAGATTTACAGTTCCAGTAGGACTTATAGGGATTTTGATTTTGGGAGGAGCTTTTTTAACTAATCCTAAATTTAAAGGAAGACTTGGAAGATTAGATATATGGCTTAATCCTTGGTCTGATCCAACAGGTGGAGGACTTCAAACTATAAATTCTCTATACGCAATAGGTTCAGGTGGAACTTTTGGATATGGACTAGGTCAAAGTAAGCAGAAACTAGGTTTTTTACCTGAAGCATATAATGATATAATATTTTCAGTAATATGTGAAGAGCTGGGATTAATTGGAGGGATTGCTGTTTTAATATTATTTTTGATTCTTATATGGAGAGGAATATTTATAGCGATAAATCTAGAAGATACCTTTGGTAGTTTGGTAGCAGTTGGTATAATAACGATGATAGCAACCCAGGTTATTATAAATATATCGGTAGTAACAAATACAATACCGGTAACTGGAATGCCTTTACCATTTATAAGTTATGGAGGAACATCATTAGTAATAACGATGTTTTCAATAGGAGTGCTGCTTAATATATCAAGGTATGTTAAGAAAAGAAATTAAGATGAGGGGGAGTTTATGAAAGTATTAAAAGGATTTATGATATTGATTATTATAATATTTGCATTAGCTCCTTGTTTTTATATAAGCGATGTAGAGTTTATAGGTATTGATTATTTATCAAAGGATGAACTACTGAGGGAAGCAAAATATAATAAGGGCAAATTTTTTAGGTTTGATTTAAAAGGAGAACTTAATCAATTGATTGATAATCCTTATGTTGAAAAAATTAATGTTATGAGTAAGTTCCCTAATAGGTACAAGGTAACTATTGAGGAAAGAGTTCCAGTAGCCTACTTATCACAAGATAGTAAAATAAGTTTAAATATGCTTGATTTTAAAGAAGATAAGTATAGTGGTAAGTTTTATTATATGGACACCAATAATAATATTCTTTCATTGACAGATAAAAAAGAGAGGAAACTTCCAATTATTTCAGGTCTTGAATATAAGGAAGTGAAAATAGGTAATAAAATTGAAATTGAAAATGATAAAAAGTATCAAATTATTAACACTTTAACGAGTTTAGTTGCAAAAAATATAGAAGATGATATAATAAGTAAAGGACTTATAATAGACGTAGAAAAAGAGCATGATATAAAGATTTATTTGCTAGATCCAGTCATAGAATTTAGATATGGAAAATGTGAAAAGAATTTAGAAAAAATGAAAAAGATAGTAGAGATATTAAAACACATACCTAGTAATTATAGAGGAACAATTGATATTAGAGATGTAAATCGCAACTCTAGTTTTAAACCAATTACTTAAATTTGGTAAAAACTATTGAATATTGTAGGGAAAAATTGTATTATAGAAGATAAATAAGTGTTTTAATTTATAGTTGCTACGTAAAAGCTAAAGGAGGAATAAATGTGAGTTTGCTTGAGTTTGAAAATACAAATCACAATGTTGCCAATATTGTAGTTATTGGTGTTGGTGGCGGTGGAAACAACGCTGTTGATAGAATGGTAGAAAGTGGAGTTTTAGATAGTTTAAAATTTATTACAGTTAATACTGATTCACAAGTTTTAGCGCATTCTAAGGCTAAATTTAAAATCCAAATAGGTGAGAAATTAACTAGAGGATTAGGAGCAGGTGCAAACCCAGAAATCGGTGAAAAAGCTGCTGCAGAAAACATGGATGAAATAAGACAAGCTCTTGAGGGAGCAGATATGGTATTTGTTACTGCTGGTATGGGTGGTGGTACTGGAACAGGTGCTGCACCAGTAATTGCTAAAGTAGCAAAAGATATGGGAATTTTAACAGTAGGAGTTGTTACAAAGCCATTTGGTTTTGAGGGACGTAAGAGAATGAAAAATGCAGACTTAGGTATTGATGCATTAAAGAGAACTGTTGATACATTAGTTATTATTCCAAATGATAAAATATTACAAATCGTTGATAAAAGAACAACTATGATAGAAGCTTTTGATATGGCTGATGAAGTTTTAAGACAAAGTGTTCAAGGTATTTCAGATTTAATTTCTAAGCCTGGAATTATAAATCTTGACTTTGCTGATGTTAAAACTGTATTAGTTGACCAAGGAATTTCTCATATGGGAATTGGTAAAGCTACTGGAGAAAACAAAACAGAAAAAGCTGCTAAGATGGCTATCTCAAGTCCATTATTAGATACTACTGTAGATGGAGCTAAAGGAATTTTAGTTAATGTTACAGGATCATCTGAATTAGGAATTTTAGAGGTTAACGAAGCTATTAACTTAATAAAAGAAGCAGTAGATCCTGAAGCTGAAATTATATTCGGTACAGCTGTGAATGATGATTTAGGTGAAGAAGTTGTAGTAACTGTTGTTGCAACAGGTTTTGAAAAGAGATTAAAGAACAATGATATGGAATTCAAAACTCCAAGAACTGATTTTAAATCAAACTTCAATATTGAAGAAAAAAGAACTACTACTGATGACGCAAATTACATCGATGTACCAGTATTCTTACAAAGAAGAAGAGAACAATAAAATATAAAACTACCTTAGGGTAGTTTTTTTATTACAACTATTGAGTTTTCTGACAATTCATGATACTATTTTATTACGTTTGAAAAATTGCGGAGGGATAATATTATGTTTGAAGACTTAATAGAGGGCTACACAGAATATAAAGAAGATAGTAAAAAGTTTTTTTTGAATAAAATAAGGAAACTTATGGATAATTCAATTAGAAGTAAAGAGTGTCAGTATAAGAATATCGGAATGAATAACGGTACTATTAGAAAGATACTAGAAGGTGACAGTGTTGAGTTTACTACCTTTACTAAATTTTTAGCTTACTATGGATATGAAGTTGAGTTTTTAAGTGGTGACAATAAAATTTCTTTATATGATGTTAACGATAAAGTTAAAACAATAGGAGATAAGTATTTAGAAAAAAGAGGGACATCTAGAAGACTACATGTGAAAAAGGGCATAAACATAGATGAAATAAGAGAAGCGTTTACAAATGATATTGAAAAATATTTGTTTGCAATAACTTATAAAAATGCAGCAAAAAGAGTCTTTGGTGAATTGAATTTAGGAAGTAATACTGATTCTATGATTGAATTTATGGATAACAATGGAATAATTATTAATGCCAGTAATTATAATAGAAATGAAAGATATGATCTTAAATCTTATGATTATACTAGAATAGAAAATAATAATAGAAATAGATGTAATGCATATAAAGCTAAGATTAAGCATAGATATATCAATGAATTAGGATATACACAAGAGGATATGGCAAATATATTAGGTGTTAATGTAGACACAGTTAATAAAATGATTAATGCTAGAGGTGGAAGTTTAGCAAATAATGTTAAGTTGTTAAAGTTATTAGGATATACTACTAAGATTGTTAACGATAAATTTGAAACAGTATTTAATTGTAGTGATGAACTAAGTGAGATAGAAAAAAATGCAGTATTGGATGGAAAAAGTGATATATATAAGGTAGCTCAAAAGTTGGATAAAATTGAAAATCATTTAGTTATTTCAGGAGAAGAATTTTATAAAAAAAGACATACTGTTTTTGGTACTTTTGAAACAATAGTTGAGGAAGAAAAAGAAACAGCATATTCTAAAATACTAAAGTCTATAAATGGAAGAGTTGGAAGAGCAAATGGATATGTGAGTAAAAATAAGATAAAAGAGGAAGCTCATATTTCGCCAAAGGATGTCAACTATTTTTTATATGGTAGAGGTACATCAATCAGAAGAGTAAATGAAATTTTAAATGTTTTTGGAGATCAAGTTATAATGCAGAAGGATGGGTATGCAATATCTCTAGATGAAGCAGTTAGAAGTTTAGGTGATATTGACAATTTTGTTGATAGATCGAGCAGTAGAAAACTTTCAATCTCGTCTGAAAATATGGAAAAAGTATTAAAAGAAAATTCGGTATTTGTTTGTAATATGCTTGCAAACCAATACCCATCAATAAATTTTCCAGTTCTATATAGAGAAGGTTTTAATCCTAGAAATTCAGAAGAATTTTTTAAAGAAGTAGAAAATGCTGGATATAAAATTACACATTATGAAGGCTTAAATAAAGATGAACATGTTAATGATAAAGTTGAGGAAATTATAACAGAAAAAGAAGAACTCTCAGTGTGAGAGTTCTTTTTTAGTTTAAAAAACATTTATAGGCAAGGTATGTATTATAAAGGTCCACTTTACTTATTAATTCAATTGGAGCATGCATTGAAAGTACTGGAGTACCACAATCTATGACGTCAGCATTATAATTAGCTAATATATATGAAATTGTTCCACCGCCACCTTGATCAACTTTTCCCATTTCAGATGCTTGCCAAGATATATTATTATCATTAAATATTTTTCTGATTTCGCCAACATATTCAGCACTTGCATCACTAGCTCCAGATTTACCTCTTGATCCAGTGTATTTTTTTAATATAACTCCATGACCAATGTAAGCTGAATTATATTTTGAGTATGCAGCTGCATATGTAGAATCAAAAGCTGCACCTACATCAGCTGAGATAACTTTTGAATTTGAAAAACATTGTTTAAGTAATAGCTCATTATAGTTTTTATTCGTTAAGTTAATTAGCTCGGCAATAGCGTATTCAAAAAATCTTGATTGTCCACCACTATTTCCATATGAACCAATTTCTTCTTTATCAGTGAAAAGAATAGATATAGTTTTTTCGGGAATAGTGATATCTTTTATTGCTTCAAGGGATGCATAAGCACAAGATTTATCATCATGCCCATATCCAGCAATTAAGCTTCTATCTAATCCTACATCTTTTGCCTTGAAACTAGGAACGAGTTCAAATTCGCTACTAATAAAATCCTCTTCTGTAATTCCATATTTTTCATTAAGAATATTTAAAATACCTTCTTTAACACTATAACTATCTTTTTTTATTTTGTGTGGAATACTACCAATTATAACATTAAGGTCTTCACCAGATATCCCTTCATGCATTTTCTTTGATATTTGATCTTTTGAAAGATGTGGTAATAAATCACTTATGTAAAATACTGGATCATTATCATCATCACCAATTGAAACATCTATCTTATTACCATTTTTATCAATAACAACACCGTGTAATGATAAAGCAATAGTAGCCCATTGATATTTTTTTATTCCACCATAATAATGTGTTTTTAAAAGTGCTAGTGATTTATCTTCATACATAGGATTAGGCTTAAGATCTAATCTTGGAGAATCTATATGTGATCCTATAATTTTAATTCCTTTATTCATAGGTTCTTTTCCAAGAATAAATAAAGCTAAAGATTTATCTCTATTAGAACTATAAATCTTAGTGCCGGGTTTATTTAATTTTTTCTGTGTAGCTTCTTCTAAAGATATAAAACCTTCTTTCTTAGCAAGTTTAATGATTTCTTTAACTGCTTCTCGTTCAGTCTTAGCATTATTTAAAAAAGTCATATATCTTTTTGAAAAAGACATAACTTTTTTTATTTCTGATTTATTTAGGTCATTCCAACCATTTTTATTTTCATATTTAAAACTCATATTATACCCCCTTTAAAAGTATAAAATAATTATATAGTAAATGTAAATTAAAGTAAATTATGTTAAAATAAGACGAGGATTTATAGGAGGTAATTATGTTAGAAATAGGGAAAGAGTACAGTGGATTTAAATTAAAAGAAAGAAATTATTATAAGTATGCAAAAGGGTATGTGAATGAGTTTGAGCATATCTTAAGTGGAGCAAGACTTATGTATATAGAGAATGATGAAATAAATAGATGCTATATGATAGGTGTTCCAACACCAGTAGAAAATGATAAAGGAATACCACATATAATTGAGCATAGTACATTTTTAGGAAGCAATAAATATGATATAAAAGATATTATTTTTAAACTTTCAAGAAAACTAAATGCGACTTATTTAAATGCATTTACTGCTCAGGATCATACAGTTTATCCAGTTGCTAGTTCAGATAAAGATGATTTTAAAAAGTTGTTTGAAGTTTATACAGATATTGTACTTGCTAATAATATAACAATTGATGAGAATATATTTAGACAAGAAGGAATTAGAACAGAACTTAAAGATGGGAAAATGGTTAAGTCTGGAGTAGTATACAATGAAATGAAGGGGTATTACGGAGATCCAATGGAACATATAGAAAGTGATATTGATAGGAATCTTTATGATAATACTTATGCATGTGTAAGTGGTGGAGAGCCTAATGCTATAGAGACACTTACATATGAAGAGATGACAGCATTTTATAAAAAACATTATCATCCTTCAAATTTAATATTTGGTTTCTTTGGAGATGTTGATATTGAAGAAAAACTTAAGTATTTAAATGATGAATATTTATCTAAATATAAAAGATTAGAAGAAAAGATAAAAGTTAAGAAAAATACAGTGTTTAAAGACGTTAAGAAGGTTGAAGGTTTTTATCCAACTAATGAAAGCTTAGATAAAGAAGGAGAAACTATATTTACTATTTCTCAAATTTTTAAAGGACTTGAATACAATTATGTTGATTTCTTCGCTATGAAAGTAATTAACAACGCATTATTTATATCTAATGCATCTAAGTTAAGAGATGAATTGCTTGATAGTGGGTATGTAAGATCAATTGAAGCAGCTATGTTTGGAGTAGAAGAGGCAGGGCACTCACTAACACTTCATGGAGTTAAGCATTCTAAAATAGAAGAAATAAAAAGTATCATAGAAAAAAATATAAATGCAATACTAGAAAATGGATTTGATAAAGACGAAATTAGGGGAACTCTTAATTTATATAAAATACATGAGTTTGATGAAAGCGCTACTTATCCATACGGTATGAAAGTATTTTCAAGCATAGTGAGGCCTTATATTTATGATTCAAATTATAAAGAAAAATTAGATTTAGAAAAACTTTTTGAAAAATTATATGAAAGAGTAAATACGGATTATTATAAAAATTTACTTGAAAAATATTTTGCATCAGAAAATAAAAATAAAGTAGAGCATGCAGCATTGCCAAAAGAAGGTATGTTTAAAGAGTTAGAAGATGAGGTTGCTATAAGATGGGAAAAAGAATATGAAAGTTTATCAAATGAAGATAAAGAAAAGATGTTATTAGTTCAAGAGGAATTTAAAGATTGGCAAGAGAGGGAAAGGAAAGGAAGTATTAAAGGGAAAGATATTTCAGAATTAAATTGTGACTTGCCACTTGGATATGAAAATTATGAAGTTGTAAAAAATTATAATTATGAAATCGCATATAGAAAAGAAAAAGATACTAACTTAAAAAGATTAGTTTTTGTCTTTGATATATCTCATATAGCTTCAGAAGATTATGATAAGCTTGCTATACTTAAGAGATTAATGGGATTTATTGGAACAAAAAATTACACATATCAAGAGATAAATAAAAAGATTAAAAATTGTGTTGGTGGATATAATGTATACATCAGGGGCGATAAAAGAAGAGATGATAAAAGCAGTATATATACTTTGAATATAGAAGTGAAATATGATGAATCTTTTGAAAGTGAAGTATTTAATATGCTAGAAGAAATAATATTAAATCAGAATTTTAAAGATATAGATAAAACAAAACAGATATTAGAAAATACTTTAAAAGATATGGAAAGTCATCTTAGAAAAGCTAGCATAGTAGAAATTGTTGGTGAAATTAAAATCGAAGCTATAAAAGAATCTAATAAGATAAAAGGATTAGCTCCTAGAATAGTATATAAAACTATAAAAGAATCACTTGAGAATGATTTAGAAGGGGTAATGGAAAATATTAAGGAATTATATGAAAGAGTTATTGCTTCAAATAAATTATTAGTAGCTTATTCAGGAAGTGAAAAAGGCAAAACTCAAAAGTATATAGAGGAACTTACTTCGAAATTTAGCAATGAGGAATACAAAGAGGGGGAATATAATTATAAGCCTGAGTTGAAAAATAAAGCCTATATAACAGAAGATAAGGTTTGTTACAATGGAATTATATTAAGACCTAAAAAAGCTCACAGCCACAAGTTTCAAGTGTTTAATAATATAGTGAACTCTGATTACATTATGAAAGAAGTAAGAATAAAAAATGGTGCATACGGAGCTGAACTAAGAATGGATCAGGATTCAAATTTTATATGTATGTATTCATGGGATGATCCATGTTTAAAAGAAACAATAGAAGCATATAAGAATATTGTTGAAGGTGTTAAGGCGCTTAAGATAACACAAAAAGATGTGGAAGAATCTATAGTGGGTATAATGCAAAATGAGGATGCATATAAAACACCTACTCTTGAATTTGAAATTATGGTAAATAGGATTAGTCATAATATAACGGAAGATATTGAAAGAAAAATGAGAAAAGAGATACTTGCTACAAAGATAAAAGATTTAAATGAATATATTGAGTACTTAGAGAGCGGACTTGAAAATGCTCAAATAATTTCAATAGGTAATGAAAAGATGATAAATGAAAATAAAGAGATGTTTGATGTAGTTGAAAGGTATAAAAATGATTAAATATATTGAAAAAAATAATAATATAGAAGTAGAAAATATAAAATGTTTTAATATTGCTAATACTCTTGAATGTGGGCAATGTTTTAGATTTAGAAAAAAAGAAGAGTTAGATTATTATGTTATAGCACATGAAAGAATATTGAGAGTAAAGCAAGAGAAAAACAAACTTACATTTTTTGATTTAAACAAAGAAGAGTTTGAAGATATATGGGTAGAGTATTTTGATTTAAATAGGAATTATAGAGAGTTATTAGATATTTATGATGATAACCATATGAAAGAGGCTAAAAGCTTAGGAGAAGGCATTAGAATATTAAAACAAGAACCTTTTGAGTGCCTCTTATCATTTATAATCTCTCAAAATCAGAGAATACCTAGAATAAAAATTATTATTAATAACGTTTGTAGAATGTTTGGGGAAAAAATTGGAGAAATTGATGGAGAAGAAATTTATTCTTTTCCATCACCTAATAGGTTAAAAGAAGCAGAAGAAATTGACTTTATTGACTGCAAAGCAGGATTTAGAGCAAAATATTTAAAAGATGCAATTGATAAGATTAATAATAAAGAATTAAATTTGCTAGAATTAACTGAGTTAAACACTGAAGAGTTAAAGTTAAGTTTGGAAAGTATAAAAGGTGTAGGAAATAAGGTTTCAGATTGTGTCATGCTTTTTTCATATGCAAGATATGAAGTTTTTCCTGTGGATGTATGGGTTAAAAGAGTAATGAAAAGTCTATATGATATTGATGAAAAAGAAATAAAACAATTTAAAGAAAGATACTTTGGTGACTATGCAGGCATAGCTCAACAATATTTATTTCATTATATGAGAACTTTTAAAGGTTAAGCCTTTAAGAGTTTTTTTTATTATGATAAAATTAGAGAAGAAGTTTAGGAGGTTATTATGAGTTTAAGATTTATTATAGGAAAAACAGGGTATGGTAAGAGTTATACTTGTATTAATGAAATAGTAAATTCAAGTTCAAAAGAGCCTCTTATTTATTTGGTTCCAGAACAATATACATTAGAAAATCAAATAAAGTTAAGTGAAAAAATGTCTTCAGGTGGAATTTTAACTAGAGAAGTGTTAAGTTTCAAGAGACTTGCATATAAAATTTTAGATGAACTTGGAGAAGAAAATATAAATGTGCTTGGAGAAATAGGAGAAGTAGTATATTTAAGCAAAGTTATAAATAAAAATAAGGATAATTTTAGCTATTATGGCAAATCAGTAAATAAATTTGGGTTTGTTGAAAGTATTAAGGATATGATAAATGAATTTTACAAATATGACATACATGAAGAAGAACTAAATAAAATTATAGAAAATACTGGCAATGATAGTCTTAGGGTTAAAGCAAAAGATTTTAAAATGATTCATGACGCATTTAAACTAGAAATAGATGGGAAATATAGATTGGGTGAAGAATTATTATTAGCAGCAGTAGATAAAATTATGGATTCAAAAAAAATGGAGGATGCTGAAATTTGGATTGATGGATTTTATGGTTATACTCCAATAGAGAAAAAAATAATATCAAAATTACTGAGGAAAGTTAAAAGAGTAAATGTTACTATAAATGCCGATAAAAAAATTATAGAAACAGATATATTAAATAAATACAATCCTTTTTATGAAAGCAAAAAAACATATATGAAACTTTTGAAAATAGCTGAAAGTAATGGTGTTGCAGTAGAAAAAGATGTGTTTTTAAATAATGCAAACATGAAAAACAAAGAAATGAAACACCTTCAGGAAAACTATTTGAAATATGAAAATATTAAGTATACAGGTGAAATTAAAAACATAAAAATTTATGAAGCTCCAAATAGATATAATGAAGCTGAATATGTAGCCTCAAATATATTTAAATTAATAAAAGGAGATAAGTACAGATTTTCTGATATAGCTATATTAACGGCAGATTTGGAAGGATATAAGAGTATTATTAAAAGTAAGTTTGATGGAATGAACTTTAAATATTTTATTGATGAAAATGTAAAACTTGAAAAATCTAAGATAACAGAGTATTTGTTAGGCATTTTGAAATTTCTAGATGAAGGATATAAATATAACACAGTTTTTAACGTCGTGAAAAACACATATTTTAATTGCAAAAAAGACGAATTAGATTTACTAGAAAATTATATAATAAGGTATGGAATTAATAGTAAAAAAAGATGGAATGAAGAAGTTATAAGAAATATTAAAAGCAATGATGATTATGAAAATGAATTCAATATGAATAACCTTGATAAGATTCAAATTATAAAAGATGATGTTGTTATGAAATTAGATTTAATAAGCAATACTATTAACAAAAACAATAAGGTTAAACAAAATACAGAAAATCTATATGGTTTGATTAAAGATATAGACATAGAAAATAAAAATGAAGTAAAAGTATATAATAAAATCATAGATATATTTGAAAAAATTGTAGAGATAATTGGTGATGAAAAATTAAATAAGAAAGAATATATAGAGATAATAAAGAATACAATAATGTTATCTGAGATTGGAGTTATACCAAATACTAAGGACTATATTACAGTTGGAGATGTAGAAAGAACGAGGATAGACAATAAAAAAATTGTATTTATCATAGGTGTTAATGAAGGGATTCTTCCAAGGAGAATAAGTGAAAACGGTCTTTTTTCAGACAAAGAAAGAGATGAAATAGAAGGTCTTGATATTGAAATTTCTAAAGGTGGAATATCTAAGTCATTTGAAGAAAACTTTTTGATATATACGGCTGTAGCAAAGCCGGAAGAAAAGATGTTTTTGAGTTATTCAATTGCAAATATTAATGGAGAATCGTTGCGAAAATCCAATGTAATTAATAAGGTAATTAAAATGTTTGATAATATTGGTATAGAAAGTGATTTGTTTGACGAAAGAAATTATAAATTACCATTTGATGATGAGAGAACAAAAACTTTGTATAGAATTAGAAACTACATTGGAGATGTTAAAAGGGAAAAAATAAAAATAGATGAAATAAGTTTATACGAAAATGACGAGAAGTTTAATAAGGCACTAAAAGCAATAGGATACACCAATAAAGAAAAAAATATACAAAGAGAGACAAATGTTTTAAATAGTAGCGTTACTAGGTTAGAACAATATAATCAATGTCCTTTTAAATATTTTATTGAATATGATTTAAGAGTAAAAGATAGAAAAGAATTTGAGCTAGAAAATTTGGATATAGGACTTATAATTCATAGGGTTATAGAAGAGTTTTCAAAAAAAGTTGTGAATAGGGATATGAAATGGTCAGATGTATCAAATGAATTTATAGCTGAAAAAGTTAAGGATATATTTAAAAATATAAAAGAAGAATACAATAATAAAATATTTGATAGTAGCAATAAAAATTTATATTATTTAAGTGGGATAAAAAAGATTGCAAATAGCACTGTGGAAAGTGCTGTTGATCACATAAAAAAAGGGAGTTTTTCTCCACTAGATTTTGAAATTGAGTTTGGACAGGGAAAAACTTTTGGAGAAATAACATTTGATATAAACAATGGAATTAAGATGAAATTAAATGGTAAAATAGACAGAGTTGATATTCTAAATAAAAATGAGAAGGCATATATAAAGATAATTGACTATAAAACTGGAGCTTCTAAGTTTTCGGTGAATGATTTGTATAATGGTGAAAAATTACAACTTTTTGTATATATGGACGCTATAATGAAACTTGGAAATAAGATTATTGGAAAAGAAATCGTTCCAGCAGGAGTTTATTATTTTAAAGCTCAAGATCCAAAGGTTAAAACTGATACGTTAGAAAATAAAACATTTGGTGACATTATAAAAAAAGAGTTTAAAATGTCAGGAATAACAGTTGATGATAAGGAAATAATAAAAGAAATTGATCCAGAATTTGCATCAGGTTCAGAAATTATAGAGGTGAAGTTAAAAAAAGATGGAGATTATGATACAAGAAGTAGTAGTATAATAGGTATAGAGGATTTGGGTACTTTAAATGAATTTGTTAATGAAAAAGTTAAATCCATAGGTAACAATATTGTAGAAGGTAATATAGATATAAGTCCAATCAAGAAGGAAAATAGTAAGGCTTGTGATTATTGTAAATTTAAAGGTATTTGTAAATTTGATGAGAGACTTGATAAATATAGAGATTATACTGAAAAGAAAACACTGACAGATATTTTGGAGGAAATGAAGGGGTAAGAATGAATAAGTATTTAAAGTTAGGCGCAATAGGGATAGTTATTACGGTTATAATTATTTCAATTATAAATGTGTATACTGGAGTTAGTACGGATAAATATCTCTATAGTGATATAGAAAAAATACCAAGTAATGATGTTGGTATGGTACTTGGAACTAGCAAATATACAATAGGCGGTTTGAATTTATATTTTAAAAAGAGAATGGATGCTGCTGAAATGCTTTATAAAAGAGGCAAAATAAGGTATATAATTGTTAGTGGGGATAATGCTCATATGAGTTATAATGAGCCTATAACGATGCAAAAAGAATTGATGGAAAGAGGAATACCAGAGGATAAAATTTATCTTGATTATGCGGGATTTAGAACTTTGGACTCTGTTGTGAGAGCAAAAGAAATTTTTGGACAGTCAAAAATAACAATAATTTCACAAAAGTTTCATAATGAAAGGGCAGTATATATAGCTAGGAGAAGAGGGATAGAAGCAATTGGATATAATGCTGGTAAAATAATCGGAATTAATTCTGTTAAGACTAATGTAAGAGAATATTTTGCTAAAGTAGCAATGTTTTTGGATATATACTTGTTAAATAAGCAACCTAAATTCTTAGGTGAAAAAATTGTAATTGGAAATGAAACAAAAATAAAGAACTAATCATTTGATTAGTTCTTTTCATTTGGTTTAGTTAAGTTAGCTAAAATTATGCTATAAAGCTCATCATGTTCATCTTCCCAATTAGAGCATATTAGTTTAGCTTGTTCTTTGCTAGCTACATTTATTTGTAAATCTAATAATGTCATATTACTTTCGTTAATTTTACAATTAACAATAAATTCAGTGTCATTTTTGGGTATATAATCTGCAACAACCTCAATGTCTTTTTTTATTTCGGTCTTATTTTCATTTATATAAATATCAATTTCACTTCTTATATTCTCGGGTATTTTATTAACAAAATAGTTAAGTGTCTTTAATCCCTTTTTTGTGTGAGAATAAAAAGTAGCGGTACTTTCTTCATGTTTATCAATTAATTTTGCATTTAATAGCTCAGCTAAGTATTGTTGTAGAGAAAAATAGTCAGTGTAATTTTTTTCTAAAATAAACTGTGTAATTGTCGCATTAGAAATAGGTACATTTATATTGTTTAATAAATATAAAACTATTAATTTATTTATAGTAAGCTCTTGAGTGTAGTTAATATTAAACATTATAATCTTCTCCTTGTAATATATTTTGATCTTTTAATTTTTTGTTAATTTTATTTAATATGTGTTTTTTGTCAGTAGACCAGAGGGGTGCTATTAGTAAGTTTCTAGGAGCATCACCAGTAAGCCTGTGAATAACAATATCTTTTCTTAAAATTTTAATTATATCAATAACTAAATTTATATAATTATCCTTTTCCATTATATCAAATTTTTCTTTAAAATAAAATCGTTCTAAAGGAGTTTCTTTTAAAATATGTAGCATATGTATTTTTATTCCTTGAATGCTTAAATTATTTAAGTATTTGATTGTTTTAATTACATCAAATGAAGTTTCGTTTGGTAGACCAGTTATTACATGAATAACTTTATCTATATTTGCATCTTCAAGTTTTTGAATAGCTGATTCAAATACGTCAAGATTATAGCCTCTATTTATTAATTTTGCAGTATTCTCATTTATTGTCTGGAGTCCAAGTTCAACCCAAAGGTAAGTTTTTTTACTTAGTTCAGATAGTAGATTTATTATTTCATCATTTAAGCAATCTGGTCTTGTTGCAATTGCAATACCTACAATATCAGGTTCTGACAAAGCAGAATTATATATTTTTTTAAGGTTTTCAATAGTATCATAAGTGTTGGTATATGCTTGAAAATATGCTATATACTTACCATTAGAAATTTTGTTGTTCAATAATTCCTTTTGCATTTTGATTTGTTCTTTAACACTTTTATCTTTATATGTAAAATCACCTGAACCTCTTTTGCTGCAAAAAAGACAACCATCTTTTGAAATTCTCCCATCTCTATTAGGACAAGTAAAACCTGCATCTAAAGAAAGTTTGTATATCTTTTCACCAAATTTATTCTTTAAAAAGTAATTTAAATTATTATATCTTTTATCTCCCCACATAATTATCACCTTTAAGTATTATAAATAATTTTACAAATAATGTAAAATTATATAGAAACTTTACATAATTCATAGTAAAATTATATTAATACTATTATCTTAAGGGGGATAAAAATGAAAAAGTTAAGTATATTTTTAGCAGTGTTTATTATTTTTATAGTATTAGGAGGAAAGAGTTTTGCAGTTGATTATATATATAAAAAGTCAACATCTGGTTATAGTAGTTGGAGAAACTATGACGACGGGTATAATTCAAATGGATCAGAACCTAGCAACGCGTATTATGTAGTATTAGGCTCTAGTGGATTATATGAATATAAAAGAGATGCAGATGGTGATAGAGAGTATGGTGATGATACACATCTTAATTCACAAGAACTTTATGCTTCTTGGAGAGATTGGGCAAGTGATGGGGAACGATATGCTAAAAGGGTTAGAAGAAGAGATCATATTCCTGTAACCTTTGTAGCAAATATAACAGCGCCTAATGGTACATATCCAGATAATGGGAAACATTCAGATGGTTATTATTATGAAAAGTTAGGACTTTCAGGACTTTATGAGTGGGGAAAATATGAAGTTAAGTATACTAACTGGACAAGAGTCTATTCGAAGACATCAAGCTATAATGATACAGATTTTTATAGAAATTTTGGAGTTAATCCTTACACTAATAGTTATGACAATACATCAACTGGGCATAGGATAAGCCAAACAGCGACTAGAGAAGAATATATAAGAGCCTGGTATTATGATGGAGACCGTGTAAAGAGTTTCCACTTTGTTAACTATAGAGATCCAATAAAATATAAATTGATAGAATATTCATCAGGTGCGGATACGGATCATGTAAATGGAGAAGTCGCAGCAGATGGTTTCTTATGGGTTAGAGAAAGGCAAATATATGATGTTTCAGAAGTAAGAACAGATACAAATAAAGTTGTTACTCAAGAATATTATTATGATAAATATAATGCTGACTATTATACTTCAAGAGGTGGACATTCATATAGATATGATAGAGACCATGATAGCGGTATGTACGATGGAACAGAAGCAAATCTATATGAAAGTTTTGAAACTGTAAAGAGCCAGGGGAATTGGTATTTAAGAGGAACTGGATCATATGGAAAAAGAAGTGATGGATATGAAAGTAATGGAGAAAGATCAAGATATAGAAGAACTAATTCTGAAAGACACTGGAGCGATAGAAAAGATGAGTATGTATATAGATATAGTTATGAATGGTATCACTACGATATAGATTTTACTCATGGCATGACACCATATTATTATAAAACAAGTTTAGCACAATCAAATTTAGTTGCTATGGATGGAGATTATCCTAATAATGGAAGACATACAGATGGTTTCTGGTATGTAAAAAAAGGTATAGCAAATCAACCACCAGTTGTAACAGTTACAAATACAACTAAATATGGTAAGACAACAGATAATTTTGTAATAAGCGGAAACGTAACAGATGCTAATGGTGGCAATGTTAGTATAACAGCTACAATAAATGGAAAAGCAAAAGTAGCAAATGTTGCAAGTGGGAATGGAGCATATACGCTTACATGGACTGGAGCTGAAATAGGACTTGGAACACATACTAATGTTGTGATAACAGCTACAGATAATAAAGGTGCGACAGATACAGTGAATTTTGCCTCTAAGTTAAATGTTGATAATACAGCACCAAATTTAGTTAGTGCAGTTCCAACAAAATACACATATAAAAATGGAAATGATTATTGGATAAAGCAAAATGAAACCTTTAAGATTAAAATAAGAGGATATGATGCACTTCCAGGAATAAGATACACATATATAAGATATCCAGGCGCTGAAGATACTAGAGCTTATCATGACTGGCAGAGCAGTAATAATCATCTAAATGAATTTGATACAAGTACATATTTAGATATAATAGAGGCTGTTGAAACATTAGAAACAGGCGGAAATAGGGAAGTTGAATTTACTACAAAAGGACTTAAGAATATGGGGCAAAATGAAGTTCAGTATTATTTTACTGATTATGCAGGGAATGTTTTGGGATATATAAATACAGGATATAGATTAGGAGTAGATACTGTATTGCCAGCAGCAAGTGTAACAGTAACTGTAAATTCTAGTACAAGCCTAACGGTAGCGGTAACAGCAAGTGATTCAGAGTCAGGAATTAAAGATTATAGTTTTGATGGCGGAAGTACATGGCAAGTATCTAACAGTAAGACATTTAGTGGACTTACGCCTAATACTCAGTATACATATAATATAAGAGTAAGAGATAATACACTTAATGTAAGAAGTCTAAGCATAAGTCAATATACAAATGCAAATACACCTTCAGGGTTTACTGCAACAAAAGGTAATACAGCAAGAAGTAGAAAAATAGACACAGTTTGGAATGCTAATAGTAATGCTGGTGGAACAACTTATGAGCTTGAAGTAAGTGATAATGGAACTTCAGGATGGACTAATATTTACACTGGAACATCAGTTAATTACGGTCATAATGGAATTTTAAATGATACAGGTTCAGAGCCTAACCCGTCAGTTACAAAATATTACAGAGTAAGAGCTAAATCGCATAATGGAAATTATACAGGCTATACAAGTGTCATAAGTGGTGATACATTAGCAACGCCTGTAACAACAATTGAAGAGTATTCTAGTAAAGGTTTGAATACTGGTAAAACAAGACTTAGAATTAACTGGAATAGTGTTCCAGGAGCTAAAGCATATGGGCTCTACATATTTGATGGATATGCTTATAGGTTTATAAATTTAGGCAATGTATTATCATTTGATAGTGATGTATTAAGATTTTTCCCTACTAAAGCTCAAATAGCTTCTTGGGGTGGAACGGCAGACATTTTCAAAAGAGATGGAAGTGGAGATTTTGTAGATTCTTCATGGAATGACCTCTATGTAAAGGCTAATGGTGGAGAAGTTTACAATACATACTCATATCATGCATGGATTCATTTAATTTCAATAGATGATGAGGGAACTGTTTCAAGTCATACATGGCATGGTGCTAATTATATAGATCCAGCAGGAATCTTAGATAATGATCCGGCAAATGAAGGTACAGTTAACTTGATATCTAAAGATACTAAAAGCATAATAGTATCAGCAAGTGCTACAGATAAATATATGACAGAAAATAATACGGGATCAGGAGTAAAGGACTATAAATTCTTAAATGTAGAAAAATCAATAGAGAGTTCTTATACTCAAGAGCATGAGTTTGGAGATTTATTGTCTAATAAAAGATATAACATAAAAGTTAAGGCAAGAGATAATAACTTAAATGAAAATGAATATAGTAGTGCTTATGCATTTGTAACAATGCCAGAAAAGCCTGAAAATATAAGTATATATTCTATAATAGAAGATGATATGTATATAAGGGTAACACCAAGTTCTAAAAATGAGACAGTACCAGAACTTAAGGTTATAGCACAAAATGTGGATGTTTTATCTAATAAGATAGAAAGTACTTATACAGATGAAGAAATAATAAAACTTGAAGGATTTACACCAGGAGCTAATTACAAGGTTACTTATAAGATGAGAAACTTAGATCTTGAAGAGACAGAGGAAGTTCTTATAGATGAAGTATTATTTATTAAGAAAGATGCACCAACTAGTATAGATGAATTTGAAGTGAATTATGGGAACTTAAAAACAACACAAGATGAAGTTGATGCAAAGCTTGTAGTAACAGACAATATTATTTCAAAAAATGACTTAAGAGTTAAGTTTATAATAAATGGAAATGGATATGGATATGACTTCGATGAAGGAAAGTGGAAGTCAGATTACATAGGGAAATATTCTAAATATTATGGTGGAATACCGCTAGAAAAAGATGGAGAAAATAAGATAGAGGTAAATGTCTATGATGGAGTAGGAAATGTTTCAAAAGAGATAAGATATATAAGTAAAGAAAAAAATGGTGGAGATACAGTAATAATAGATAATGGTAATAATTCAGGAGATGAATCTTCAGGAGATAATACAGATAAAAACATAGGTGGAACTATAAACGAAGGAATAGTAACAGCTGAAGGATATATTCTAGTAAAAGAAAGA
This sequence comes from Clostridia bacterium, assembly GCA_025210555.1. GTDB lineage: Bacteria > Bacillota > Clostridia > Lachnospirales > JAOARL01 > JAOARL01. Next base: position 50,418 of record JAOARL010000012.1, read on the forward strand.
AATGTAAAACTAGAATTAGATGTTGAAAATGTTACTGAAATATCATATTCATCAAATGGAGTAAGATGGTCACCATGGGAAAAGGTAACAGGAAATAAAGTTGTTAAGTATGTAACACTTGATAATGAACCATCAGAACTTAAGACAGTATATGTTAAGTCTAAAAATGAGTTTGGAGAAGGAAAGAAGTTTAAGGAAATATTATATAAGTTAGATAGAGAAGGACCAAAAGTAAAGGTAAGTGCAGCTAACAATATAAATATAGCCCAAAATGGAGAGATAAACTTAAGACTTGAGATGTTAGATAATGTAACAAAGAACATAAGATATGTAGTTGAGATAAGTAAAGATGGAGAGAATACAAGAGTAATAAAAGGAGATAGCGCAGGAAATGAAAGTGTAATTCAGAAGGTAGTAGGACTAAATGATGGGTTCTATAACATAACATTAACAGCGTATGATCAACTAGGTAATGTAGGTAAGAATAAGTTAATAATACTTAGTAAATAAAAAAATAATCACTTCAGATGAAGTGATTATTTTTATACAACTCTTTTTACTTTTGAAGTTGTTTTATCATTAAATTTTTTCATACGTACATATTTATCATAAGTAGCATGAGCAAATCTGAAAATTATGTTTTCAAGGTCTGAAAAATTAAGTAAATCTTGGTGCGTTGATGAAAAGCTATCTTTAAAATCAAAATAATTGTTAGATTCAGGATTAAATCTTACTATATCGTCATCAACTTCTTCGTTTTCTAAAGCGTCACTAACTAAGTAATAAATTGTTTTAGAAAAGTTGTTGTGAAGATCTGCTAAATTTTTTGCGGTATTAATGTTTTGCCTAAATTGCTTAAGATGCTTTCTCTCATAAAGAGAGAATGATTTTTTGTATGACATATAACCACCACCTTTTTTAGATACTATAATTATAACATGTAATAAAAATAATTTAAAATTCATCTTGCAAACATTAGTTCGTATCTGGTAAAATTACAATAGGTGATTAAATTGAAGTATATATTACATATAGATATGAACTCTTTCTTTGCATCGTGTGAGCAAGCAAATAATGAAGAGTATATTAGAAAACCAATAATTGTTGCGGGTGATCCAAGAAGCAGGCATGGAATTGTCCTGGCAGCAAGTTATGAAGCTAAAAAGTATGGCATAAAAACTACTATGCCTATTTGGCAAGCTCTTAATTTGTGTAAAGATGCAATTGTAGTTAAACCTAAGATGGGACTTTATAGTGAAGTTTCAGACAAAATAATGAAAATATTAGATAGATATACGCCAATAAAAGAAAAATTTTCCATAGATGAAGCGTTTTTAGATATGGGAAATGAAAAAGATGTATTAGGTGTTGCTAGAAATATTCAAAAGACTATTTTAGATGAGGTTGGAATAATGAGTTCGATAGGAATATCAACAAATAAGTTTTTAGCAAAAATGGCATCAGAAATGAAAAAGCCTATGGGTATAACGACACTTTATATAGATGAAATTGAGAAGAAAATATATAATATGAAAGTTAAAGAAATGTTTGGGGTAGGTAAAAAAACTGCTAAGACTTTAAATAATATGGGGATTATAACAATAGGCGACTTGTCTAAAGTTAATGAAGATGTATTATCAAAAAGGATAGGACTAAAACATGCTAGAAAAATACTTAACAATTCAAGAGGAATAGGAGAAGATGTTTTAGATCCAAATTCGTATAGTGAATTTAAAAGTGTGGGAAATGAAATCACACTAAAAGAAGATTTGGATATAGCCGAAGATATATTGGTGTTTTACAAGAGGCTTTCTGAAAAAGTTGCCTATAGGCTAAGGGATAAAAGTTATAAGGGTAAAACTATTAATTTGAAAATCAAGTATTATGATTTTGAAGTTATAACAAGGAGTAAAAGTATTCAAACGAAGTTTGATGATGCAGATACTATATATAAAGAAATAAAAGAGCTATTTATGAAAAATTGGGATAAGAGGAAAGTAAGACTTATAGGCGTTTCAGTTAGCAACGTTGAATCAATAAAAGAGGATTATCAAATGTCACTTTTTGACAATAAAAAAGGTATTGAAGAGGATCTTGATAAGATTAGGAATAAATATGGTAATGGAATAATAAGAAAAGGCATATGAAAGTTGAAAAAAAGGCTTAAAAGCAGTATAATATATAAGGTTATTAAAACTTAAGGAGAGAAGAATGTATAAAATATTAGCAGAAGATGGGATGGCCAAAAGTGCTGTTTTTGAAACCGTTCATGGTAAGATAGAAACACCGGTATTCATGAATGTTGGAACAGCAGCAGCCATAAAAGGTGCAGTGTCATCAGAAGATTTAAAAGATATTAAATGTCAGGTTGAGTTATCAAACACTTACCACTTACATTTAAGACCAGGAGATGAAGTAGTTAAGAAATTAGGTGGACTTCATAAATTTATGGTATGGGATAGACCTATACTTACTGATTCAGGAGGTTTTCAAGTGTTTTCACTTGCGGGCCTTAGAAAAATAAAAGAAGAAGGAGTATACTTTGCATCTCATATTGATGGTAGAAAGATATTTATGGGACCTGAAGAGAGCATGCAGATACAATCTAATTTAGCATCTACAATAGCTATGGCATTTGATGAATGTCCAGATGCAAGGTCAGATAGAGAGTATATAATAAACTCAGTAGAAAGAACTACTAGATGGCTTAAAAGATGTAAAATAGAAATGGATAGGCTTAATGGATTAGAGGATACTATAAATAAGAATCAAATGCTCTTTGGTATTAATCAAGGTGGAATATTTGATGATATAAGAATTGAGCATGCGAAAGAAATTTCAAAACTTGACTTAGATGGATATGCTGTTGGTGGACTTGCAGTAGGAGAAACACATGAGGAAATGTATAAAGTTCTTGATGCAGTTGTTCCGCATTTGCCGAGAAATAAACCAACATATTTAATGGGGGTAGGAACTCCAGAAAACATATTAGAATCAGTGGATAGAGGAATTGATTTTTTTGACTGTGTATTCCCAGCAAGAAATGGAAGACACGCAAATGTATATACTGATTTTGGTAAGCTTAACTTAATGAATAAGAAATTTGAACTTGATGAACTTCCAATAGATCCAAATTGCGAGTGTCCAACATGTAAACTTTATTCAAGAGCATATATAAGACATTTGTTTAAAGCAAAAGAAATGTTAGCTATGAGGTTATGTGTTATGCATAACTTGTACTTCTATAACACACTTATGGAAGAAATAAGAGATGCCATAAAAAACGGAACATGGAAAGAATATAAAAAGAAAAAAATAGAAGGCTTAAAAGGTTAACTGTATTGACTTAGAAGCTACGTAATTATATAATTAAAGTTGTTAATTAAAAAGAGGAGGAAACACAAAATTATGAACAGTAAATTAAAAGGATTCCTTATATTTGCAGTAATTGCAGTATTTGTAGGAATATCAGCTTTTCTTGCTAAAAACGGTATCACATTTAGTGGTAATAAAATAGTAATAGAAGTTGTAGAAAACAGTGAGATGTTTTACGAAGCAGCTCTAAAAAGTCTTGATAAAGAAAAAAGAGAGTTAGTTTTAGATGTTGATGGGGAAGAAAAGGTACTACTTGTAAAAGAAGGTACAGAAATAGAATGGATGGAATCATTAATATCAGATGCAAATATGAAGTTTGAGTTTAGATACTCTGAGGAAGATGAACTTTTATATTTTGAGTCAATTAACGATATTTTAGAAGGAGAAAATTTTTCTAAAGATATATACGAATTAACTAAAATTTCTGGTGAAGAAGAAAAAGCATATGTATTTAAAAATGAAGAAGAAGAATTAATTTTAGATAATAGAAATGTTGTAAATAATGTTTTAGCTCAATTAACAGATTTAAATGATGAAGATCTTAATAAAAAATATAGAATAACTAGAAACGAAGTAGGAAGAACAACGATTTTATCATATGAAACAATTAGACAAGGACTAGATCTTAAAGGTGGAGTAAGAGTTGTTTATGAAGCAAATGATAAAGCATATAAAGATGAAGATTTAGTTAAATTAGCATCATCAGTTGTTTCTGAAACAGTAGATGTTTCAAAACTAAGACTTGCAATGAGTTCTATGAGAAAATCAGATGATGATTATGATAAGTTTTTTAAAGCGTTTAATGGAATAAAAAGCGAAGATGATAAGTTGGAAATTGCAAAATTACTTATAAAAGTATCAACAGAGAATGTTAATTTACAATTTATAAATAGAGAAACAGAAGATTTAACTAAAAAGTTGAATTTAGCAAATGAAGATGAAATATATATTGTAGAAGAAATTAAAAATTTCTCGGGGCTTAATATTTCAACATCGGATATGTCAGCTGCAATAGGAGTTATGAGAAGAAGGTTAGACCTTAAAGGATATACAGAAGCAGATATAGCAAGACAAGGTGAGAGAAGAATCATAGTAGAGATACCAGGTATGAGTGATCCCAAAGCAGCAATTGAACTTTTAGGAAAAACTGCAAAGTTATCATTCGTTGATCCAGAAGGAACAATTGTTGTTACAGGAGAACAAGTAAAAGTAGCATCAGTTCAATTAGGTCCAGAAGGACCATATGTAAATTTAGTGTTTACTGATGAAGGAACAATAGCTTTTGCAAAAGCAACAAGAGAAAATTTAAATAAGAGAATAAGCATCATGCTTGATGATGAATTAATTTCATCACCAAAAGTTGAAAATAGGATTGATGGAGGAGTTGCTCAAATTACTTCATCAGATTTCGGATATAACAATGGAGAAGAAGCTAAGAAATTGGCAGAGTTAATTAATTCAGGATCTATACCATTTAAATTAGAAGTTTTAGAGTATAGTGGTGTAGGAGCAACATTGGGTGCAGAAGCTCTTGCATCAAGTGTTGAAGCAGGAAAGATAGGATTAATGTTAGTATTAGTATTTATGTTATTAGTATATAGACTGCCAGGAATGTTAGCTGACTTAGCGCTAGTTGGATATTTAGCAGTTATGTTGTTAGTATTATCTATATTTAACGTAACACTAACATTGCCAGGAATTGCTGGTATTATATTATCAGTAGGTATGGCAGTAGATGCTAATGTAATTATATTTACAAGAATAAAAGAAGAATTAAATGCGGGTAAAACAACTGAATCAGCTGTTAAAGCTGGATTTAGAAAGGCATTATCTGCAATTATTGATGGTAACATGACTACTTTAATTTCAGCAGGTATATTATATGCATATGGAACTGGACCTATTAAAGGATTTGCACAAACGCTTGGATTAGGTATATTTGTATCAATGTTTACAGCACTTGTTGTAACAAGATTTTTACTTATAGCAGCAGTTTCGTTAGGAATTAAAAATATTAAATTATACGGTGGAAAATAAGGAGGAAGTATGAAGATTATAGAAAGAAAAGCAGTCTTTTTCCTTTTATCAGCGATAATTATATTATCAGGATTCGGATCAATGATCATGAATATGGGAAAAGAAGGAGCTCTTAATTATAGAGTTGAGTTCACAGGTGGAACTTTAATAGAAGCGAAAATAGGACAAGAATTTGAAAATGAGACTTTTACAAACATAGTAACTGAAGTTACTGGGGAAGAAAGTCCACAAGTACAAAAGATACTAAGTAATTCAGGAGAAAAAGATGATCATAGAGTTTCTGTAACTATGAAAGAAACAGATCCTGATAAAGTTGAAGAAGTTATAAATAGAATTAAAACAGAATTTGGAATAACTAATGATGAAATATCTCCAGATACAAAATCAGCGACAATAAGTAGTGAGCTTAAAGTAAATGCAATAACATCTATTGTATTTGCATCACTAGTAATACTTTTATATATAACAATAAGATTTAAAGATTATAGATTTGGAGTTTCAGCAGTGCTTGCGTTAATACATGACGTTTTAGTTGTACTTGCTGTATATGCAATATTTAGAGTTCCAGTTGGAAATGCGTTTGTAGCAGCAATGCTTACAATTGTAGGGTATTCTATAAACGATACTATTGTTGTGTTTGATAGAATTAGAGAGAACCAAAGAATTGTTGGAGATAATTTAGTTGAACTTGTAAATAGAAGTATCAAGCAAACATTTACAAGATCAATAAATACATCAATAACTACTCTTTTATCAATAGTTATGCTTTACTTCTTAGGAGTAAGTGCTATAAAAGAATTTGCGCTACCACTTATTGCAGGTATATTAAGTGGAACATATTCATCAATATTTATAGCTTCACCAATATGGTATATGCTTAAAAAAAGAGAAAAAATAACTGATTAATAAAAAGCCTCAGAAGAGGCTTTTTTTGATTTTAAAAAAGATATATTTATGTTACAATTATACTTTAGATGGGGGAATTATTATGATTAGACCAAAGTATAGATGGGAATTATTAAATAATGGAAAGCAAGATGTTATAAAGATGCTTGCTGAAAATAGAAAAATAGAAGACATAGATGAATTTTTATATATGGATAATTTTAAAATGTATGATCCATTGCTTTTTAAAGATATGGATAAATGTATAGATAGATTAATTGAAGCTAAAGATAATAAGCATAGAATTGTTATATATGGAGATTATGATGTTGATGGAATAACAAGTACATCAATAATGTATAAATATCTGTCTGATAATGGATTTGATGTGACTTATTATATACCTGATAGAATTGAAGAAGGCTATGGATTAAATAAGGGAGCAATAGCTGACATTAAAGAAATGGGGATAGATTTAATTGTAACTGTGGATAATGGAATAACAGCAATTTCAGAAGCTGAATATGCTAAAGAAATAGGTATAGATTTAATTATAACTGATCATCATGAATGTTTAGATGAAATTCCAGAAGCTGTTGCAGTGATTGATCCTAAAAGAGATGATTGTAAGTATCCTTTTGATATGTTATCAGGTTGTGGAGTAGCATTAAAAGTTTTAATGGCTCTAGATAAAAGGTTACAGTCTAATTATGATATGGAGGAACTAATTGATATAACTGCTATATCAACAATTGCAGATGTTGTTCCTTTAGTAGATGAAAATAGATACATAGTAAAAAAAGGACTTGCCAATATAGCTAAAAGTAAAAATGAGGGTATACAGGCATTATTAAAAGTATCGGGATATAATGGTGGAGATATAAATAGCATGTTAATAGGATTTAGTATAGGTCCAAGATTAAATGCAGCAGGAAGATTAGGAGACGCAAAAAAAGGTGTAGAATTGCTTATATCTAAAGATAAAGAAGAAGCTATAACAATAGCGGAGTTTTTAGATACAGAAAATACAAATAGGAAAAAAGTTGAAAAAAAGATAACAGATGAAGCTATTAAAAATATAGAGAATATGAAAGAAGAAAAAAATATAATAGTTGTTTACGGTGAAAATTGGCATCATGGAGTTATTGGAATTGTAGCATCAAGAATAACTCAAAAATATTATAAACCGTCAATAGTTTTATCACTTGAAGATGGAATGCTTAAAGGATCAGCTAGAAGTATAGATGGTTTTTCTATATTTGAAGCGCTATTAGATTCAGCTGAATTACTTGAAAAATTTGGTGGTCATGAGATGGCAGCAGGAATGTCATTTAAAGAAGAAAACTTGGATAAATTTGTTGAAAAAATTAATAAATATAGTGAAGGTAAAATAACATCAGAAATGTTAAAGCCTAAAATGGATATTGATTGTGAAATTAGAGATACAGATGTGAATTTAGATTTTATTAATAAAGTAGCATTGTTTGAGCCTTTTGGGGCAGGTAATCCAGAACCCGTCTTTTTATATAAAGGTGTTTTAAATGGATTTAAAGCTGTAGGTAATAATAATGGACATTTGAAATTTAAGGTTGATGGAGTTGATGGAATAGGATTTGGCTTTGGAGAATATGATAAATATTTAGCGCCAAATACATTTGTTGAAATAACAACAACGCTTAGTAAAAACGAGTGGAACAATAATATAAATCCACAGTTTTTGCTTAAGGATATGAGAAGTAAAGAAGAAGATATTGAAAAAGAAGATTATTATAACTCACTATATGTTAAAATGAGAGATAAAGAGTTTTTAATAAATAAAGAGGAACTTCAAGATAGAGACTTAAATAATGTAGATATTATAGGGGTTAATACATTAAAAGGATTAAAAGAACTTAAAGAAATATTTAAAAAGAAAAAAGTAAATTATAAGTTATATTATAATTTTTTAGAGGAAACGGATCAGCTAGCGATAGTTGTTAACCCACTATTTATTACTGAAAATATGGTGATGTACGACAATATATGGAATAAAAATAAGGTGGCTATTTACGAGAGAAGTTATGAGAGCCATATTTATCAAAAAGATGAAATGACTCCAAGTAGGGAAGATTTTATAATACTATACAAATATTTATTGAAATTACATAAGAGTGGTATAGATAACATATATATAACTAAATTGAAGCAAGAAATTAAGATTAATACATTTAAATTATACTTTATGTTAGATGTATTTAAAGAAGTTGAGTTAATAAAGTACGAAGAAAAAATTGGGAAATTGTACTTTGAAATAAATAAAGATAAAAAGGTGGAACTTGATAGTTCTGAAAAATATAATAATATCAAAACGTATTTTGAAATGCTTGAAAAGTAGGTGAAAGAAATGGAAAAATTAAAAAACAAAACAGAAGAAATGTTATATAAAGAGCTAATAGAAAAAGTAAAAAAATATCATGACACAGCAGACTTTAAAATGATAGAGAAGGCATATGAACTTGCTAAAGAGGCACATAAAGATCAAAATAGAAGGTCAGGAGAACCATTTATAATACATCCACTAGGTGTTGCAATATTGTTGGCTGATATAGAATTAGATACGGAGTCGATAGTTGGTGGAATACTTCATGATGTTATCGAAGACACTCATTATACTAGAGAAGATATTATAGAGGCTTTTAATGAAGAAGTTGCAAATATAGTAGATGGTGTTTCAAAACTTGGTAAAATTGCATATGAAAAGAAGTATGATAAAGAAGATGCTCAAACTGAAACATATAGAAAAATGTTTTTGGCTATGGCAAAAGACATAAGAGTAATTCTTATAAAGCTTGCCGATAGACTTCATAATATGAGAACTCTTGAGTATATGTCTGAAGAAAAACAAAAGAAAAAAGCTCAAGAGACTATTGATATATATGCACCACTTGCACATAGACTTGGAATTTCAAAAATAAAAGATGAACTTGAAGATTTATCTTTCAGATATTTAAAGCCTGATGTATATCAAGATTTAAAGCAAAAAATATCTAAGAAGAAGTCAGATAGAACAGAGCATGTTGAAAAGATAATTAAAGATTTAGAAGAAAAGTTAGATTCTATAGGTGTTAGTGGATATAATATAAAAGGTAGATCTAAACATTTCTTTAGTATATATAGAAAAATGGTGAGCAAAGGTAAAAATTTAGATAGTATATATGATCTTTTTGCAGTTAGAGCAGTAGTTGAATCTGTAAAAGATTGCTATGCTGTTCTAGGTGCTATACATGAGATGTATAAACCAATGCCAGGTAGATTTAAAGATTATATAGCTATGCCTAAACCAAATATGTATCAGTCACTTCATACGACTGTAATAGGTCCAGAAGGAGAACCTTTTGAGATGCAAATACGTACTTATGATATGCATAAGGTTTCAGAGTACGGTATCGCAGCTCACTGGAAGTATAAAGAAACGGGTGGAAGCCAAGAAACTCAAACAGAAACTCTTGAAGAAAAATTAACATGGTTAAGACAGATTCTTGAGTGGCAAAAAGATTTAGATGATAATAAAGATTTTATGAACGCTATTAAAACAGATCTAGATGTATTTACAGATGAAGTTTATATATTCTCTCCACAAGGTGATGTAATTAGCTTAAAAAAAGGATCAACACCGATAGATTTTGCTTATGAAATACATAGTGCAGTAGGTAATAAAATGGTTGGAGCTAAAGTAAGTGGAAAGATAGTAAAGCTTGATTACGAATTGCAAAATGGAGATAGAGTTGAGATTATAACTTCTCAAAACTCTAAAGGACCAAGTAGAGATTGGTTAGATATTGTAAAAACATCACAAGCAAAAAATAAAATTAATCAGTGGTTTAAGAAACAATTCAAGGAAGAAAATATATTAAAAGGTAAAGAATTAATAGAAAAGAATATAAAGCAAAAAGGATATACTAACGAAGACTTACTTGTAAATGAATGGATAAGTCTTGTAACTAAGAAATTCGGATTTACAGACTGGGATGTTCTTTGTGCAGCTGTTGGGCATGGTGGATTAAAAGAAGGTCAAATTGTTAATAGATTTATAGAAGAATACAAAAAAATGGAAGATAAAAACAAAAGCGTCTCACTTGAAGAAATGCTAGAAAAAAATAAAGTTTCAGCAAGTGCTGAAAAAATAAAGAGAAAAGCAAATAAATCTGGAATAATGGTAAAAGGAATAGAGGATGTTGCGGTAAGATTTTCAAAGTGTTGTGGACCATTACCAGGTGATGAAATAGTTGGATTTATAACAAGAGGTAGAGGGGTTTCGGTTCATAGAACAGACTGTTTAAATGTTATTCATATGCATGAAGATGAACAAGATAGATTAATAGATGTTGAATGGGAATTATCAGTACTTGAAAATAACGCTACATCTTATAAAGCAAGTGTTGAAGTTCTTGCATCTGACAGAGTTGATCTCGTATATGATTTAACAAAGACTATAAATGAACTTAGAGTTTTAATAAGAGAATTTTCGGCAAAGTCATATGGAAATTCAAAAGCAATTGTATATATTGTACTTGAAATAAAAAGTAAAGATGAACTTGAAAAGGTTATATATAAACTTAAAGGTATGGACGGAATAGATGATGTAATTAGATCTAATCAATAGGAGGATTATATGAGAGCGGTAGTTCAAAGAGTTAAAGAAGCTAATGTTAAAGTTGATGGAATAACTATTGGAGAAATAAAAAAAGGACTTGTTATTTTACTTGGAATAAAAGATAATGAAAGTATAGAAGAAAAAAAGTATATTGTTGATAAAATTTCAAACCTTAGAATTTTTGAAGATGAAGATGAAAAAATGAATCTTTCTATAAAAGACATAGGTGGAGAGGTTTTGTTAGTTCCAAATTTTACAATATATGGAGATTGTAGAAAAGGAAGAAGACCAAGTTTTGCAGGTGCTGCAAGACCAGAGGAAGCAGAAGTTATATATGAAGAACTAATAAATTTAATAAAACTTGAAGGTATAAATGTTGAAACAGGAAAATTTAGAGCAGAAATGGAAGTAAATATTGTTAATGATGGACCTGTAACAGTTGTATTAGATAGTGAAAAAAATATATAAAATTTTTGGGGGTATGTAATGAGTGTTTATGATGAACAAGATAAGAAAAAGTTTTACAAAAATCCAGTAGTACTTACAGGAATATATTTAGCAATAATGATACTTTTTTATTTTAAAGGTGTAGATTTTAGTGCATCTGAAAATATCGAAAAATCTGTAGTAGTGTACATTCTTATGATGATGTTAGTTATTGTTAAATAATAGGAGGGAAAATGCAAATAGAAATACTTAAGCTAGGCGAAATTAAAACTAATTGTTATATAGTAAAAGATGAAGAGACGAAAGAAGCTATTGTTATAGATCCAGGCGAATATGATGATTCTATAATTGAAGCGATAGGTGATTATAGACTTAAGCAAATTGTTATAACTCATGGACACTGGGATCATATAGGTGGAGTAGAGGAGTTAAGGTTAAAAACAGGTGCAAGGGTTGTTGCTCATATTAATGCCAAAGAATATTTAAACAAGGAATCGCTTAATCTATGCAACTTTTTTAAAGAAAAATGTTCGATTGAAGCTGATGAATATATAGAAGAAAATACGACGATTAAAGTAGGGCGTGCAGAATTTAAAGTGTATTATACACCAGGACATACTTTAGGAGATATGTCACTTGTAAGTGAAACTGAAAAAGTTATGTTTACTGGGGATGTTCTTTTTGAAGGTACTATAGGGAGAACAGATCTTCCAGGTGGTAATATGGATCAGATAATAGATTCTATAAAAGAAAAATTGCTTATATATGCAGATGATTTTACTGTTTATCCGGGGCATGGACACTTTACTACAATAGGCCATGAAAAGGCACATAATAGGTTCATAAAATGAGAATAGTTTGATATAATAAATACGAGAGAAATCTCGTATTTTTATATTGGAGGAAATTATGTTAGATAGAGTTAATGAGATTAGAGAGCGTGTTATAAAAAGAACAAAAGGGATGTTAGGATATAATATATTTGTTGGACTATTAATACTATTAACAATTATATTTGCAAAATCATCAGAAAATAATATGTTTGTCCCATTAATATTATTTTCACCTCTTTATTTAGGAACGTATATTATGTTAAAAAATGCTATTAATACAAGAAATAGAGAGGTAGACACAGGAATTAAAAAACTTTTGTTAGAGAATGAATATGATTGTAACAGCATAGAGGTGCAAAAATCAGAAACTGATATAAATGATATTTTAAGCTTTTTTGTAAACAATAAGTTTGAAAATTTTATTAAAGACACAATTGAAAATTTTATAAATGATAAATTTAATAGAACTATTAAAAATGAAACAAAAAGTTATAAATATAATGATCAAAATGGAAAAGAAGTTGAGGTTCATAACGTTAAGGTATTAACTAGTATATTTGGAATGTCAGATTTTGGGGTAGTATCATTAATATTTGTTCTTTGGTTAATAGGAGGATCTATTTTAAATTTGGATTTAGAGAGTATGATACTGATAGCTATTGTAATAGGTGCATTTTCAATTAGCATGTTCATGATTAGAAGTATGCCATTTAATGGATTAATTATAAAAATGAAAATGAATAAGAGCATAAATGGTGAACTGTATTTATATCCAGATAATTTAAAACAGAACTTAAAATTAGTATTACGAGACAAAGAAGCTAAAATAACAAAATTAGAAGACATAAGGTTTGAGAAAGATTTTATTGTTGCCACTAGTGATGATTTAGATGCAAGATATATTTTAACAACAAAATTAATGGAAGAACTTACAGAGTATAAACATAAATTAAAAAAAGATATATATATTATTGTAAAAAATGACAATATTAAAATTGCTATAGATTTAAAAGGATATCTTATTAAAAAGAAATTAAAAGAAGAAATAACTAAAGAAGATGTTGATGAAGCTTTATATACAATCGGAATTATAAAAAGTATAGATAGAGAAATAAATATATAAAATCTAAATTTAAAAGGAAGGGTTTAAGATGTTTGAAAATGTATATAGTAGCATTGAAGAAACAAGAAAAACTATTATAAAAAAAGAGTGTAGTGTGCTGCAAATAATATTAAGCTTTATGATATTAATAACTTCATCACTATATATTGCTTTTTTCGCTTATACAATGAAAGATTATAGAGTCTTTCTAATATTTGCAGTTCCGACATATATACCTATGTTTGGTTTTATATGGCATAACTTTAATAAAGGTAATAACAAACTAAAAGATAGTATAAAAGATAAGTGTATTGAAATTATATTTGAAGATAAAGAAGAATCAAATTTGCAAGAAGATAATATAATAGAAAGTTCTAACTTATGGCAAAAAGATGAAGTGTTTATAAATATAAATAAAACCAAAGAGGTTAAAAATACTAATGTAGAGAGCATCTTTGGATTAACTATAAGAAAACTATTGTTTAATATAAGTAGGGTTAAATACAGTGAATTTATAAAATTATATGTTATAAGCAATTCTTTTCTTATATGGATATTATTTGGAATGATTAACAAAGGTGGTATAGTTGCAAATATTAGTGGCTTAATACTAACAGTATTAATATTAACAGCGCCAGCAGTATTAATTATATATGCTATAAGATTAACAGTTTTGAATGGATTTATAGCTAAGATTAAGTTAAATAAAAAAATAGAAAGTAATATATACATTGTTCCAGATAACATAGAAAAGAAAATAGGATTCTATAGTAAATATTTACAGGGCAAGTTTAAAGGTAAAAAATTAGTGAAAATGGAAGACATAAGATTTGAAAAAGAATATGCAGTGTATGCAGATAACGAATTAGATGCGAGATATGTGTTAACTACAAAGGTTATGGAGATTTTAACAGAGTTCAAGCAAAAATCTTCAGCAGATGTTATTATATCAGTTATGGAAAATGATATGTATATAGCAATTAATATTGATAAGACAATGAAAAAAATAAAACTATTTAAACATGTAGATAATAGAAAAATAGAGAATGTAATTAATTCGGTAAGTGTTATAAAAAATATAGAATCAGAACTTAAAATATAAATAAAAGGTGATCAAAATATTAAAAGTAGAAACAAATCATAAATATGAACTTGAAATAAGGCATTTATATAATGCTTTTTTTCAAGGTGAAAAAAATATAGTTATTAAAAGTGATATTTGTGATAATAAAATTTATACGGAACTAAAAGATGAAAATGTACATCTAAAAGATTGTAGAGAGTACAATGAAAAGAATGATCTTAAAAGAGCTGTTTACGATATATTAAAAAGCCATTTTGAAGAGGGACTAGAATGGGGGATACTAACAGGTATAAGACCAACAAAAATAGTTGTAGATCTTAAATTAAAAGGTAAGACGGATGAGTATATAATAAGTATGTTAGAAAAAAATTATTATATGTCAGAAGAAAAGTCGAAATTATTAATAGAAGTTGTAAATAATGAAGAGAAGAAAGTAAGGTTAAATAAGATAGATGATAGTATTAATGTATATATAAATATTCCGTTTTGTCCTAGTAGATGTTATTATTGCTCATTTATGTCAATGGACTATACTAAGTATGATATAGACTTATATGTGGAAGATTTAATAAAAGAGATTAATGAAATTACACAGAAAAAACACATTTTAAGTGTATATATAGGTGGGGGTACGCCAAGTATATTAAATGAGATTCAGTTAGAAAAATTACTTTTAACAATTAGAAAAAAGTTTCTAGGTAAATATGAATTCACTGTTGAAGCTGGTAGGGTAGATACCTTAAATAGAAAAAAATTAGAAGTGATGAAGAAGTATAATGTTAATAGAATATCTATTAATCCTCAAACTATGAATGATTCAACGCTTGAAGCAATAGGTAGAAAGCATACGTCAAAAGATGTTATAGATATCTATAATATTGCAAGAGAAGTTGGATTTGAAAATATAAATATGGATATAATATTAGGATTAAAGAATGAAGGGGTGGAAGAAGTAAAATACACACTGAGTGAAATAAGCAAACTTAACCCTGAGTCTATAACAATGCATGTATTGTCAGTTAAAACGAACTCTGATCTTAATAGAAATATTGAAGAAGAATTTTTGCAGTATAAAGAAGAAATAAGAAAGATGATTTTAGAGGTGCATGATTTATCATCAGCACTTAATATGAATCCTTATTATTTATATAGACAAAAGAACATATTAGGGGGATTTGAAAACATAGGATTTGCCAAAGATGGAAAAGAATGTGTATATAATATACATATGATAGAAGAGAATACAGAAATTATTCCAATAGGAATAGGAGCAACAGGTAGAAAGTTTGAGAAAGATAAAATAAAAAGAATTAAAAACTCTAAAAATATGGTAAAATACATAAGAGAGGTGTAAATATGTATGAATATTTATGGTATGTATGTTATGGATCTAATATAAGTAGAGATAGGTTTAATATGTATATGAGTAAATCATCAGATTCTAAAAATATAATAAGTGAGAAGCAGTGTATGCTAGATTATAAGCTATATTTTGGAAGATGGTCAAACAAATGGAGTGGTGGAGTTTGTTATTTAGATGATAGTGATATTAAATCTAATCAAACATATGCAAAGATGTATTTGATATCCAAAACACAATTTTTAGATTTGCTTGCAATGGAAAATGGACATAATCCAGGTGACTTAAATATTGATTTAGAATTTGAAAAAGAAGTTGTAGTTGAAGGATTATCAAATTATGATAAACTTATAAAATTAGGAGAATTTGATGGATATCCTAAAATTACATTTACATCATCAGAAATTAAAGAGTATAATGATCCAAGTGAATCATATATAGAAACTATATCAAAAGGTTTAGTAGAAACATTTGATATGACTAAAGAAAAAAGTACAGAGTATTTAGAATCAAATATAGAAAAAAGTTTAGAGAGGTGAAAAGGATGTTATATTGTCCAAAGTGTAAAGATGAATTTAGAGAAGGGTTTGATACATGTAATGTATGTGGTAGCAAACTTGTAACTAAAGAAGAGTTTGAAAAAGTAAAAGATAAAAAAGAAGAAACAAAGTTAGATGTAAAGCTTGATTCAAAAGATATGAGAGTTTTAACAACTGTTCATAATGAAGAAGAGGCTAAAGTTATAACTAATGTGTTAGGTAGATCAGGAGTAGTGCCAGCAGTAAGAAAAGCTGGAAAAGACTTTGAAATATTAGTACTTAAGGCACAAGAACCAATAGCAAGAGCTGTATTTGCACAATATATAGCAGCTAGTGGTGGTGGTGTAACTGAAGAGGGATTAGAAGAACTTGATGAAGCAGCAGAAGCAATTAGACTATTAAATGAACCAGAAGAAGTGGAAGAAATTAAAGAAGAAAAACATAGTCATTTTGATAATGTATTTAGTATAATAGCTATTTTAGCAATATTTGCACCAATACTATTTGCTATAGTGAAAATAGTGCAAAAGTTTATGAGTATGTAATATGATAGAGATAACAGCGCATAGAGGTGCTCAAGAGTTAGCGCCAGAAAACACAATTAATGCATTTAAAAAAGCTATAGATATAGGAGCTCATGGAATTGAATTAGATGTTCAACTAACAAAGGACGAAGAAGTTGTTGTTATCCATGATTATAGAATAGACAGAACATCAAATGGATTAGGAAGAGTTTCAGATTATAATTTAGAAGAAATAAGATCAATGGATTTTGGTGGATGGTATTCAGAAGAATATAAGGGAGAAAAAATTCCAAAGTTTATTGAAGTTATTAATATTATAAAAAATGAGAACATTAAGCTAAATGTTGAGCTTAAATCGAATATTAATGATACAGCAAATGTGTTAGTGAATAAAGTTGTTGAAATTATAGAAGAAAATAACATTTTAGATAATGTGATAGTTACTTCATTTAATCATAAAGAATTAGTTGAAGTTAAGAAGTTAAATAGTAATATAGAAACTGGTATTTTATATGAGGGTGTTTTGAATAATCTTATTGAATATGCTAAGAGCATTGGGGCTACAAGTATTCATCCAGATTATGAATATATAAATAAAGAGCTAATAGATTTAGCGCATGAAAATGATATGAAAGTAAGAGCGTGGTATATACATGGGATGACAGCTCAAGCAGACTTGAAAAAGTTAATTGAGTATGGAATTGATGGATTGATAGTGAATAATCCTAAAATGTTTTTGCTTGACAAATAATATATACCTTGTATAATAAGGAGTAACTTTTAAATCAATGATTAAGAAGAGTAATGATATGAATTATTAAGAGAGAAAGCGGCTGGTGAGAGCTTTTATATGAAGTATTATGAAGACACTTATGAGATTTACGTATACCTGCGTTAAAGGATAATTGAGTGAAGCTTTTGCTTAATTAGGGTGGCACCGCGATTTATTCGTCCCTAGATTTATATCTAGGGGCGTTTTTTAATATATTAGGGGGAAATATTATGGTATTTCGAAGAGGATGTGCAAGAGACCGACATCGTAGAAGTGAATAATTAAAACAACACAAATACGAGGAGGAAATAAAAATGAATAAATATAGTATACCTAAAGGAACTGCAGATATATACGGAGAAGACGTACTTATATGGCAGTACTTAGAAAGTAAAATGAGAGAAGTTGCAAAGCAATATGGATATGGTGAGATAAGAACACCTATGTTTGAAAATACAGAGTTATTTTTAAGAGGTGTTGGAGATACAACAGATATAGTACAAAAAGAAATGTATACATTTGAAGATAAGGGTGGAAGAAGCTTAACGCTTAAGCCAGAAGGAACAGCAGGAGCTGTAAGATCTTTTGTGGAAAATGGAATGCACATGGATGCACAGCCAATAAAGCTTTATTATATAACACCAGCATTTAGATATGAGAAGCCACAAGCAGGTAGATATAGACAATTACACCAATTTGGTATTGAAGCATTTGGAGCAGAAGATGCTACTATGGATGCTGAAGTAATATCAGTTGCATATACATTACTTGAAAGATTAGGTGTTAAAAACATAACACTTAAAATTAATAGTATTGGATGTAAAGATTGTAGACCAATATTTAATAAAGCACTTAGTGATTACTTTAAGTCAAATGAAGATAAATTATGTCTTGATTGTAGATCAAGATTAGACAAGAATCCACTTAGAATACTTGATTGTAAAGAGGAATCTTGCAAAGAGGTAATTAAAGATGCACCTAGAACTTTAGATTACTTAGATGATGAATGTGAAAAGCACTTTGAAGATTTAAAGAAATACGTAGAAGCTATAGGAATTAAATATGAAATAGATACAAATCTTGTTAGAGGATTGGATTATTATACAAGAACAGTATTTGAGTTTATTTCAAGTGATCTTGGTGCGCAAAGCACTGTATGTGGTGGTGGAAGATACGACGGACTAGTGGAAACGCTAGGAGGAAAACCAACACCAGGTGTAGGGTTTGGAATGGGAATAGAAAGACTTACTATGACTGTTAAAGCTATGGGAACTTTAAATATAGAAGATTCAAAAGATATATATATAGGAGCTATAGGAGAAAATGCTTTAGCAGAGAGTTTTAAGATCGTTAACGATCTTAGAAAAGCAGGGTTTAGAGCTGAGCTCGATCACATTGGAAGAAGTGTTAAAGCTCAAATGAAATATGCTAATAAAAAGAATTTTAAATATGTAGTTATTCTTGGTGATGATGAGATTGAAGCAGGAAAAGTTAAAATGAAAAATATGACAAATTCTGAAGAAATAGAAGTAGCAATAGATGAAATAATAAACAATATTAAATAAGGAGAGATATAAGATGAATAGAACGCATAAATGTGGACATATTAATGAATCATTAGTAAATAATGAAGTAACAATATCTGGATGGCTAGATAGTAGAAGAAACTTAGGTGGACTTATATTTACATATATAAGAGATATAAGTGGAAATGTTCAAGTAGTATTTGATGAGGATGTTATTGGAACAGAAGGATTTGAACTTGCTGGAAAACTTAGAAATGAGTTTGTTGTTCAAATTAAGGGTGATGTAGTAATGAGAGAAGAGAAAGATTTTAATTTAGATGTTGCAACTGGTAAAGTTGAAATACATGCTAAAGAACTTATAATTCTTTCAGAAGCAGAAACACCACCTTTCCATATTGAAGAGGGAACTAAAGTAAATGAAGAGTTAAGACTTAAATATAGATATATGGACTTAAGAAGACCTGATGTACAAAGAAACTTTATTTTAAGACATAAAGTTTATCAATCAGTTAGAAATTTCTTTAGTAACAATGAATTTTTAGAAGTAGAAACACCAATGCTAACTAAAAGTACTCCAGAAGGAGCTAGAGATTATTTAGTTCCATCAAGAGTTCATGATGAAAAATTTTATGCATTACCACAATCACCACAAATATTTAAACAATTATTAATGGTATCAGGATTTGATAGATACTTCCAAATAACTAAATGTTTTAGAGATGAAGACTTAAGAGCAGATAGACAACCAGAGTTTACTCAAATAGATACTGAAATGTCTTTCGTTGATGTTGATGATGTATTAGAAATTCATGAAAGACATATTAAGCAGTTATTTAAAGATACAGTAGGAGTAGATGTGCAGCTTCCTATCCAAAGAATGACATTTAAAGAAGCCATGGAGAGATATGGTTCTGATAAGCCAGATATTAGATTTGGAATGGAACTTCAAAACATAAGTGAACTTGTTAAAGATTCAGAATTTGGAGTGTTCTCAGGAGCTATAGCTAATGGTGGAAGTGTTAGAGGAATCAACGCTAAAGGATGCGGAAACTATGGTAGAAAGCAAATTGATAAGTTAGTTGATTTTGTTAAAGATTATAGAGCAAAAGGATTAGCTTGGATAGCTATAACTGAAGAGGGAGAAGTTAAATCTCAAATAAGTAAGTTCTTCAGTGAAGAAGAATTAAAAGCTATAATAGAAAGAATGGATGGACAAAATGGTGACTTATTATTATTCTGTGCAGACAAAGATAGTGTAGTATTTGATTCGCTTGGAGCACTTAGACTTCATATAGCTAAACAACTTGAAATATTAGATCCTAAAGAGTTTAAATTCTTATGGGTAACAGAGTTCCCATTATTCGAATACGATGAAGATAACGATAGATATGCAGCAATGCACCACCCATTCACAATGGTTATGGATGAAGATTTAGAACTTCTAGAAAAAGATCCTTTAAAAGCAAGAGCAAAAGCTTATGATGTAACACTTAATGGTTATGAAATAGGTGGGGGAAGTATAAGAATTCATAAGAGAGATATTCAAGAGAAAATGTTTGCTGCTTTAGGATTTAGTAAAGAAGAAGCAGAAGCACAATTTGGATTCTTAATGAATGCATTTAAATATGGAACACCACCACATGGTGGATTAGCATATGGATTAGATAGAATAGTAATGCTTATGCTTGGGGAAAACAATATAAGAAATGTAATTGCATTCCCTAAAACAAAAGAAGCAAGTTGTCTTATGACAGATGCACCAAGCGTTGTTGATACTAAGCAATTAGATGAACTTGGAATAACAATAAAAAAAGAAGATTAATTTAATCTTCTTTTTTGTTGTCACAAACTGTAACCATTCCTATACCATGATCTCTAGATTTTTTGAATGATTTAAGAGCTAAATCTTCAAGAACATCTATGCTATCAGTGTTGTAAGGGTATGTAGCACCACCTATACTAGTAGTAACTTTGAATATTTTATTTTTATAAGAGAAATCAATTTTCTCAATAAGTGACTTAAGTTTATTTGCAGCAAAGTCAATACCTATATAATCAGTCTTGAATAATATGAAAGCAAACTTTTCATCTGAATATTTTAACAGGCAGTCGCTTTGTCTAAAGTGTCTACTTATTTCAGTTGAAAGTGTATCATAAATATTATCCTTAATATGATGAGTATATGTACTAGTAAGCTCTTCTAAATTATCTATTGAGAATATTAGAAGTGATACATCAACGCCTTGAGTACTTGCTTTTTTTACAATATCTTCAAGTTTGACTTTAAAGTTTTGGTCTGAATCTATAATAGCAACATTTTCTACAAGTTCATTTAAACTTACTATATTTTGATCAGAATTATATACAGATACTTTGTTTCTACCAGTTTCTTTTGATTCATATAGGGCTGTATCTGAAGCTTTTATAAGCGATTGCATATCTACAGAATGGTTAGGGTAGGTAGCAACACCTAAGCTAATAGTTACTTTAAGTTCTTCACCTTCATATGACACAACAGTATCTTCAATTTTCTTTCTAAGTTTTTCAGCAGCTTTTGCAGCTGATATTGAATCAGTTTTTGGGAGAATTACTGTAAATTCTTCACCACCATACCTTGATATAATATCGCTTGTTCTAAATGCTTCTTTAGTTGTCTTTGAAAGATGCCTTAATACTTCATCACCAGCCTGGTGACCATAAGTATCATTAAAATGCTTAAAGTGGTCAATATCAAACATTATAAGTGATGTAGTATCATGCTTTTTAGCAGCATTAGCAATTTCTCTTTCTAATAAGTATTTAAAATGTTTATGTATTATAAGTCCTGTTAATCCGTCGGTTATAGCCATATGGTAAAGTTTTGCATTTTCAATAGAAATAGCTGCTTGCGTCATTATAACTTTTAAGATATCAATATCATCTTCAGTAAATACTGAACTAGATAATGGATTATCTAAATAGCAAACACCAGTAATTTCGTTATTGAACTTAAGCGGAACACATATAACTGATTTTAAATTATTACATACAATACTTTTGGAATCTATATACCTATAATCTTCAGAAGCATCAGTTATTAGTACGATATCTTCTTTTTCAATAACATCTTTAATTATGCTCATTGAATAAGTTTCTTCGTTTTCTTCAGAGGCATTTAAATTCTTTTGAGCTTTTATTTCAAGCTTATCATTGGTGTTATCATATAACATTAAATATCCTCTATACGCACCCGAAACTTCCATAGCTATTGAAAGTGTTTTTTCAAGTAGTTCATCTAATTTCAGTATAGAACTAATGCTTTGACTTAGGTTTATAATTGAAGAAAGTTTTTGACTATATTTAAGTTCTTCAGTATAAGTACCTTGATTTGATATTTGATTAGGATTCTCTATATTAAGTATTTTTCTAAGTTTAGTTAAGTAAATTTTAGAATCAATTTCTTTAAATATGCTATATGCTTTGTCATACATGTCTTTCGAATTAGAAACTCTTTCGAATTTTGCTAAGAAGTTTCCATATTTATAATAACTTATAGCAAGTTCATATATCCTGTTTGATTTACTAAGTACATTTATAGATTCAAGGTATAAATCTTCAGATCTATTAGTTTCATTAATTAAATTATAGTATTCAGCTCTAACTCTAAGGGCAATACCTTTAGAAGTTAAAGAAAATTTAGTGTCAGAAACAGCCTTTTTAGATAATTTATTAATTTTAGCTAATAGCTTTTTGTTTAGAGTTTCATGATACATTTCAATATAACACTCAGCCATATAAGCTTCTGTTAAAACAGTATATTGACTCATAAGGTTATTATTCATTTTTAGTGTATGAGCTCTGCTCAAATACTTTAATGCAGAATCAAGATTGTTTTTATACATATTTAAAATTCCGAGATTTAAATTAGATAAAAAATAACAATGATGATTATTCTTTGAGTTAGATAAATCTAATGCTTTAGTTGCATAGTATTCACTGTGTGTTAACTCACCTTGTGCTAAGAAATATTGAGTATAATAGATGTATGTTGCGGCTAAATGTAAATTATTATGCGATTTATTTGCAAGGTTAAAGAATGAATCAGTTAATCTTCTAACTTCTTTAAAGTTACCTAAATACATATTTGAGTGTATAACTCCTGATAGAGTTGTTGATAAATTCGCATTATCTCCAATTTTTTCAAGAATTTTTTTACTGCTATTAAAGAAACCTATACTCTTTTCATATATACCTTGCCATTCGTATAAAAAACCAAGATTCTGGTATATTTCACTCATAAGCTCTACGTTGTTAATCTTTTTTGCGCTTTGAAGAGCTTTGAAATACATTTTCTTAGCTTTATGATATTTATGATTAATAAGACATAAATTACCACGTATTAAGTATTTTAGGATCTCATTATTTTTAAAACTATAAGTAGACTTTGCTAATTCTAATAACTTGTAGTTTGTATATTTATATTTTTTAATATCATTAATAATATAAATTTTGCTTAATATTTCATAGATTCTAAATAGTGTAGTTGTTTTAATATATTTTTTAGAATCTTTATTTATAGTTCTTAAGTTATTTAATTGTAAAGATACTTTAAGTGCAAGAATATTAGAATTTTCTTTAGGTAATTTGTGACCTAATATACTAAGCGCTTGCCTTGCATATTTTTCGCATAGCATTAAGTTTCCAGTTTGGAAGTTAGCTTCACAAAGCCCTTTAAATATAGATGCTTGCTTAAGATTATCTTTTGTGTCAGATAATAATATATTATATATTTCTATAGATTTATCAGTTTTATTTAATAACAAGTAAAGCTCTGCTATATTCTCCATACAATTGAACCATAGCTTTCCATTTTTCATTTCATGTTCTTCTAAAAGATCAATTATTAATAAAAAATAATGTAAGGAATCTCTATATGCAAAGTTTTCTTTTGATTTCATTGCAGATATAAAGCCATATTCTATTGTTTTTTTGTCATCTCCAGCATTACTATAGTGATAAACTAAATCATAATAATCATTTATAGTACATTCATCTTTTTTGAGTTCTAATGTTTCAGCAACCTTTAGATGAAGTCTCTTTTGTGCCTTTTCAGAAAGTTTTTCACAGAAGGCTTCACGAATTCTATCATGTGTAAATGCTAACTTGTCTTGGTTATGAAGAGTCTTTTCAAGTATATGTAAAGATATAGATTTATCTATTACTGATACTATCTTACCTTTTTCATATTCATCTAAAAGGAAGAGTAGGTTTATATCAAATTTTTTACCCACTATAGCTATATAGGATAAAATTTTAACTTCTTCATCTGTTAAACTAGAAAGCTTCTTGATCAAGATATCTACAACGGTAGAAGGAATCTGTAAATTTTCTAATATTTGATTATTAAATTTCCAAAGTTGATTTTCTTTTACGATTGCATTTTGACTTATTAAATGTTTAAGAATTTCAATTGAGAAAAGAGGATTACCTCCGCTTTTGTTGAAAATGAAATTAGCAATATCAATAGTTGTAAAAGATTTATCATATAAAATATTTGCAATCAATTTATTTAAACTATCTTTATCTAAAGATGTAAGTTTAAGTTCAAAATAGGGTGTTTTACCAAATTTTAATGAATGAACTTTAATTGATTCATAGTTTTCTCTATAGCTAGCTATTAAAAATAGTGGCTTATCTAAAATTTTATTAGCTAGAATATTAAAGAAAGTAATACTTGATTTGTCAGCCCAATGTATATCATCTATAACTAATATGAGTCCGTTTTCAATTTCTGAAATATATACTATAAAATCAGCGATTATATTTAAATACTTTTTTTCGTTAATATTTATCTCATGGAAATTATCAAGAGTTATTAATTCTTTTATCTCAGGATTAAAACTTAATAATATATTAGCATCTTTGTAGAATTTTTTAGTTATTTTTCCCTTTATTTCTTCACGTAGATGCTCAGAGTGATTTTTAAAATATTTTATATAATTATCAATAGCATCTTTAAATGGTGAGTAAGGTAGTTTTTTGTTGCTTTGAAAACAATGCCCCTCTAAAAAAGCAGTTTTATTTTTTAGTGCCGTACCTCTAAATTCTTCTAATAATCTAGATTTACCGCAACCAGCTTCACCAGAAATAGTACATATATTACCCGCACCATTTAATGTAGAAGATAAAAAAGTATTTAAAATAGCAATTTCTTTTTCTCTTCCTATAAAATCAGGTTTATAATTAAGTTTTAACGTGTCCTCTGAACCAAGATCAAAATCTATTTGACCGTTTCTGTATTTAGATAAATCAGTAAAAAGACCATGAGCACTTTGATATCTATTTTTTGGTTCCTTTTCAAGTAACTTTAGTATTATTTTTTCAAGTACAAAAGGTACATCAGGTTTTAATTTTGATGGTGCAGTAGGAACTTTTGCTATATGTTGGTGTATTATAGAATTTATATTTGTTCCTATAAAAGGTAAAGAACCTGTTATTAGCTCATAGAAAATTATTCCTAGTGAGTATAGGTCGCTTTGCTCAGTTACATTTCTCTTTAAAACGCCTGTCTGCTCAGGAGACATATAACTAAATGTACCTGCTATTTTCTCAGAACTTTTCATGAATTTTTTAACTTGTGCTAGACCAAAATCTATTATTTTGATAGTTATCGTTTCATTAGTTTTTGAAACAAGTATATTTTCAGGTTTTAAATCTCTATGGATTATATTTTCACTATGAACATAGTTTAAAGCCTCAGATATTTTTATAATAATATCAAGAGTTTCATTTGTTGAAAGAGGGTTAAGGTTGGCAAAAGACTTTAAGTTTTGTCCATTAAAATATTCCATGACGATATAAGGTGTATTTTCATATTCACCAACTTCATAGATTTTAATTATATTTTCTGAATCTAACTTTGATATTGTAGCAGCTTCATTTTTAAAACGAATAATGTCTTCAATTCTAGTAGAAGTAAGTTCTTTGTTTAATAACTTAATAGCTACAGCAATATCGTTTTCTAAGTCTTCAGCTAGGTACACGTAACTCATTGCACCAGATCCTATAAGATTTTTAATTTTATACTTTCCGTTAATAACTTTATTTTCTATATTCATACTCAACCTCTTTTTAAATATTATTTATATAATTATATCATAAAAGAGGTTATATTAAAGGAATATAAAGCTTTTTTTTTCTTACAAAATGATATAAAATAGAGAGTATAAAATAAATTAGGAGGAAAAAAATGAAGTTAGAATTTGAAAAAAAATTCCTTAACTATTCAATGTATACAGTGATTACTTTTACAATATGTTATTTAATATTTTTAATGTTAAGTAATATATCAGGAATAGTTGGAATGGTTATGTCTTTAATTGGATCAATTAAACCGCTTATAATAGGTTTTGTAATTGCTTACCTAATGAAGCCATTAGTTAACTTTTTTGAAAAATTGTTAGCAAGATTTAAAGTTAAAAAGAGAAAAGGTAAATCTATATTTTTATCTTATTTAACAGTGATTATGTCACTATTTTTACTATTATTCTTAGTGTATACAGTAATAGTTGGAGAAATAAGCAGTAACTTTTCAATTGAAGAAATGTCTAAGACTGTAACTGAGAGATTTATGCACATGAGTGATATGTTTGAAGGGCTAGAAGAAAAACTAGTTCATATAAAAGTATCAGAGAATATAAGAGCACAGATTATGGAAGTAGCAAAAGCAGTTAATGATTCTATTGGGAATTTCTTTGGGGGAACAATTGAATACTTGGGGGCATTAACATCAAATTTAATGACAATGTTAATAGCTCTAACAATGTCAGTATATTTGCTTAAAGATGAGGACTATTTTAGAAGTTTACTGAAAGTATTTTTTGAAAAGGTACTACACAAGAAAATAAATACAAATGCTAAAGGATACTTAGAAGATGTTAATACAGTATTAATGGCATTCATAAAGGGACAATTAGTAGATGCTTTAATAATAGGTACTATAAGTATTATAGTCTTAACAGCAATAGGCTTACCATATGGATCAGCAGTAGGATTTATTGTAGGGCTTACAAATATGATTCCATATTTTGGTCCATTTATTGGAGCTGTACCAGCAGTAATTATTGGGTTATTAAGCGGAAATCCAATGGTTGGATTATATGCACTAATTGCATTAATAATAATTCAAAATATAGATGGTAACATAATAGCACCTAAAATAATTGGGGATAGTGTTAAGTTACATCCGTTATTTATAATTCTTGCAATTGTTGTAGGGGGAACATATTTTGGACTTTTAGGAATGTTTTTATCAGTGCCAGCAATGGGAATATTAAGATTGTTCTTTATTAGAACATTACATAAAGAATTAAAAACAGAAGAATAAAAAAGCAGTGCTAAAATGCACTTGCTTTTTTTATAGTGAAAAATTAATTGTTTGACTTTCAGTTGAACTAAAGTGCTTACGTGTAGTTGAAACTGCATCATCAATTGAATTATTTAGTTCTTCAGAAGTGCTTTTTGCTTTAAGTTGGTTTGATACGTCGCACAACTCTAAGCAAAGAGTTGTTACTGAAACTTTTGAAAAATCAGATTCATCAGGTGTTTCACAGCCAAAAAAATCTTTTGCATGAATGATAACACCTTCAAATGCTGAAGCTACATTTGCAAATTTATCGCAATCATCAACGTTAACAGTTAGAGTAGCTTCTCTAAGTGCTCCGGTAGCTTCTTTTAAATACCCAACTCTTAATGCATCAGTAGGCTCAGAAAAATCTAAATCATTAGCTTTGAATGTATCTAAAGTACACATATTATCGCTCCTTTTTTAGTAGTGTATTCTAATTGTACGAAAAATTCTGACATAAATCAAGAAATTAATTTAATATTCTATTTACATTTGTAGGTAAATATATAATAATAGTGTATAGACGAAATATATTGAAAGAGGTTATAGCGTGAAGATAGTAGTAATTAATGGCGGAAATATTGATTTAGAAAACCCACTCAATAGAGGGGTTAGATATATATATAATTATTTTGAAAATGCAAATGTAGATGTTGAGAGTGTATTTTTAACAAACTATAATATTCCTTATTATGAAGGAAGTGAAAATGAAATAATAGAAGAAATAATGAATAAAATTTCTACAGCGGATGGTTTCATAATAGCGACACCAGAATGCTTTTATGGAGTATCAGGAGTGCTAAAAGTGTTTATGGAATATTTGAATATAAATAAATACTCAAAAGTATTTATGGATAAATATGCTTTTGCTGTAGTTATATCAAACTCGCATAATGAAGAATATATAGCTGAAAATATTTTAAATGTGTTCAAAGAATTTGGATCAATTCCTATTGGAAAGATATCAGCATTAACTGCTCAAATTGAAAATATTGAAAATGATATATTATTCAAAACAATATTAGATTCAAGGTTAGAATTATTTAATAAACTTTTTGAAGAAAAATCTAAAGTTATAAAAGAAAATAAAGTTGAAGAAGGTCATTTTACTGTATTTTCAAGTGAAAGATTAAATAATGATAACATAACAGAATTAACACAGTTTTTTACTAAACAATTAGAAAGTGTTGAGAAAGAAAGAGAAGAAGAAAAAGAGATAGAAGCAACAAAAGTTTTTGAAGAAGTCTATGAAAATAAGCTTGAGAGTAAAACAGTTGATAAGATAGTAAGTGGAAATAAAATTGATATGAATTCAAAAATTCAGCTCTATATAGAAGGTGTTAATGGATTTAAAGGGTATATAAATACTGAAGGCGATAACGAGTATAGAAGAGGACTTATAGAAGATTTTGATTTGATGATTACATCTAATGAAAGTGATTGGAATAAAATAATTGAAAATGAAACAACTCTTCAAAGAGCTTTCATGACAGGGCTTATAAAAATAAAAGGAAATTTTATGCTTGTAGCTAGTTTAGATAAATTATTTAGTTAAAAAAATAAAAGTTGGAATTAATTCCAACTTTTTTTATTTACATTAAATATTCATCAAGTACATGAATAAGTTTTAATAATTGTGGTTTTGATATTTGCTCAGAAGCTCCAATTGAAACTCCTTTATCATACATTTGCTCATTTATTAAAGATGAGAAAATGATAATAGGTAATTCTAAAAACATTTTAGTTTCTCTTATTAACTTAGTTAATCTATGCCCATCCATTTTTGGCATTTCGATATCAGTTATAACTAGTTCAGGAACAACAAGACCATCTGGATTTCCATTTGCTATAGCATCCATGTAATCCCAAGCATCAGAACCGTTAGTAAACTTGATTAAGTTAGTATAACCAGCTTTTTTTAGAGTGTTTTCTAATACTTGTCTAAGCATCTCTGAATCTTCAGCTATTAAAACTGCTTTTGAACTTCTAACATTAGAGTTAAATCTAGCATCATTAGAATCATTGTCGCTAAGCATTTCATGGTGTGGAGAAATTTCATAAATTATCTTTTCAAAATCTAGTAAAAGTATAATTTTTTCGCCCATTCTTATAACACCAGTAACAGCTTCGTTGTAAGTAACAGAGTCAGCATCAGGTGTTTCAACACTTTCCCAAGAAATTCTATGTATTCTAGATACATCATGAACATCAAATGCACTAAAAACCCCATTGAATTGAGTTACTATAATCTTGTTCTTTTCAGGTGTTTCAGAAGCCCCTAAGTTTAGATATTTTTCAAGTGATACTAGAGGTACAACTCTCTCCATATATTGAAAAATCCCTTTGATGCACGGACTTGCCTTTGGTACCATTGATAATTCTTGAACAGGAAGAATTTTATTTACTTTTGCAACGTTTATACCATATGTATTTCCAGCAACGTCAAAAGTAACGATTTCAAGTTCATTTGTTCCTGACTCAAGTAAAATTTTGCTTTCAGCCATTTAACTGCCCCCTTTTATATATTCAGTCAAAAATATTATACAATAACATTTAATAGAATGCAAAGAATAAAAATAAAATGAATAACGTTCAGTTGCATAGGGGTTTTTAGGGTGTTATAATTAGTAAAGAATGATTGAAAAGGAGGCGATAATATGTTAGATATAGCGATAATTGGAGCGGGACCAGCAGGATTTTCAGCAGCTATAAATGCGGTAATAAGGAATAAGGAAGTAAAAGTTATTGGTAAAGATCCTAAAACTAGTCTTTTGTATAAGGCTGAGGAAGTAAACAATTATCTAGGAATGCCTAAGCTCACGGGCGAAGAAATGGTTAATTCATTTGCAAAGCATGCTAAGGAATTAGGAGTAGATGTTATCGAAGGTAATGTAGTAGAAGTTTATGATATGGGAAGTCATTATACATTAAATGTTGATAACGAATTTATAGATGCAAAGACAATAATATTAGCTACTGGAATAGCAAAGGCAAAATACTTTGATGGTGAAAGTGAATTTGTAGGCAGAGGGGTAAGTTATTGTGCTACATGTGATGGAATGCTTTATAGAGATAAGACAGTTGCAGTAGTAGCAGAAGATAAAAATGAATATTTTGAAGAAGTTAAATATTTATCTGAAATAGTAGAAAAATTATATTTAATACCTAAATTTGAGATTAATGAAGAGCTTCCTAAAAATGTAGAAGTTTTATATGACAAGCCAGTTGCGGTTGAGGGTATGGAATATGTGAAAGTTTTAAAAATGAAGAACCACAAAGTTGAAATAGATGGATTATTTATATTAAGAGAAACAATGCCTATTGGGCAATTAATAAAAGGTATTGAGCTAGATGAAAATGTTATAAAAGTAAATAGAAACATGGAAACAAATATAAGAGGAGTTTATGCAGCAGGAGACTGTACTGGGAAGCCATTTCAAGTTGCAAAAGCTGTTGGTGAAGGGTTAATTGCAGGACTTTCAGTTGTAAGTTACCTTAGTAAGGTTGAAAAAGAAAGCAAAGTTACGAGTCTTGTATAAAAGGAGCTATTTAATATTCAAATAGCCCTTTTTTTGTTGCTGAAAATTAGGTATTATATAAGTAAGAAAACTTAAGGAGAAGTTTATGGGGAAAATACTTGTGATAGCAGAAAAACCATCCGTTGCAAAAGATATTGCTAAGGTTCTTAATTCGAATCAAAGAGGCGATGGTTATTATTATGGAGAAAATTATATTGTTAGCTGGGCAGTAGGGCATTTAATAACGCTTAAGTCACCAGAGGAATATAATGTTAAATATAAAAAATGGAAAATAGAAGACTTACCAATAATACCAGAAGAAATGGAACTTGAAACTATAGGTCAAACAAAAAAACAATTTATAATTTTAGAAAAGTTAATTAAAAATGAAAAAGTGGATTCCCTTATATGCGCTACAGATAGTGGACGCGAAGGAGAGTTAATATTTAGATATATATATGAAAAGGTAGGTGTTAAGAAACCTTTTAAGAGGTTATGGATTTCATCTATGACAGATGAATCTATAAAAAATGGATTTGATAACTTAAAAGAAGGAAAAGAGTATGATAATCTTTACTATTCTGCTAAATCTAGGTCTGAAGCAGACTGGTTAGTTGGAATGAATGCAAGTAGACTTTTCACTGTGAGATATAATTCACTTTTGCCAATAGGTAGAGTTCAAACACCAACACTTGGAATTCTTGCAGAAAGAGAAAATGAAATTAAAAATTTCAAACCACAAGATTATTATGAAATAAAAGTGAAATATAATGAATTTGAAAGTTTATGGATAAATATTAAGGAAAATGATAGTAAAATATTAAGTATAAAAGAAGCAAATAAAATATTTGATAAAGTTAAGAATAAAAGTTCAAAAGTTGAAAATATAGAAAAAGAGCTGAAAAAAATTAATCATCCTCTCCTTTATGATTTAACTGAACTTCAAAGGGATGGAAATAAAAAGTTTGGTTTCAGTGCAGATAGAACGCTTAAAATTGTTCAAAGCTTATATGAAAAAAGAAAGATGGTTACATATCCTAGAACAGATAGTAGACATTTAAGTGATGATATGATTCCAATCATTAAAAGTACGGTCAGTAAGTTAAGTAATACAAAATACAGCGACAATGTTAAATACATTGAGAGTTTAGATAAACTTCCTATTACAAAAAGGATTGTTGATAATAAAAAGGTTACAGATCACCACGCAATAATTCCAACAAATGTAAACCCTAAAATTAATTTGCTAGGAGACGATGAAGCAAAGATATATGACCTTATTGTTAAAAGATTTTTGTGTGTGTTTTATCCAAAGTATGAATATGAAACAACTAAAATATTTTTAAAATCAGAGGGAGAAGATTTTATTTCTCAAGGAAGAATGCTTAAAAAGTTAGGTTGGAAAGAAGTCTATAAAGGCGAGAAAGATGATGATACGGATAAGTTATTACCAGTTATGAAAAAAGATGATGTATTTGAAAATATAGAGGTTGAGATAATTACTAAAAAAACAAAAGCTCCAAGTTTTTATAATGAAGCAACATTACTATCTGCAATGGAAAATGCTGGTAAATTTGTAGAAGATGAAGAAATAAAAGAAAAACTTAAAGAAAGTGGACTTGGTACGCCAGCTACTAGAGCAAATATTATAGAACGTCTAATTAGTGTTAAATATGTTAAAAGAGAAAAGAAAAATCTTAGAGTAACTGAAAAGGGCATGAAGCTAATTAGTGTAGTTCCTAAAGAACTTAAATCGCCAATAACAACAGGTAAATGGGAAAAAGGATTAAATCAAATTGCTAAGGGAAATATGGAAATGGAAAAATTTATGGGAAGTATTTATAGATACGTTAATTATTTAGTTGACATAGAGCCAAAGCTTAGAAAAGATGTATATTTTAAAAATGAGAGCAAGATAAAAGCAAAGGGGGGACTTGGAAAATGTCCTTCATGTGAAGATGGTAGAATTTTTGAAAATAGCAAAGCATATTTCTGTAGTAATTGGAAAAATGGATGTAAATATAGTATATGGAAAAATGCATTAGAAAACTATAAGTATGAATTAACAAATGAAGTAGTAGAAAAGTTACTTAAAAACAAAAAGCTTGAAGAAAAAGTCAGTATTGTAATGCCACAAACGGGAGAAAAGGCAGCTGCAGAATTAGTTCTAGAAGGTGGCAATATTAAATTTTTAAATATAGACAGGGTTGATTAAATTGATTACAAATATTGTAAAGGAAGCTATAAATTCAAATGTTTCAGATTTGCATTTGCTTGAAGGTGAAGTTCCAAGAGTTAGGATTAATGGAGAACTTAAGGTTTTTAGAGAAAATAAAATTGCAAAAGATGAAATAGATGAGTTTATAAATGAGAATATAGATACAAACTTAATAAATAAATTTAATGAAGAATTTCAAATAGATTTTGGGCTTGAAGCTTTTGATTCCAGAATAAGAGTTAATATGTACAAAGAAATGGGGAAAATATCATTTGCAATAAGATTTTTGCCAAATAAGATACTAACAGTAAATGAAATAGAGATGGAAAAAGAAGCAGAATATATATCGAAGTTAAACAAAGGATTAATACTTATAACAGGATCAGCTGGATCAGGAAAGAGTACAACAAGCTCAGCTATTATAGATTATATTAATAGGTCTATGTCAAAGCATATAGTAACAGTTGAAGATCCAATAGAATATATTCACGAGTCAAAAAAATCATATATATCTCAGAGGGAGATAGGAAAAGATGTATTAGATTACAAGATGGGATTAAGAGGAGCTCTTAGGGAAGATGCAGACGTAATTTTTGTAGGGGAAATTAGAGATATGGAAACTCTTGAAATGGCTCTTACATCTGCTGAAACAGGTCAACTAGTAATCGCAACTATGCATACAAGTAGTGCTTCAGAGACTATTGATAGAGTTTTAGATTCATGCGATAAGGATAAAGTATCACAAGTTAAAATGCAGCTATCATTAGAACTTAAGATGGTAATAACTCAAAATTTAATTAAATCAAAGGATTCTAGTAGAAGATTTTTAGCTAAGGAAGTGTTAAGAGTAAATAATGCTGTTTCAAATATAATTAGAGAAGGTAAAACACATTTAATAAAAAATGAATTATTAACATCTAGCGAAATGATTATGATGGAAAAATCAGTCGCTAACTTAGTAAACATGAATTTTATTAGTTATGAAGAAGGAATTAAATATATAAATGATAAAAAGTTATACGAGGGTTATATTGTAGGATTAAAGATGAAAGGGTGATTTATTTGAATTCACTTAAGAGGATAAAAGAATTAATTGAAAAATTGAATGAAGCATCAAAGGCTTATTATCAAGAAAACAGAGAAATAATGAGCAATAAAGAATATGATGATTTATATGATGAATTAGTAGAGCTAGAAAATGAGACAGGAATTATTCTATCAAATAGTCCTACACAAAATGTTGGATATGTGCTTTTAAATAGTTTAGAGAAGGTGAAGCATGATTCTAAAATGCTATCACTTGATAAAACAAAAGAAGTTGAAGAGCTTAAAGAGTTTTTAGGAGATGAAGAAGGCGTTATCTCATGGAAATTAGATGGACTTACGGTTGTGTTAAGGTATGAAGATGGTAAGCTTGTAAGAGGCGTAACAAGGGGTACTGGAGAAGTAGGAGAAGATATAACTCATAATGTTAAGCAGTTTCAAAATATACCTTTAACTATTTCAAATAAAGGAGTACTGACAATAAGAGGAGAAGCAGTAATTAAAAATAAGGATTTTGATTTTGTTAATAGTAAGCTTCCAATAGAAGATCAATATAAAAATCCAAGAAATTTATGCAGTGGAACAGTAAGACAGCTTAACAATGAAGTTGTTAGTGAAAGAAAAGTGAATTTTTATGCTTTTCAGCTTATAACAGAAGAAAATTTAGACTTTAAAAATAAGAAGAGCAACAAATTTAAATACCTAGAAGATTTAGGATTTGAAGTTGTAGAGCATTATTTAACTAAGATTGATAATATAGGTGAATATGTTGAAAAGTTTAAGGAAAATGTTAATAAGGTTGAGTTTGCTTCAGATGGGCTTGTGTTAACAATGAATGATATAGAAAAATCAAAATTGTTGGGAGTTACGAGTAAATTTCCTAAAGATTCTATGGCATTTAAGTGGAAGGATGAAGTAAGAGAAACTAAGCTTGAAAAAATTTTCTGGTCAGCATCTAGAACGGGACTTATAAACCCAGTTGCTATTTTTGAAGGAGTGGAACTTGAGGGAACAACAGTAAAGCAAGCAAGTTTACACAACTTAAGCATATTTAAAAGTTTGGAACTAGGAATAGGTGATACAATAAGCGTATATAAGGCTAACATGATTATTCCACAAATATTAGAAAATAAAACAAAATCAAATACAGTTAAGATTCCTGAAAAATGTCCTGTGTGTGAAGAAAAAACTGTTATTAAGAGTAGTAAGGATGCGGAATTTTTGACATGCATAAATGAAGATTGTCCTGCTAAAAGGATCAAAGGGATTGCCCATTATGTTTCAAGAAATGCTATGAATATAGAAGGATTTTCAGAATCAACAATTGAAAAACTAATACAAAATAAGGTTCTTAAAGACTATACAGATATATATGACATAAAAAATCATAAGGATATTATAATTAATATTGAAGGATTAGGGAAAAAGTCATATACAAATTTAATTGAATCTATAGAAAAATCAAGCAAAGAATCCGAACTCTATAATTTTATTTATGCACTAGGAATAAAAGGAATAGGCGTTGCTAATGCAAAGCTTATAGCTGATCATTTTGATGATGATTTGGGAAAAATAGTAAATGCAAGTAAAGATGAAATTCTTGAAATAAAAGGCATTGGGTACAAAATAGCCGACGAAGTGGAAAAGTATTTTACAAATGGTATAAAGAGTGCTAGTATGAAAAAGGTTACGAAATGGTTAAAGTTTAAGAAAGTTGAAAAGGGAAATAAGCTTGAAAATATTAAGTTTGTTATAACAGGAAAACTTGAAGAATATATAAATAGAGATGAATTAATAAAAGACATTGAGACAAATGGTGGAAAGGTATTAAAAAGTGTTACTAAGGAAACAGATTTTTTAATAAATAATGATATAACATCAGGATCAGGAAAGAATAAAAAAGCGAAAGAATTAAATGTTCCAATAATAACAGAAGAAGATTTTATTGAAAAATTAAAAGGTTAATTAGCTGGTAAGCTTCGCTAGAGGCTTATATATAATGAAAAGGAAAGGAGGATAACTAGAATTTTTAACTTAATGAGGGGGCAATGAAATGAGTATCAAGGGATTAAGAAATGGAATAGGTGCTAAACTTACAGCAGCTATAATGGTAGTAGCAATAGTGCCAATAATGGTATTAGGGATATCATCTTATACAAAGGCATATAATGGATTTGAGGAGCAAACGGAAAGAGATTTTATAGAGATTGCTAAAAAATCTAATGAAAATATCAATAAGTTTGTTGAAAGTCATAATATTTTATTAACATTATTTTTAGAAAATGATGCAGCAGAAAATTTAGCTAAATATAATATGACAGATCAAATTGTTAATGATTCAGTGGGTAACGCATTGGGGGAAATGAAAGTTACAGCAGATATATTTAATAATATGATGAAAGAAAATGTTGTTAACAATCCAAGTGTTGGATTTACATACTTTGGTGGAGCAAATAAAAGAATGTATAAATACCCAACAGGAGAGTTAAAAGATTATGATCCAACAGCGAGACCATGGTATGCTATGGCGACAGATAAGCCAGGAGAGATTGTATGGACTGCACCTTATGTTGATGCATTTACTGGGGATATGATATTAACTATTGCAAAATCAGTTAATAGTAATGGAAAAATTGTTGGAGTTGGAGGTATGGATGTTTCATTAGCTAACATTTCAGAAGAGTTTTCAACTACAAAAATTGGTGAAACAGGATACATATATATATTAGATAGTGAAGGTACAGTGGTAGCACATAGAGATCCAGAAGAAAATGCTAAAAGCTATACTGATAAAGATATATGGGGAAAAATGCAAGGAAAAGTTGAAGGTGTAATTGATAATGGAGATCAATTATTAATATTTGAAACTAATGAAAAATTAGGGTGGAAAATAGTAATAAGTGTTGATAAAGCAGAAGTTTTTGCAGGAGCTAACGATGTTAAAAATTCAATATTTATAATATCAATAGTTACAATTATTGTTGTAGTATTAGTATCAATTGCATTAGCTAGATGGATTACTAAAAATATATATAAATTAAATAAGTCTTTATTTAAAATAGCATCAGGAGATTTAAATGAGACTATTACAATTAATACTACTGATGAGTTTGGTGAAATGGCAGATTCATTTAACAATATGTCTAGCAATTTAAAATCAACATTAGGAAAGACAAAAAACACTTCAAATTTAATAGATGGAAATGTTGCTAAGTTAAGTGAAATGACTAATCAGACTGCAATTTCAATTGGACAGATATCAAAGACAGTTGAGGAAATAGCAGAAGGAGCAACTAGACAAGTTGAACTTACTAGTAAGACAGCAAATAGTGTTAATAAACTTGAAGAGCATACATCTGATATTGAGAAGAGTTCAGGAGAAATGTATGAATCATCTGAAAGCATGAAAGAAATGGACTCACAAGGAATAAATGCAATGAGGGTTTTAGGGGAAAGACAAAATGAAAGTGAAGAATCTATTAATAAGATAAAAGAAGTTGTAGATGTACTTGGTAAGCAAATTGACAAGATAAATACATTTACAGAAGCTATTGCACAGATAGCAGAACAAACAAATCTATTATCACTTAATGCTTCAATAGAAGCGGCAAGAGCAGGGGAGCACGGTAAAGGATTTGCAGTTGTTGCTGATGAAATTAGAAAACTTGCAGAGCAATCTTCAGCTTCATCAGAAGAAATAAAAAATGTTATTGAATCAATTCTAAATGAAACTAGAGAGGCTATTAGTGCTGCAAATAGTGCTAAAAAAATATCAGAAGTTCAAACAGAAGCGGTTAATAATACAAAAGAGA
Source organism: Clostridia bacterium (assembly GCA_025210555.1). Classification (GTDB taxonomy): domain Bacteria; phylum Bacillota; class Clostridia; order Lachnospirales; family JAOARL01; genus JAOARL01. The sequence goes on from JAOARL010000012.1 coordinate 88,513, forward strand.
TATTTGAAAAACTTGAAGGAACTATTGAAACTTCAAGTGATAGTATTCAAAAGGTTTATGAAAAGATTAAATTATTAAATGAAATCAAAATAGAAGTTGTTAAAAATATGGATGAAATATCTAGTGTAACTGAGCAAACTGCTGCAGCTACTGAAGAAGTTTCAGCGACTATTGAAGAACAAAATTCATATATTGATGAAATTAATAGCAATGCTATGACAGTTAGAGAAAGTGTTGAATCTCTAATTGATGATATAAACAAATTCAAAATGTAACAAAAAGCCTTGCGTAGCAAGGCTTTTTAATTGTTTCAAATGTCAGAATACAGCAACTTTTTATTTAGGTGTTGACCGCCTAAAATCCTTTATATATAATTATATAGGATGATAAAGAAGGGGGACATAATTATGAATAATGTTTTAAACGTTACATCTGAGATTGGAAGACTTAAGACAGTTCTTTTACATCGACCAGGAAAAGAAGTAGAAAATTTAACACCAGATTTAATGGAGAGATTACTCTTCGATGATATTCCATACTTAAAAATAGCTAGAGAAGAGCACGATGCGTTTGCAAAGGCTTTATCTGACAATGGAGTTGAAGTTCTTTATTTAGAAGACTTAACTGCAGAGGCTATTGCTGACCCTACGGTTAGAGCGGAATTCATCGAGGAGTTTTTATTTGAAGGGGATTTAAAATGTGCTGAAGTAAAAAGACATATTGAAGAACTTTTTGCTACGCTTGATAATAAAGACTTAGTAGATAAAATGATGGCTGGAATCAGAAAAACTGAAATAGCTGGATATGAAAGTAAGTCACTTGCAGAGCTTGCAAATGATGACTATCCATTTGTTTTAGATCCAATGCCAAACTTATATTTTACAAGAGATCCATTTGCAACAATTGGTAATGGTATAACTCTTAATCATATGAGAACAGTAACAAGAAGAAGAGAAACAATTTTTGCAAAATATATTTTTAACTATCATCCAAGATTTAAAGGGCAAGATGTGCCAAAATGGTTAGACAGAAATGATAATACTTGTATTGAGGGTGGAGATGAATTAATACTTGCTAAAGACTTAGTTGCAGTAGGTATATCTCAAAGAACTGATGCTGAATCAGTTGAAAAATTAGCTAGAAGCTTATTTGAAGCTAACACTAATTTTGAAACAGTTCTTGCATTCAAAATACCAGCAAGTAGAGCATTTATGCATTTAGATACAGTATTTACAATGGTAGATTATGATAAATTTACTATTCATCCAGGAATTGAGGGACCACTTACAGTATTCTCAATCACTAAAAATGGTGATGATATAGTAATAAAAAGAGAAGAAGATGTTTTAGAAAACATTTTAGCTAAATATTTAAAACTTGATAAAGTAACACTTATCAGATGTGCAGGGGGAGATGTTATTGATTCAGCAAGAGAGCAGTGGAATGATGGATCAAATACACTTGCAATCGCACCAGGTAAAGTTGTAGTTTATTCAAGAAATTATGTTACAAATGAAATACTTAAAGAACATGGAATTGAAACGATTATAATACCAAGTTCTGAATTATCTAGAGGTCGTGGGGGCCCAAGATGTATGAGTATGCCACTTGTAAGAGAAGATTTAAACTAATATAAATATAATGGAGGTAATAAAATGGCAGTGAATTTAACAGGAAGAAATTTCCTTAAACTTTTAGATTTTACACCAACAGAAATGAGATTTTTATTAGACTTAGCAAGAGATTTAAAAAGAGCTAAGTATGCTGGATATGAGCAGCCAAGAATGAGTGGAAAAAATGTTGCACTTATTTTTGAAAAAGCTTCAACTAGAACAAGATGTGCTTTTGAAGTAGGAGCTTTAGATCAAGGAGCTCATGTTACATACTTAGGACCAACTGGATCTCAAATGGGATATAAGGAGTCTATTGAAGATACTGCAAGAGTTCTTGGAAGAATGTACGATGGAATTGAGTACAGAGGATTTGGACAAGACGTTGTAGAAACACTTGGAAAGTATGCTGGAGTACCAGTATGGAATGGACTTACTAATGAATTCCATCCAACTCAAATTTTAGCAGATTTCTTAACTATAGAAGAGCACAAAGGAAGACTTAAAGGAATTAAGTTTGCATATTGTGGAGATGCTAGAAATAATATGGGTAACTCTTTAATGATTGGTGCTGCTATGATGGGGATGGACTTTAGAGCTGTAGCTCCAAAAGAATTATTCCCGGATGAAGAGCTTGTTGCTAAGGCAAGAGAGATTGCTAAAGAAACAGGAGCTAAGATTACTTTAACTGAATCAGTTGAAGACGGAACTAAAGATGTAGATGCTATTTACACAGATGTATGGGTATCTATGGGAGAAGCTGCTGAAGTATGGGAAGAAAGAATTAAATTACTTAAGCCATATCAAGTAAATATGGATATGATTAAGAATGCTGCTGAAGATGTAATCTTCATGCACTGTTTACCAGCTTTCCATGATGTGAAAACAAAAGTAGGAAAAGAAATTAATGAAAAGTTTGGACTTACAGCTATGGAAGTTACAGACGAAGTATTTGAAAGTAAGCATTCAGTTGTGTTTGATGAAGCAGAAAATAGAATGCATACAATCAAAGCTATTATGGTTGCAACACTAGGGAAATAATTAACATGATTTATAAGCTACCGAAAGGTAGCTTTAAATAAAAATTAAATAACTTAGGAGGAACTAGAAATGAAGAAACGTTTTAAAATGCCAAGTGCGTTTTCAGTACTTATGTTAATAACATTAGTAGTAGCTGGACTTACTTGGATAGTACCTGCAGGACAATATCAGACAAATGAAGATGGTGGAGCTATTGCAGGTACATATGAAAGTATAGCGCAAAACCCACAAGGTGCTTGGGAAGTTGTTCAAGCTCCACTTAAAGGATTCACTAATGCATTAGATGTATGTCTTTTTGTAATAGTTATAGGTGGATTCTTAGGTATAGTTATGAAAACAGGAGCTATCGATGCCGGAATCGGAAGCTTAATAAAAAAGTTAAAGGGAAGAGAAAGTATAATGATTCCTATCTTAATGACAGTTTTTGCATTAGGTGGAAGTACTTATGGTATGGCAGAAGAAACAATTGCTTTTTATCCAATTTTAATTCCAATATTTATTGCAGCTGGGTATGATGCATTAGTAGCAGTAGCAGTAATTTTACTTGGAGCAGGTGTTGGGGTTTTAGCTTCAACTGTAAACCCATTTGCAACAGGAGTTGCATCAGGAATTGCTGGTGTTAGTGTTGGAGATGGAATGTTATTTAGAGTAGTTATGTTAGTTGTTGTTTTAGTAGCAGCAATATTCTATGTTATGAAGTATGCAGCTAAAGTAAAAGCTGATCCTTCAAAATCATTAATTGCAGATAAGAAGGAAGAAAATGAAAAGCATTTCTTAAAAGCGTCTGCAGAAGAAATGCCAGAATTAACAGGTAAGAGAAAAGCTGTTAATACATTATTTATAATTACATTTATTATAATGATTATGGGTGTAATGCCTTGGGAAGATTTTGGAGTTACATTCTTTGGAGATATGAATGCAAAATTAGCAGCATTACCAATTTTAGGTGGAACTGTACAAATGGGATGGTGGTGGTTCACTGAGTTAGCAATGTTATTCTTAGTAAGTGGAGTTATCATCGGTATAGTTGGTGGATTAAAAGAAGAAGAAATATCAGATTCATTTGTAGCAGGAGCTAAAGATTTATTAGGAGTTGCGTTAATTATTGGTACAGCTAGAGGGATATCAGTAGTTATGGATGCTGGTGGAATGACAGCAACAGTACTTAATATGGGAGAGGTTGGACTTAGCGGAATGTCATCAGTATTGTTTACAAACTTAGCATTCTTATTCTATATTCCAATGTCATTCTTAATTCCATCTACATCAGGACTTGCAACATTATCAATGCCTATAATGGCACCTCTTGCAGGATTTGCAGACGTTTCAAGTGCAATGATAATAACTGCATTCCAATCTGCTGAAGGGATTGTTAACTTATTAACACCAACTTCAGGAGTTGTTATGGGAGCATTAGCATTAGGTAGAGTTTCTTATGGAAAATGGCTAAAATTTGTAATGCCATTTATAATTATTCTTATGGTAGTAGTTATGGCAATGTTAACTGCTGGTGTAAGTTTAGGAATGTAATAGAAAAGTAAATTAATAACTTATATGTGACAGGACTTATGTCCTGTCATATGTTTTGAAAAATTGATTGGAGGAAGACATGAAAAAGATCGTTGTAGCATTAGGTGGTAACGCACTTCAAGCAAAAGGTATGGAGGCAACTGCCGAAAATCAATTAAATGTAATAAGAGAAACAAGTAAATATATGGTAGATATGATTGAAGATGGATATGAGGTAGTATTAGCTCATGGGAATGGACCACAAGTAGGAAGAATAGTTATTCAAAATGAGGTAGCTGATAGTGAAACTCCAGCTATGCCATTTGATGTTTGTGGGGCTATGAGCCAAGGTATGATAGGATATCATCTTCAACAATCTATTGGAGATGAGTTAAGAACTAGAGGAATAAATAAAAACGTTGTTTCAGTAGTAACTCAAGTTGTTGTAGATAAAGAAGATGAAGGGTTTAAAAACCCTAGAAAACCAATAGGACCTTTTTACAATGAAGAGGAGTCTAAAAGACTTGAATCAGAAAAAGGTTATGTAATGGTTGAAGATTCAGGAAGAGGTTACAGAAGAGTAGTAGCTTCTCCGGTTCCAGTTGAAATAGTTGAAATTGATACAGTTAAAACTTTAGTTGAAGCTGGCAATGTAGTAATAACAGTTGGTGGAGGTGGAGTTCCTGTTATAAAAGAGGACGGAAACCTTAAAGGTGTTGCAGCTGTTATAGATAAGGATTTAGCATCAGAAAAGTTAGCGGAAGACTTAGATGCAGATCAACTAGTAATATTAACTGCTGTTGAAAAAGTATCTATAAACTTTGGTAAAGAAAACCAAGAAGATTTAGATGTAATGACAGTTGAAAATGCTAAACAATATATTGAAGAAGGACATTTTGCGCCAGGGAGCATGCTTCCAAAGGTTAAAGCAGTTATGAAGTTTGTTGAATCAAAAGAAGGTAGAACGGCACTTATAGCTTCTTTAGATAAAGCAAAGGATGCTTTAAAAGGTAAAAGTGGAACGTTAGTAAAATAATTATTAAGTACCTAATTTTTTAGATAGGTACTTTTTTTATTGTTTTTTTGTTAATGATTACCAAAAAGTTAATACCAATAGAATATTATTAGAAATTTTGAATGTATTAAATCAAAAATGTAAAGCGACTAAATCTAAATGGAATTTATGATTAGTCGAATGTTTGTTGATTTTTTTAACTAGATCGACTATAATGTGATTATAAGTCAAAATAGTCGAGAGGTGTTATATGTATTATAGAAGAGAGTTAGAAAATAAGGTTATAGAGATGAATAAATCATTTCCAGTCTTACTGATTACGGGACCAAGGCAGGTAGGAAAAACAACTATGCTTAAGAAAGTTGCTGGTGATAATAGAAATTATGTAACTTTAGACAACCCAATGATAAGAGAATTAGCTAAAAATGATCCAGGATTGTTTTTAGAAAGTTATCCGCCACCAATCATAATTGATGAAATTCAATATGCTCCAGAGCTTTTGGCATATATAAAAATATATGTGGATGAAAAAAAAGAAAAGGGGAATTTTTGGCTTACCGGCTCACAAATGTTTCATTTGATGAAAAATGTAAGTGAAAGTTTAGCTGGAAGAGTTGGGATAATAAATATGTTGGGGTTTTCAACTTCAGAAATAAATAAAGTTGCTGGAAGTAAATACATAACGAATATAGATGATTTAAGAGAGAAGAATAAAAGATATAAAAAAATGGATGTTAAGCAAGTATTTGAAAGAATTTACAAAGGGTCCATGCCAGCGTTGTATGAAATAGATCAAGATATTGAAAGTTATTATTCGTCATACTTAAATACATATATACAAAGAGATATTAAAGAGTTAGCACAAGTAGGAAATGAACTTGACTTTATGAAATTTATGGTTGCTTGTGCTGCAAGAACGAGTCAAATGTTAAATTTAGCAGATATATCAAGAGATATAGGTATAACTTCTCAAACTGCAAAAAGGTGGTTATCTATTTTAGTTTCTTCAGGAATAGTAATACTAGTTGAAGCATATTCTAACAATGCTCTTAAAAGAGTAATAAAGGCACCAAATTTATATTTTTTAGATACGGGTCTGTGTGCATATTTAACTAGGTGGACAAGTTCAGATGTTTTAGAAGTATCGGCCATGTCCGGAGCGTTTTTTGAAACATATGTAGTTAGTGAGATAGTAAAGAGTTATTACAATCAGGGGAAGAGGCCGCCTATATATTATTATAGAGATAAGGATCAAAAAGAAATTGATTTAATAATAGAGGAAAATAATGAACTAAGTCCTATTGAGATAAAAAAGAGTAGTAACCCTAAAAAAGATGCGATTAAACATTTTAGTATACTTGATAAAACTAAGAAGAATGTAGGTATGGGCAATGTGATATGTTTAAGCCAAGATTTAATACCGATAGATAGAAGTAATTATATTGTTCCAGTGTGGCTAGTATAAAAACTGATGATTAATCATCAGTTTTTATGTGTTTATAACAATTTGTCATGTGATCATTTACCATTCCAATAGCTTGCATATATGCATATATAATAGTAGATCCGACAAATTTAAAACCTCGCTTCTTTAAATCTTTAGAAATTTTATCAGAGAGTTCAGTTTTGGTTGGTAATTCATCTTGTGTTTTAAAGTTATTTATAATAGGAGTATTATTTACAAAGCTCCATATATATTTGTCAAAACTTCCAAACTCATCTTGGACATTAATAAATGCTTTGGCATTAGTAACAGTGGAATTGATTTTCAATCTATTTCTAATGATACCTTCATTATGCAATAATTCATCTATTTTGTTTTGATCGTAATTACTTATTTTACTTACATCAAAGTTATTAAAAGCTTTTTTATAATTTTCTCTTTTTTTTAGTACAGTTATCCAGCTAAGGCCTGCTTGAGCACCTTCTAATGTAAGCATTTCGAAAAGTTTTCTGTCATCATGAACAGGAACACCCCATTCATTATCATGATAATCTATATATATTTGATCTTTTCCTACCCAGAAACATCTTTCCATAAAATCACTCCTTTCCTATATTTTAGCTGAGTTAGTTGGAAAATTAAAGCACTTATGCTAAAATAGTATATTGATAAAAGATAAGGGGGAATAATATGGAACTTACTAAAGAAGAAGTTTTAAACGTTGCTAAATTAGCAAAATTATCATTAAATGAGAAAGAATTGGCTAAATACCAGCAAAGTTTAACTGATATAGTAAATATGGTAAATGAGCTTAATGAGATAGATACTGATGGTATAGATCCAACTTATCATATAATGGATATTAAGAATGTATTTAGAAAAGATGTAGTTAAAGATTTTAAAGATGTTAAAAAATTAATTGAGAATTCTAAAGATAATAAAGATGGGTATGTATTCGTACCAAAAGTTATAAATGAGTAGGGGGAAGAAAACTTGAGTATAATTAATTTATCAGCTTGGGAAATAACTGAAAAAGTTAAAAATAAAGAGCTAAAAGCAGTAGAAGTGGTTGAAGCTTATATAGCTAGAATAGATGAAGTAGATGGAACGTTAAATACTTTTATCTCAACAGAAAAAGAAAGAGCCTTAAATAAAGCTAAAGAAATAGATGAAAAAATTGCTAATGGGGAAAGTGTTGGTAAACTTGCAGGTGTAGTTTATGCACTTAAAGATAACATGCTTGTTACTGGAACAAAGACAACTTGTGCATCAAAGATGCTTGAAAACTTTGAATCGCCATATGACATGACTGTTCATAGTAAGTTAGAAGCAGAAGATGCAATTCTAATAGGAAAAGCAAACTTAGATGAATTTGCTATGGGATCATCAAATGAGAATTCAGCATTTGGAGATGTAAAAAATCCATGGGATTTAGAAAGAGTGCCAGGAGGAAGTTCTGGAGGATCAGCAGCTGCAGTTGCAGCTAGAGAAGTTTCTTTCTCATTAGGATCAGATACAGGAGGTTCTATAAGACAACCAGCTAGTTTATGCGGGCTTGTAGGATTAAAACCAACATATGGTAGAGTATCAAGATATGGAGTAGTTGCATTTGCTTCATCACTTGATCAAGTTGGGCCATTCACTAAGAATGCAAAAGATGCAGCTCTTGTAGCAAGTGCTATGTTTGGGCAAGATGAGATGGATGGGACAACAGCGCCTAAAGGAGTAGAAGATTTCTTCGGAAACATTGATGAAAATAAAATTAAAGAAATGAAAATTGCAATTCCAACAGAGTTTTATGCTAATGGTATAAGTGATGAAGTAAAAGATAAAGTTATGGCTGCGGTTAAAGCTTTAGAAGAAATGGGAGCAACTGTGGAAGAGATTTCTATGCCAATGACAAGAAAAGCACTTCCTGCTTACTATGTTATTTCTTCAGCTGAAGCATCATCAAACTTATCAAGATTTGATGGAATTAGATTTGGATATAGAACAGATGAATTTGAAGACTTAGATGAACTGTATACAAAGAACCGTGGAGAAGGATTTGGAGAAGAAGTTAAAAGAAGAATTATGCTTGGAACATATACTCTAAGTAGTGGATACTACGATGCATATTATAACAAAGCTATGCAAGTAAGAACGCTTATTAAAAATGAGTTTGAAAATGTATTTGATAAGTATGATGTAATAATAACGCCAACATCTCCAACTACAGCATTTAAGATTGGTGAGAAGAGTGATAATGCACTTGAAATGTACATGGCAGATATTTGTACAGTTCCAGTTAATATTGGAGGAGTTCCAGCGCTTTCAATGAATTGTGGATTTGATAGCAATGGATTACCAATAGGACTTCAAATGATAGGTAACTACTTTGATGAGCAGACATTATTTAATGCAGCTTATGCTTTAGAGCAAAAATTAAATTTAAATAATGTTTCAGAGGTGATATAAATGACAAATGAAAATTATGAAGTGGTTATTGGACTAGAAGTTCATGCTGCACTTAAAACAAAAACAAAGATGTATTGTTCTTGTTCAACTGAATATGGAAAACCAGCTAACACTAATGTTTGTCCAGTATGTCTTGGGTTTCCAGGAACATTACCAGTTGTAAACGGGAGAGCAATTGAAATGGCTGTTAAAGCAGGTCTTATAATGGACTGTAGTATTACAGAATTTAGTAAGCAAGATAGAAAGAACTATTTCTATCCAGACTTACCTAAAGGATACCAAGACTCACAATATGATCTTCCACTTTGTGAGAATGGTAAAATAACTTTAGATAATGGAAAAGTAATTGGAATAACTAGAATACATATAGAAGAAGATGCTGGTAAGCTTAGTCATACTAGTATGGGAACTTTTGTAGATTTTAATAGAGGTGGAGTTCCACTTATAGAAATAGTTTCAGAACCAGATATGAGATCAAGTGACGAAGCTAAAGAATATCTAGAGAAACTTAGAACTATGCTTGTATATGCAGATATATGTGATGGTAAGATGAATGAAGGATCACTTAGATGTGACGTTAATGTTTCTGTTATGAAAAAGGGTTCTAAAGAATTTGGAACTAGAACAGAAATGAAAAACATGAATTCATTCAGTAATGCTGTTAAGGCTATGGAATATGAAGCAAAAAGACAAATTGAAGTTATTGAAGCTGGAGGAACTATTTCTCAAGAAACTAGAAGATGGGATGAAAAAGAAGAAAAAACTATAGCTATGAGAAGCAAAGAAAATGCTAAAGATTATAGATACTTCCCAGAGCCAGATTTAGTAGCTATGGAAATAAATGAAGCGTTTATTGAAAATGTTAGAAAAGAAATCCCAGAAATGCCAGCTGAAAGAAAAGCTAGATACGTAGAAAAATATAATCTTTCTGATTATGATGCTGATGCAATTGCAATGTATAAAAGTATTGCAGATTACTTTGAAGAAGTGCTTAAGCATACTGATAATAGTAAAGCGGTGGCAAACTATATAATGGGAGAAGTTTATAGACTTTTAGATGAGCATGAAAAAGAAGAAGGAAAAATTCCTTTTGGACCAGAAATGTTTGCTGAGTTAATTAAGCTTATAGATAATAACGTTATAAGCAATAGTGTTGCTAAAGAAGTATTTGCAGGGATGTGGAATACAGGAAAGAAAGCAAGTGATATAGTTGAAGAAAAGGGATTAGGGCAAATTAATGATGATTCTGCACTTCAAGGAATAATAGATACAGTTATTGCTAATAACGAACAAAGTGTAATTGATTATAAGAATGGAAAAGACAGGGCAATTAAAGCTCTTATGGGTCAAGTAATGAAAGAAACTAAGGGAAAGGCAAACCCTAAACTAGTTAATGAAATGCTTGTAGATTCATTAAATAAATAATAAAAAGCTCTATTGAATTTAATTTTCAATAGAGTTTTATTTTAAAAATAAGAGGGAAGGAGATAATTATGAGAAAAAACATGATGTTTTATGAAATCCCAAATATATTATATGTAATATTAGGTTCAATTATAATATATGTACTTATGATTTTACTTATAGGAATAACCTATACTAAGGGAGTAATTATTCCAATATATATAATTTTAGGATTATGGGTTAAAAGAAGTATAATAAATAAACTTGAAATGAAGTATTCAGAAGAAATTAATATTGTTAGATTGAAAAGAGTTATAGCAGTAGGTTCTCAATATCTTATAACTTTACCAATGCTGACAATAAGCATGATTCCGTGGATGTATTCATTAAATATAATATATGTACCAAGATATGACTTATTTTTTTCTTATATTATAATTAGCTATATAATAACAAAACTCATATTATTTATAATAAAGGGTGAGAAGTGTTTTTTTTTAATTATAATTTCTTTAATGATAAATCTTTTTATAGCATTAGAATATTCACCACATATGATGAAAGAGATAAATGTATATCAGGATGAGTATACTAGTACAGATTAAAACTGTTCGAGTAAATAATAAAAGAACTCTATTGAATTTAATTTTCAATAGAGTTCTTTTTATATTACAAATGAAAATTGGCAGTAAAAAAGGAGGCTGATTAGCAGCTTCCTTTGGATACTTACATTAATTTAGAATAGTACTCAATAATTAGATGATCCTTAATTTCGATAGGAACTTCATCTCTCTTAGGCATAGCTGTAAGCTTACCACTGAAACTATCTTTATCTTTTTCAATATATGGTAATGTATTACTTAAGTTATCAGTAAAGTTATCTTTAAATACCTTTTGATCTTTCTTAAGTGAAATAACAGTATTTAAACCAACGCTGAATGAAGGTCTATTTACTTTGCTTCCATCAACAAGGATTAATCCATGAGATACCATTTGTCTAGCTTGTCTTAAAGAGTTAGCAAAACCTAGTCTGTAAACCATGTTATCTAATCTTCTTTCAAGTCTTGAAACTAAAACTTCACCAGTTTGTTCTTTTGATTTAAAAGCCTCTTTAACATAAATCTTAAATTGCTTTTCAAGAACTCCATAGTATTCTTTTAATCTTTGCTTTTCTAAAAGTTGTAGTCCATATGCAGAAAGTTTCTTAGCTTCTCTAGAATCACTTTCTTTAAATCTATTCATAGCCTTTGAATGTCCATAAACATTAAGACCAAGGCTTCTACATTTTTTAAAACGTGGACTTCTATTTCTTGCCATCAAATCACTCCTTTCATTAATATTTAGCAGCACACTTAATATACAATATATTTTTATTAATGTCAAGATATAGTTGACTTTATTCTTCGATAATGATACACTTGTTAAGTTGTTAATAGCAGGTGGAATGTCCATAATATATTTGTCTGCTATATATAAAATAAAAGATTCTAATCGAAATTGTTGCTAAAGGAATTTAATTCCTTTATTTTTATGGTCGGGATTAGAAAAGAAAGGCGATATATTAATGGAATTTAAAGATTTACAGTGTTCAGAGGACACAAAAAAAGCACTAGCGGAGATGGGAATAGTAACAGCTAGTCCTATCCAAGAAAAAGCAATACCTGTTATTATGGAAGGGAAAGATGTTTTAGGACTTGCTCAAACGGGAACTGGTAAAACAGCAGCATTTGTTATACCTGTTATAGAAAAGGTTGAAGCAGGAGAAAAATATCCTCAAGTTATAATTGTATGTCCTACAAGAGAACTTGCACTTCAAGTTACAGATGAAGTTGAAAAGATGATTAAATATCATAGAGGAGTAACAAGTATAACTGTATATGGTGGAGCACCAATACAAAGACAAATTCAAAAACTTAAAAGAGGGCCACAATTTGTTGTGGGTACACCAGGAAGAATTTTAGATTTAATTAGAAGAAAAGCGTTAAAATTAGGAATGGTTAACACAGTAATATTAGATGAAGCTGATGAAATGCTTAACATGGGTTTCAAAGAAGATATTGAAACTATACTTGAAAATGTTGATGATAATAGACAAACTTTATTATTCTCAGCTACTATGTCAAAGCAAATTAAGGCTATAACTAATAGATACTTAGATAATCCAGAGAGAATAGAAATAAAGAGAAAAGAAGTAACTTCAAAAAATATAGACCAAAAGTTTATCAAAGTAAACGAAAAAGATAAGATAGAAGTAATATCAAGACTTATGGAAGTTGATGATCCAAATCTTTCAATAGTATTCTGTAATACTAAAAGATCTGTTGATGAGGTTGTAGGAAAACTTCAAAAGAAAGGATATATCTGTGATAGAATACATGGAGATATCAAACAAGAACAAAGAACAGTTGTAATGGAAAGATTTAGAAATGGACATATGGAAATATTAGTTGCTACAGACGTTATGGCAAGAGGAATTGACGTAGATGGAGTAGAAACAGTATTTAACTATGATGTGCCACAAGAAAATGAATATTATGTTCATAGAATTGGAAGAACTGGTAGAGCTGGAAACAAGGGAACTTCTTATACACTTGTAAATAATAGAGAAAAAAGAAAATTACAAGAAATAACTAAATATATCAAAACTGATATAGCAGAAGTTAAAGCACCAAGCATTGATAAAGTAAAGAAAGTTAAGCTTCAAAAGTTTGTTGCTAACCTTGAAAAAGAATTAGAAAACAAAGCAGAACTTAATGAATACATTGAGTTTTTACAAACTACAGATTTAGCTAAACATAATGTTTATGAAATAGTAGCTGCATTCTTTAAGAATGAGATAAGTGGAAAGTTCTTAGCTGATATATCAGATGTTAACAGCTCAAGAGATAGGGGAAGAGACTCAAGAGGAAGCAGAGATAGAGGAAGAGATTCAAGAGGTAGTAGAAGAGAATCAGGATCTAGAAGATCAAGATCTAATGGAGATATGACAAGAATGTTTATAACACTTGGAAGTAGAGATAACATTAGAAAAGGTGATATAGTAGGAGCTGTTGCAGACAAATCTAATATCACAGGAGATATGATAGGAGATATAGAAATACTTAAAAACTTTAGTTTTGTTGAAATTGAGCAAGGTGCTGCTGAAAAAGTACTTAAAGCTATGGATGGAAATACAATTAAAGGTAAAAAAGTTAATTTTGAAATATCTACAGGTAAAAAGAAAAAATAAGTATATGAGAAATACTCGTTAATTTGAAATAAAAAGAGTGCTTGTTTCTAAAATGGAAACAAGCACTCTTTTATTAAATGCAATAGTAAGCATTTATAAAATAATTTATATATTTTGGTGATTATAAAGATGTAGTTTGTATAAATAGTATAGATAAAAATTGTTGGATAGTGTAAAATTTAATAAGATGACTAAAGGAGGCAATTGGTTTGGAAAGGGAATTAAATTTTTTAATATATAAGGTTGAAAAAGATAATGTAGATATCAAAGCTATAGTCAAGGATGAAACTATATGGTTAACTCAAAAGATGATGGGCGAATTATTTGGTGTTCAAAAAGCTGCGATTAGTAAGCATTTAAGAAATGTTTTTAATGAAGGTGAATTGCTAGAAGAAGTGGTTGTTTCCAAAATGGAAACAACCACTGAACATGGAGCAATAAAAGGAAAAAAACAGAGAACAGTAACTAATTTTTATAATTTAGATGCTATCATTTCTGTTGGATATAGAGTTAATTCATCAAAAGCAACGAGTTTTAGAATCTGGGCGACGAGTGTATTAAGAGAATATATGGTTAAAGGTTTCGTTATGAATGATGAAAGATTGAAACAAGGTGAACAGGTATTTAAAAAAGATTATTTTAAAGAGTTATTAGAACGTGTACGTTCTATAAGAGCGAGTGAAAGACGTATATGGCAGCAAGTGACGGATATTTTTGCAGAATGTAGTATTGATTATAATGATAAATCAGTAACAACTAGAGAGTTCTATGCTATGATTCAAAATAAATTTCATTTTGCGATTACAGGACATACAGCTGCGGAAATTATTAATGAAAAGGCTGATAATACAAAAGAATATATGGGGCTTTCAACATGGAAAAATGCACCGGATGGAAGAATATTAAAGTCAGATGTAACAATTGCTAAAAATTATTTAGAAAAAGGTGATATAAGAAAGTTAGAAAGAGCTGTATCAGGTTACTTTGATTATATTGAAGACTTGATTGAACGAGAAAATACTTTTACTATGGAAGAATTCGCTGAAAGCATAAATGCATTTTTATCATTTAGAAGGTATGAAATATTGGAAGGTTTTGGAAAGATAACAAAGAAAAAAGCTGATGAAAAGGCAGTGAATGAATATAATCAATACAATAAGAAACAGCATATTGTATCAGATTTTGATAAAGAAATAAAAAGAATTATTGACAAACAAAAAAGAACTATCTAGGGATAGTTCTTTTTTTGTCCCTTGTGTAGTGGTAAAATTAATAAAAGGAGATGGTGAGGATGGAAATAAAGGATATTCAAAAAATTCTATTTGTAAGCTCATCTTTTATTGAAAAACTAGAAAAAGAAGGAATTATAGAGACTAAAAAAATAGAAGATAACCTTATTTATAAAGTGTTTTTATGTGATTTATTATTAAAGGATAATAAAATTAAGATTGATGACTTGAAAGATATTAATAAACTTAAAGGGATATATCCTAATCTTAGTAAATGCATTGAAAAAACAATGAAGCTGGAATTAAATTTAAGTGATAAACTTAATTATTTTGGCAAAGAAATTGGAAAGTTTAAAGTTGAAAAAGTAGAGTTTGATAAAGAAGAAATAGTTGTTAAAGGCAAGGTGAAACCAGGGGAATTAAGTAAATTTAATGGGTATGAGGAAAAATATAAAATTAAGTGCAAAGGTGTTAAAGAATACAAAGTAGAGAGTAATGAAATTGGGTTCTTGAATATATATAATGAACATATATTACTTAAAGATTATAATGAAGATATGTACTCTTTATCATTTAATGGTAGCGCAAGTGATTTGAATGAAATAGAAGACAAGATTAAAAATGTGTTCAATAACGAAATGGATTACTTGAGAAATATTGAGAGGTATATAGGTTATGATAAATCTGTTAAGAGTATTATAAAAGCTGGCTTTGGAACTTTTGCATACGGACCAGAGAGTATAATGGGGCTATTTAAAAGTATATTAGATGAATATAAAATAAAGTCTGGATTAATAAAAGAACAGGATAAAGAAAAACTTAAAGTAATTATAATGGATGGGTCATATATTATCTGTGAGGAAATTAATGTCAAATAAGTGTTGAAAATATTCAGAAAAAGAGTAAAATATAAGTATATAAAATAATTGGAGATGATTTATATGAGCTCAACAAGTGTTGTGGAACGCACATCAGGGTATGAGGACATAGAAGTTAATGAAAATTTGAAGATAGGAATGCTTAAAGTAACTGATGAAGAGTATAATACTTGTGAAATTGAAGTCGGTTACAATTATAATGGATACTTAATAGGTGAAGTAAATGCTGAAAAGAGTGCGTATGTGGGTGTTCTTGAAAACTCAAAACTATTAAGATGCTTAGTTAGTAAAAGTGAAAATCTAGAGGATGTAATAGGTACTAATGTTGTTGTAACTAAGTATAGTAAAAATTCATATCAGATCGATAACTTTATTGCATTTCATAATATTGTAGATATAGAGTGGGAACCTTGTTATGAAAGAATATGTAGTTTATATTTTAGAGATGAATATAGAGAAAATGGATATATAGTTCCAGAATTTATTTCAGTATCAGATTACTCTGTTTGTGAAAAATGTTCGGGGGATGAAGATATTAAGTTATATAATATAGGAAAAGAAGAAGAATTTGTGCTAGCTTCATAGCTATTGACAAATATCTTAAATCATATATAATTAGTGAATAGATTACCGATGATAAAGAGGAGTAAGTAATATAGATTTTTAGAGAGAAAGCGGTTGGTGTAAGCTTTTAAATACTAATTACTGAAGCAGCTTTTGAGGTTCTTATTTGAAATTAAGTATGATAAGACGTATACCTGCGTTAAAGGTTTCGAGTTGAATGAGAAATCATTAACTAGGGTGGTACCGCGGATTATATTCGTCCCTTTTATAGGGGCGTTTTTTATTTCTGAAATTTTGGGGGTTTTATGGGGAGAGAACGAAGATATCCTGAAATAGGTGGCTGTGGAATTAATTGTTCTTTGTGTCCTAAAAAATATACAGTAGGGAAGTCACAATGTGATGGATGCTGCAGTAAAGGTTTTTGGGATGAGTTAAGGATGTGTCCAATGGCCAGTTGTTTGTTAAAGTCAGATAAAGAGTTTTGCTATGAATGTGAACTTTACCCATGTGAGAAGAATATAAAGTTTCAAAAATGGGATTCTTTTGTTTCACATGAAAAGACATTAGATGTTTTAGGTAAGTTAAAAGTAGAGGGACTTAATAAGTATTTAGGTGAACTTGAAATAAGAGAGAAAATATTTAAGGAGTTAGTTGAAAAGTATAACAATGGCAGAATGAAAACTTTTTACTCTAGAGTAGTAATTCTATTTGAACTTTCAGCACTAGAAGAAATTCATAGAAATATAACTAGTAATTATAGCCAATATGATAAAGAAATAAAAGATTATATTAAAATTGTAGCAATAGAAAATAATATAAATTTAAAATCGAGAAAGGGAGTATAATATGAAATATTTAGGAGCAAATGAAATAAGAGAAAGATATTTAAGTTTCTTTGAATCAAAGGATCATTTAAGACTTAAAAGTGCATCTTTAGTTCCACAAAATGATAAGAGTTTACTTCTTATAAATTCTGGTATGGCACCACTTAAGCCATATTTTACGGGATTAGAAGTTCCACCAAACAAAAGGGTGGTTACAGCACAAAAGTGTATTAGAACTATAGATATAGATGATGTAGGAAAGGATGCAAGACATTTATCGTTCTTTGAAATGATGGGTAACTTCTCATTTGGAGATTACTTCAAAGAAGAAGCTATAAAGTGGTCTTGGGAATTCTTAACTAAAGAAATGGAACTTGATATAGATAAGCTTTGGGCAACTGTTTATTTAGATGATGATGAAGCATTTGGTATATGGGAAAATGTAATAGGAGTACCTAAAGAAAAAATTGTTAGGCTTGGTAAAGATGATAACTTCTGGGAAGTTGGAGTAGGACCATGTGGACCTTGTTCAGAGATATACTATGATAGAGGTGAAAAATACTCTTGTGGTGATCCTAACTGTAAGCCAGGATGTGATTGTGATAGATATATGGAAATATGGAATAATGTATTTACACAATACTTTAGAGAAGAAGATGGTTCTTATTCAGAACTTGATCAAAAGAATATTGATACAGGATTAGGTCTTGAGAGAATGGCAACAGTTTTACAAGAAGTAGATTCAGTATTTGATATTGATACATTAAAAGAGATTAGAGATAAAGTTTGTGAGATAGCTGGAACTGATTATAATGCAGATCCTAAGAAAGATGTATCTATTAGAATAATAGCAGATCATGCTAGATCAATTACGTTCATGACTTCAGACGGTATTATTCCATCAAACGAAGGAAGAGGATACATATTAAGAAGATTACTTAGAAGAGCTGCAAGACATGGTAAGATTCTTGGAATAAATGATTTATTCTTAGAAGAAATAGTTGAAGTTGTAATTAGAAATTCAAGTTTTGAATATAGTGAGCTTGAAGAAAAGAGAGACTATATCTTAAAGGTTATTAAAATAGAAGAAGAAAGATTCTATGAAACTTTAGATCAAGGACTTGAAATACTTAAGAGTTATATGGAAGAATTAAAAGGGAAAGATACTTTATCTGGAGATAAAGCATTTAAGCTTTATGATACATATGGATTCCCATTTGATCTTACTAAAGAAATTTTAGAGGAAAATAATCTTAGTGTTGATGAAGCTGCATTTAAAGTAGAAATGAATGAGCAAAAAGAGAGAGCAAGAAGCGCTAGAGCTAAATCAGATTTTATGGGAGCCGATGATAATATATTCAATAGTTTAGATAAGACGATTCAAACTGAGTTTGTTGGATATGATGAATTAGAAGTTTCAGAGGAAATTTTAGAGATAGCTATGGATGACAAAGTTATAAATGTATTAACAGCACCACAAAAAGGATATATAGTATCTTCAAAAACTCCATTTTACGCTGAAGGTGGAGGTCAAACAGGAGACAAAGGATATATTGACACAGAAACAGGGAGAGCTAATGTTTATGACTGTAAGAAGGTAAGCGGAAATAAATATGTTCATTATGTAGAAGTTCATGATGGTGTTTTAGAAGTAGGGCAAAGCGCTAAGTTTGTTGTAGATAAGAAACTCAGAGGTGCTACTGCTAAAAATCATACTGCAACACATTTGCTTCAAAAAGCACTTAAGCAAGTTGTTGGAAATCACGTAGAACAATCAGGTTCTTTTGTATCAGAAGAAAAGTTAAGATTTGACTTTACTCATTTTGAAGGATTAACTCATGATGAGATTTCTAAAGCAGAAGATATGGTAAATGAAAAGATCTTTGAGGCATTAGTTGTTAGTGTTGCAGAGATGCCAATAGATGAAGCAAGAGCTAAAGGAGCAATGGCACTATTTGGTGAAAAATATGGAGATGTTGTAAGGGTAGTAGAAGCTGGAGATTATAGTATAGAACTTTGTGGAGGAACACATGTAAATAATACTTCTGAAATCGGGTTATTTAAAATACTTTCTGAAACAGGAGTTGCAGCTGGAGTTAGAAGAATAGAAGCTGTAACAGGTATGGAAGCAGTTAATTATTTTAAAAAGCAAGATGAGAAGGTTAAAGAACTAGAAGATACTCTAAAAACTAAAGAAGTTATTAGCAAAGTGGATTCTTTGATGAAAGAATTAAGGATAACTAATAAAGAAGTAGAAATTTTAAAATCTAAGTTAGCATCATCAGGAATTGATGAAGTGGTAAATTCAAGTGAGAATGTCGAAGGAATTAACTTAATTGTTTTTAGAAGTGATGAAATGGATATGAATGGGTTAAGAGATTTTGGAGATAAACTTAAGAATAAAGTTGAAAACAGCTTTATAGTATTAGCTTCAGGAATAAATGGAAAAGTTTCATTAGTAGCTATGGCATCAGATGAAGCTATGAGTAAAGGTGCTAATGCAGGAGGGATAATCAAAGAAATATCAGCAATAGTAGGCGGTGGCGGCGGTGGTCGTCCCAATATGGCACAAGCTGGTGGATCAGATATAACTAAAATAGATGAGGCGCTAAATACAGTAAAAAGCAAATTACTATTGCAATTAGGTAAATAATGTTTTAAAATAAAGTAAAATTGTATTGACTAGCTGTATTCTTTTATATATACTAGTTAAGTGCAAGAAGGAGCAAGCAATATGTTAAAAGATTTATTAATGGATGATTTAAAACTTGCAATGAAAGAAAAAGATATTGCAAAGAAAAACACAATCCAACTTGTAAGAAGTGCTATACAGTCTTTCGAAAAAGATAATAAAACAGATGCTGATGAAGCTAAGGTTATTGAGATTGTATCAAAAGAGCTTAAGAAGAGAAAAGATTCACTTCCAGAATTTGAAAAAAGTGGAAGAGATGATTTAATCGAAGGGTTAAAAGTTGAAATAGCAATTTTAGAAAAATACTTACCAGAGCAAATGTCAGATGATGATTTATTATTAGCAGTAAAAGCTATAATAGATGAATCTGGAGCTACATCTATGAAAGAGATGGGTAAAGTTATGGGAATGGCATCAGCTAAACTTAAGGGTAAAGCTGATAATGGAAGAATAAGTAAAATTGTTAAGGAAGCATTAAGTTAGTTTAAAATGTGGCTTTGCTACATTTAAATAAATAATAAATAATTTGGAGGGTACAATTATGATGAAGAAACTATATGGTTTAGTTGCTTTAGGATTAGCTTTAGGTCTAGTTGCTGCTGGATGTACTGCTAAAGAAGCACCTGTTGCTGAAGAAGTAACTCCTGCTGATGTAGTAGTTGAAGAAGAAGCTGCTATGCCTGCTGAAGAAGCTGTAGAAGCTGAGGAAGTAGTTGAAGCTGAGGAAATGACTCCAGCTGTAGAAGCTACTGAAGAAGTAGTTGAAGAAGAAGCTGCTAAAACAGAAGCTGAATAATTTTAAAATAAAAAAATCCTAGTTTACTAGGGTTTTTTATTTTTGTAGAAAAAAACTTTTGCCTATGTTAATATGAAATATATTAAAGTGTAAAGGTGGAGTTATTTTGAAGCAATTAGTATATATAAATAAAATAATAAAAATGGTAGAAAAAAACTATGTAAGGGATATTGTTTTTAGGTTTAGTGCAGGAATACTTTTAATAGGAACATCATTTTTAGCTCCTATAATATATGGTAATACAGTTAACTATATAGTTGATAAAGATTATGAGAATGCTTATTTATATGTTGGTTTAAGTTTGGGAATTGTTTTGCTTATATATTTGTTTGAGGTTCTTGATCAGACATCTCATAGAGTTTTTTGTAGAGATATTGACTTATCTATGAGGAGATATGTTGATCAAAATAGAATGTCTAAAGAGGAATTGAAAGAAAATGGAATTAACTCTTCGACTTATCAAAATATATTAATAACTGACATAGATTCAGTTGCAAGAGATTTTCCAAAATACTCATATTATATAATAAAAATAATGGAACTCATTGCAATATTTATAATATTTATGAATATAAACATTATATTTTTTGCATTGGCCAATATAATAATGTTTATTAATCTTTTAATTCTAAGATTATATAATATTAAATATAAAATATTATTAACTGCTGAGAGAGAGGCAATTGATAGAATTATAAAGTTTGAAAAAGATGATTATAGAATTCAAAAACCAGGTGATGAGAGTAAAAGAGTTGACTACAACAACAAAGTTTATAAAAAGAAACTTTATCAGGTATTAACATCTAAGAGGTTAACATCATTTAATAGTTTTGTTAAAATGATTATGTTTGGTATATGTATATATTTAATAAGCATAGATAAGTTGAATTTGGGAATAAGTTTAATAATAATAAGTTACTTTGATAAAATAAATGATATAACACAGATGTTATTTAATTTTGAGAATTGTACAGATAATATACTAGTTGCAATTAATAGAGTACGTAAGGTAATGAGAAAAGGTGCTTTTGATGAAAACATTAGTAATGAAGTAAAGGTTATAAGTGAAGTATAAAAGGAACTAGGAGTTGGGAAGTTGGAAAACAATAATAAATTTAAAAGTTTTTTGAAAGGACTATATAGGCCTTTTTATAAGTATATCTTAATAATTTTTTTAGCACTTATAAGTAAAGAAATATTAGTGTTCATGAATAAGAATATTATTAAAGAACTTATTAATATGACTAGTGGTTATAATGCTAATTTTGCAAAAGAAGATTTTGTAGCTAGTGTATATGTATATGTTTTAATGATATGTGGGCTACTAGCGCTTAAATCGTTATCAACATATATAATGCATTACGCAAGGGTTGTGTCACTATATAAGAAACAAAAAGAACATGTGGTTAAAAATATTTTTATGCATTTAACAAAAATGGATTATGATTTTTTTCTTAACAATCATTCAGGCAAAATATCAGCTTCAGTTAATCAAATTGATCAAGGAATTTCAAGTCTTAATGATAGTTTAGCAAAAAGTTTTATTAACCATATTTTAGGAATAATTACAATTAATGCATTTTTGTATACTATTAATGTTAATGTTTTTTTAATAACATTAATGGCTAGTTTAACATTAATTACTATTAGAGTTTGGTATTTTAAAAAATATTGGATGATACACGATATTAGAGCACAACAACATGATAGGGATTATAGAGGGATCTTAAATGATATTATAACTAATATGATATCAGTTAAAGTTAACAATTCTAACAATGATTATATGAATCTTGTTATAGATGCTAAAAATAAGAATCTTAAGGAAGTAACGAAAGAATATAAAACCGAAATAGGTTATGGTTTTTATTTTGAAAGTATGCTTAATATTTTATTTATAGCCTTAACATCTTGGTATTCTTTGGAATTATTTTCAAAAAACATAATATCAGTAGGGGATTTAATTTTAATTATAACTACTATTGTTGAGCTTAAGTACTCAATAATATATTTAGCATTTGGATATTTAGATATAACTAGGAATATAGTAAGGTTAGAAGATGCATATAAACTTTTATATAATGATAAAGTTCAAGTTGATAAAGGAATAAAAGAAAAACTCGAAATTAAGAATAATTCTTTGGAATTTAGAGATGTAGATTTTGCATATGATAATAATAAGGTATTTAAAAAATTTAATCTTAGAATAGGTTCTGGAGAAAATTTAGGAATAATTGGGAAAAGCGGTAGTGGTAAAACAACTATAAATAATTTAATATTTAGATTTTATGAACCTTCGAAAGGTGAAATTTTAATTGATAATAAAAATATTGCAGAGTATTCTAGAGATTCTTTATATGAAAACATTACATATGTTCCGCAGGAAACAATATTGCTTCACACATCAATTATTGAAAATATTAGAATTGCTAAAAGAACGGCTACGGATGAAGAAGTTTTTGAAGCAGCAAAAAAAGCTAGTATACATGATTTTATATTAACATTACCAGAAGACTATAATACATATGTTGGGGAAAGAGGGATAAAGCTATCTGGTGGTCAAAGACAAAGAATTGTTCTGGCAAGAATTTTCCTTAGAGAAACAAAAATAATAGTGTTTGATGAAGCAACTAGCGCATTAGACAATAATACAGAGTTTATAATACAAGAAAATATACATAAATACTTTAAGGATAAAACAGTTATATGTATTGCACATAGATTATCTACTTTGGTGGATATGGATAGAATTATTGTCTTAGATAATGGACAAATTATAGATGAAGGAAAACCAAAAGATATAATAGCTAAATATGATAAAACTACCAGAAGTGAGCTTAGCATTTTAGCATAAGTAAAAGTTTGCGATTTATGATATAATTTAATACAGATATGGTAAGGGGGATTTTAATGCACATACTTTATAATGATGAAGTTTTAGCAGGATTTGATTTCTATGAAGAAATAGAAAAATGCATGCTTAAAACATTAGAAATAGAAGAATTTGATACAGATGTTGAAATAAGTTTAACTATTGTAAATGATGATGCTATAAAGTTATTAAACAAAGAACATAGAGATAAGGATAAGGCAACGGATGTATTGTCTTTTCCACTTATAAACTTTGATGAAGAACTTGTATTTTATGAGGGGGAAATAATTGAGCTTGGAGATATAGTAATATCATTAGATACTGCTAAAAGACAAGCTGAAGATTTAAATCATTCATTAAAAAGAGAAGTTTGTTTTCTTGTAGTACATAGTATGTTACACTTATTAGGTTATGACCATATGACAGATGAAGATGAAAAAGAAATGATTGAAAAGCAAAATAAAGTTTTAAACAGTTTGGAGATAACAAGATGAAAAGCAAAAGTTTTTTAGATAGCTTTAATCATGCACTAGAGGGTGTTATAAGTGCGTTTCAGACAGAAAGAAATTTGAAACTTCATTTTCTTTTAGCTATAGCATCACTTATTTTAGCTTTGTTTTATGATTTTTCAAAGGTTGAGTTTTTAATATTGTTATTTACTATAACTTTTGTAATATGCATGGAACTTGTTAATACAGCAATAGAATATGTTGTTGATTTAGTGTGTGAAGAAAGATGTGGACTTAATGCTAAAAGAGCAAAAGATATAGCAGCTGGAGCTGTTTTTATATCAGCGATAAATGCATTGTGTGTGGCATATTTGTTATTTTATTCGAAAATAGATATAGAAGGATATTATCTTATAAATACAGTTAAAAATGCACCAATGCATCTTACTTTTATAGCGCTATTTTTAATAACTATAATAACGGTTGTGCTAAAAGCACTTTTAGGATATAAAACACCTTTTCATGGTGGTTTTCCAAGTGGACACAGCGCACTTGCATTTTCATTAGCCATGGTAATATCATTTGTAACAAAAGATTTTTTTGCTATATCAATAGCATTCTTTTTAGCTTTGTTAGTGGCACAGAGCAGAATAGAAGGTAAAATACATAATATAATAGAAGTTATAGCTGGTAGTATATTAGGAATACTTATAACAACTATAATTTTCCAATTTTTTAGTTGATGGGGGATTGAAATGAGAGAAAGATTAGAAGCACGTAGAAAAGCAATTAGAGCAAGAAAGAGAAGAAGATTTATTAGTTTACTTCTTATAATTTCGATTATAGGAGGGACGATATATTCTTGCAGTAATAAAAATATAGAGAATAAGCCAGTTGAAGTGGAAAAGCCAAAAGAAGTAGTTGATATGATTAAATTAGAGCCAGCTATAGAAATTGATCCTCTTGAGGGAAAAGATATAAATCCACTTACAGGATTATATATAGATGAAGAAGATGTAATTGATAGACCGGTAGCAGTTATGATAAATAACCATAATAGAGCTCAACCACAGAGTGGTGTTGAAGCAGCTGATATTATTTATGAACTTCCTGTTGAAGGTGAGTTTACAAGATTACTTGCAATATATCAAGGTTATAAAGATATAGAAAAAATTGGGCCAGTAAGAAGTGCAAGACACTATTTCTTATATCCAAACTTTGATCATGATGCAGTATATATACATTATGGAGCAAGTTATATTGCTAGAAAATATTTTACAAAGCTAAATACACCAAATATAAATGGTGAGTTAGGTTATCCGGATTCAGAGCTTTCTTGGAGAGATAAAGAGAGAATAAAGACTAAGGGTATGGAGCATTCAGCATACACAAGTGGAGAAAAAATTGAAAAAGTATGGAAAGCTAAAGAGTTTAGAACTAATAAAGATGTAGATAACGAATTTAAATTTAATGAGGAAGATACTGATGTTGAAGGCAAAAGAGCAGATAAGTTAACACTTGAATATACAGATTACCAAATTGCTAAATTTGAATATGATGAAGAAAGAAAAGAATACTTAAGATTCCAAACTACAAATAGTAGTGGAAATTTTCATAAGCATATAGATAGAGAAACAGGAAATCAATTAGCTTTTAAAAATGTAATTGTTCAATATGCAACAGTAAAAGCTATACCAGGAGATAAAGAAGGAAGAAAAGATATAACTTTAGTTTCAGAAGGAACAGGATATTACTTGACTAATGGTAATGTTATGAATATTAAATGGGTTAAATCTGCAAACAGAAATACAACTATATATAAAGATTTAGAAGGAAATGAGTTAAAGCTTAATGCTGGAAAAACTTTTATATGTATATTTGATAAAAACAAAAAGAAAAATGTTGAAATTACAGCTAAGCCAGTACTAGAGGAGGTAACAGATGAACAATCAGGAACTAATATCACAAGCGAAAGCAGTGCTGAGTAATTCATACTCACCATATTCAAATTTTAAAGTAGCTGCAGCTATTTTAACTGAAAATGGGATTGTTTATACAGGAGTTAATGTTGAAAATGCATCATATGGAGCAACTATATGTGCAGAAAGAACAGCAGCAGTTAAAGCTGTATCTGAAGGTGAAAGAAAATTTATTAAGATCGCTATTATTTCATCAAGCGGAGAGTTTACGTATCCATGTGGAATATGCAGACAATTCTTAGCTGATTTTATGGATGATGCTTCAGAAGTTATTCTTTCAAATGATAAAGGTGAAGAAAAAGTGTTTAAGTTTGGTGAATTGATACCAGGCGTATTTAGAGGAGAAGATATAAAATAATGAGTAAATTTAAATCAGGATTTGTTACATTTGTAGGTAGAACAAATGTAGGTAAATCGACACTAATGAATAATTTAATAGGTGAAAAGATTGCAATAATGTCTGATAAGCCACAAACTACTAGAAATAAAATCAATTGTGTATATACAGATGCAGATAAGCAGATAGTATTTGTAGATACTCCAGGAGTGCATAAACCTAAGACTAAATTAAGCGATAAGATGCTTAAAGACGTTAGCTCGGCTATGGGAGGGGTTGATATAATACTTTTCCTAGTAGAGCCAGATAAAGAGATAGGACCTGGAGATAAGTTTATTATTGAAAGCCTTAAGAATACTAATAAGCCAGTATTTTTAATAATAAATAAAATAGATACTCTTAAGGATAGGGAAGAACTTTTAGAAATAATTGTTAATTATAAAAATCTTTATGATTTTGAAGAAATAATTCCTATATCTGCTTTAAAAGGTGATAATACAGAAGTAATTATTGATGAAATAACAAAGAGGCTTGAAGAAGGACCTATGTATTTCCCAGAAGATATGGTTACTGATCAACCTGAAAGACAAATAGTTGCAGAACTTATTAGAGAAAAAGCATTACATCTTTTAAGTGATGAAATACCTCATGGTGTTGCTGTTGTTATAGAGAGCATGAAAAGACGTGGGAGTAGAAATATAGTTGATATAGAAGCTGTTATATATTGCGAAAGAAAGTCACATAAAGGAATGATAATAGGTAAACAAGGAAATATGCTTAAGAGTATTGGAAGTAACTCTAGAATTGAAATAGAAGGACTATTAGGAAGCAAAGTGTTTTTACAACTTTGGGTAAAGGTTAAAAAAGAATGGAGAGATAGTGAGTTCTATCTTAAAAACTTTGGATATACAGATGACGAAATGTAAAATAATTATATACATTTAGAAGGATGAGTTTAAAACTCGTCCTTTTTTTGATATAATGACTTAAGGTGATTGAAATGAGTCTTATGAAATGTAATGGAATAATTTTAAAAGAATCTAAAACTAAAGATGAAGATAAAATTATAAGAGTGTTTACCAAAGAATATGGTAAGCTTTCATTTTATGTAAAAGACAAGAAACATAATGCTGCTACAAATATATTTAGTGTTGTAGAGATTATGTTTACAGAAGGTGAAAATTTGCATAAGGTTAAAAGTACTTATCAAATTGAATCATTTTATAACCTTAGAAGTGATATTGAAAGATTCACTTATGCATCATATTTTTTAGAATTCATTGACGAACTTACAGAGGAAAATAATAAAGATGAAACTTTGTTCAATTTCCTTTGTTATAGTTTTAAAAAGTTAGAAGCGTATAATGATTTAGAACTTTTTAAAATTATATTTGAGATGAGAGTATTAAAAGAAGTAGGAATCTATCCAAACTTCTTTAGTTGCACGCAATGTGAAAAAGATGCTCTAAACTTTGATGTTTTTAAAGGAGGAGTTCTTTGTAACAATTGCAAGACAGAAAGTTCATTTGAAATTTTAAAATCTACGCAGGCTGCATACATTTATATTTTAGAAGCAAAAATCAAAGATGTATATTCCTTTAAAGTTTCAGATGGGGTGCGGATGGAAATGCGGAAAATTAATGATAGGTTTATAAAAAATAACATAGAGAAAGAATTTAAAAGTTTGAAATTTTTAGGGGTTTTATAGAGAGGGGAAAAAATGAGAGTTAATAATGTAGAGTTAGAATGCGTAACAGGGATGAAATCACAGTTTCCAGAAACAGGGTTACCAGAAATTGCGTTTGCTGGAAAATCAAATGTAGGTAAATCATCGCTTATAAATAGTATGATGTATAGAAAGAGTCTTGCAAGAACTAGTTCAGATCCAGGTAAGACAAGAACAATAAATTTCTATAATATAGAAAATGATTTATATTTTGTCGATCTTCCAGGATATGGTTATGCAAAAGTATCTAAAAAAGAAAGAGAAAAATGGGGGAAGTTTATTGAGGATTATCTTAAAGAAAGAGAAACTCTAAGAACTGTATTACTATTAATAGATATTAGACATGAACCAGGAGCTAATGACATTCAAATGTATGATTGGTTAGCATATTATGATTTCAATGTAGTAGTAATAGCTACTAAGAAAGATAAAATTAAAAGAAGCCAATTACAAAAACATTTAAGTGGTATTAGAAAAGGTCTTAATATGAGAAAGGATGATATAATAATTCCATTTTCATCAGAGACAAAAGAAGGAAGAGATGAACTTTGGGATTTGATTGAAAACTTAATATAAAAATTAAAGGGGCGAGTTATTATGGGCAGATTTAAATTTAAAGACGTAAAGATCAAAGGTAAAATAATGATAGGAATAGTAGCTGCGCTTGTAGTAGTATTATCGGCCGCAGCTTATTTTATTTATAATAAAGCTGAAGAGGTATCAAGTAATTATTCGAAGATGTATGCAGATCAATTAGCATATAATAATGCTGGAGATATAAGAGCTGAATTTGATGAGGCTATGGATACTATAAAAAATACAGCAGTAGGAATAAGAGTAATAAGAGATACAACAGGATCAAGAACTGAAGCAATAGAGTTTATAAAAGAAATATTAAAAGAACATGACAGTATAGTAGGAATGTCTACTGGTTGGGAACCTAATGCATTTGATGGGGAAGATTATAATTTTGTAGGAACTAAGCATACAGATTCAACAGGGAGATTTATACCGTATGTATATAAAAAACAAGGTGGAATAGAATTAGAAGCTTTAGCTGATTATGATAAAAAAGAATCAACATGGTATTCAGGACCTAAAAATACTAAAGAGGAATATTTAACAGAAGCTTATGAATATGAGTTGGATGGAAAAAAAGTACTTATGACAACAACATCATATCCAATAATAGAGAATGGAAAGTTTTTAGGAGTTGTTACAGCTGATATAGTACTTGATGTATTCCAAGAAAAAATTGAAGGAATAAAGCCTTTTGAAACAGGATATGCAGCACTTATAAGTAATGAAGGGTTATATGTGGCGCATCCAAAATCAGATCACATATTGAAAGATATAGGTAATACGGCAGAAAGAATGGAAGCAAAAGCTAAAATTAAAGCTGGAGAAAAGCATACATCTATGCTTGTATCAAATTCGCTTGGTGGAGATGTATATAGAGTTTTTGTGCCAATAAAAGCTGGAAATGACGAACATCCTTGGTCACTAGCAATATCAGTCCCAATGAATAAGGTACTGTTAGGAGCGAGAGAAATAAGAGATACTATTTTAGTATTTGGTATTGCAGCATTAGCTGTTATATATGTAACTATATTATTAATAACTAAATCAATAGTTAATCCATTAAACAAATCTATGGGTGTTCTTAATAGAGTTGCTAATAATGATTATTCAGTAAAGGTTGATAAAGTTGATTTAGAAAGAAAAGATGAAATTGGGAGCCTTTCAAAATCAGTAAATGAGTTAATAATTAAACAAAAAGAAACAATAAGAGATATAATGGAAGAGTCAACAGAGATAAGTGGAGCTTCACAAGAACTTTCTGCTACAGTTGAAGAAGTTACATCTCAAACTGAAACAGTAAATCTATCAACTCAAAATATAGCGGCCAGCATGGAAGAAAACAATGCTAGTATTGAAGAAGTAAATGCACTTAGTCAAAAAATAGATGAATCAACTAAAAATCTTTTAGTGAGTGTAAAAGATGGAAATGAAAAGACAAAAGAAATTAAGCAAAGAGCAATAGAAATGAGAGATAATGCTGTAAGTTCTGAAAATATGGCTAAATCAATATATAACGATAAACAACAAGAAATAGTTAAAGCAATAGAGCAAGGTAAGGTTGTTGTTAAGATTGAAAATATGACTGATGCTATAGCTCAAATAGCAGAGCAAACAAATCTTCTTTCATTAAATGCCTCAATAGAAGCTGCAAGAGCAGGTGAACATGGTAAAGGGTTTGCAGTTGTTGCAGATGAAGTTAGAAAATTAGCTGAAGAATCAGCTGAAACAGCTACAAAAATTCAGACTATAGTAATTGATGTTAAAAATGCTATGGAAAGCTTATCTGATGGTTCAAAAGATATGCTTGGATTTATAGATGAAAAAGTACTTAAAGATTATGAAACTTTAGTTGAGACAGGTAAGCAGTATTTAGTTGATGCTGAAGATATGTCTGGGCTAATGGAGCAATTTGAAGAAAGTACAAATGAGAATGCATTTGCTATAGAGCAAATAGTTAAAACCATTGATGCAGTATCTACAGCAGTAGAAACATCAACTATGGATGCTCAAACAATTGCAGAAAACTTAAGAGAAATAACAACAGCTATAGAAGAGGTGTCTAAAGTAGCACAATCTCAAGCAAGTATGGCTGAAGAACTAAATAAGGTGGCAAATAGATACAAAATCTAGGGTAATTCCTAGATTTTTTCTTTAATAAAATACCAATAAAAAACAGATATTTAAGGCAGTGCACCCCATTTAGTAGACAACAAATAAAAAAAGTTTGTTAAAATACTAAATGGAGGTGCTATTTTAATGGCAAAAAAAGGACAAAAATTTAATAAATATGAAAGAGATTTTATATTAAAAGTAACTCTCGA
>JAOARL010000013.1 GCA_025210555.1 Clostridia bacterium
AATGTAGACGATAGTGAGGTTATAGCAAAAGAATTTAATAGATGCTCTCCTTTTGAGAAGCTTAACAGAGAAATGGTAGATGTATTTATTGATCGTATTGAAATAGACCATAGAGGTCGGTTGGGTGTTGTTTGGAATTTTCAGGATATATTTTAAACTACAACGTGTAATTTACAAAGTTCTGTAAACTCGTTAAAGCATGTTTTATAAGGGTTTATAGTATACATTACCTTTAATAGTGCATAATATAAATAAGAAAGGTAAAAAAATTACCGAAATGCTTTATAATAAGTGTTGGTTATGATATTATTATTTATAGAAATGTCTATAGAGGAGGATATTAGTTTGAAGAGTATTATTAAAGTTAAAGATGTTCAAATCAAGAATTTAAAGAATGTTAGATTGGGAAAAATAAAGGCTAATTTATCATTTGACTCAATGGAGAATGCAAATGTTATTGGATTATATGGACAAAATGGTTCAGGAAAGACAGCAGTAGTAGAGGCTTTTCAGATATTAAAATCACTTTTAAAATGCTCTAAGTTGCCTGATACATCTAAATACCTCTTAGCTCACGGAGAAAAAGAAATGGAGTTATACTTTGATTTTCTTATAAGTAATAAGTACGGTGAATTTTATGTTAAATATGAAACAACATTGATAAATGGTGATGAACGACTGCGTGTTAAAAATGAAAAAATATCATACAGAGAGAATGAACCTAAAAAGAAATTCAAAGAGCTTATATCCAAAAATGATGAGAGTACATGTATTCGGAATAATCATGTTAATAAGCTTAATGAAGATGTAAGAGTAAGTGTTAAAGTAGCTAATAAGATGGCGGAAGAAAATGCAACATCCTTTGTATTTAGTAAAACTTTAACAGAAATGTACCATGAGTTTTTTGATGATACAGCAATAGAGTTAATGAAAAATCTTATAATTGATTTTAATAAAGATTTTCATGTGATAGATAATCTTCAAAATGGTTTAATTGTAGCTAATATTATGATGCCATTTAGTATTCATATTGAGAATAAAAGAGGACAAATACCATATAAACTAACGGAAACTATGTTACTGGAACCCTCTGTCTTCGAAACGTTGGAAAAAGTAATAGATCAAATTAATGTTGTATTAAAAACGATTATTCCAAAACTTCAAATCGTGATAAATAAAATTCATGAAGAGAAGATGGAAAATGGAGAGAGTGGAGTACGCTTTGAATTTCTATCAAAAAAAGGAAGTGTAGAATTACCCCTAAGATGTGAGTCAGCAGGTATTCTGAAAATAATATCTGTATTGAGTACTTTAATCGCTGTATATAATAACGCTAATGCATGTGTAGTCATTGATGAACTTGACGCAGGTGTTTATGAATATTTATTAGGTGAGTTGTTAGAGGTAATTAGTGAAAATGGAAAGGGGCAATTATATTTCACTTCACATAATCTTAGAATCCTTGAGGTATTACCTATAAAAGAACTATGGTTTACTACCCTGAATGAAGAAAACAGGTTTATGAAATTAAAGGGTGTAAAAAAACTAAGTAATGCACGAGATATATATTTAAGAGCTATTCAGCTCGGTGGACAGAACGAAGAAATATATGGTGAAACAAGTATGTTTGATATTAAAAGATCCTTTAGGAGAGCAGGTGCTGTTAATGTCTAAACAGGTTATAATCGTGTTAGTTGAGGGTCAATCTGATGAAACCTTATTATATGAGAGATTAAGAGAGCTCTATAGAGGTTGTGAAATTAGGTTTGAGATTAAAAGAGGTGATATCTTTTATGATAATAAAAATGGAAGTAAATCTATTAAGAGTATAATAGGTGATTGTGTTAAGGAAATAGTACAAAGAAGAAAATACAAAAAGAAGGATATCCTTAGTGTAATTCATATAATGGATACGGATGGGTGTTTTATACCTGCGGAGAAAGTTATTGTTGATGCAACTCAAGAAGTAACAACGTTTTATGAGTTGAATAATATAATAGTTAACTCTCCAAAACAGAAGAACAATATAGAGATAAGGAATAGGATTAGAAGTACTAATGTGGATACCATGACTAGCGTAGATAGCATAGTTACAAAAGCATATAAGTATCAAATATATTATTTTTCAAGAAACTTAGAGCATGTCATTTTTAATGAACCCAATCCAATTCAAGATACGAAAGAAGAGAATATAGAGGTGTTTTTAGAACAAATTGAAATTGAAGGCAATTCGATTGAGCAGTATTTAAGTACATATTTTATTGGTGTTTCAGGGACAAGCTATAGTGATATGTATAGGGAAAGCTGGGGAATAATTAAAAGTAACACGAATTCTTTAAAGAGATCTACAAATGTACCACTTATGTTTGAATATATCAATAGAATTTTAGAAGAATTTTAATTTAAGAAGGTAGCTTTGATTCGGTAGGAAACTGTGAATACAAAGTGCCAAGTAATATAGCAATAGGCAAGGATTATCAAAGGCTTATTGAAGTACAATAGATAGGAAAAACATTGTAGATACCATATACGAAATGATGACAAAATATATAGATTTGGGAGGGAAAAAAGATGGATAAAAGCAAATTTCATGCAATTTTCTCAATTATCGTAGGAGACTTAGTGGAAAAAATTACAATAACACTGCAATTATCTGATAGAAATGCAATAACTGAATTATATTCGTCCCGTCTATATGAGTTATTAGAGAATGAGGAAACAAAGTTTTGGCAGTATAGTACAGAGAAATTATTTGAAATGTTCTTAGAAGAAAGAGATACCGGGAAGATAACTTTTCCAGAAGTATGAGGTTATAAAATATGGATAGAATAATCGATTTTACAGTATTTTGCCTTGAAAATTATAAGCAGGTTCATAATATGACCGGTAAGGACGCTTTAGCGATTTTTGATGAAAATGATGTATTTGATTACATTAAAAAATTTTATGATATATTTCATACGACTGGAGAGGGGTATATTATAAAAGATATTGATAGATATATAGAATCAAGAGTGAATTAAACAAAAAAGGTTTAGGAGAACTCATTCGTCTGAACTTTTTTAGCCCTTCCTTGAGGAAAAAGTCCGTTAAGATATCATATCCTGACATTTTAACATCAGTAATAAAATTTTAAAATGATTCTTTATAAATTACTGTAGGTTCTATTAACTTCATTTCCACATATTCTCTCTTCTTTGTGAGTAAAAATTTATGAGTCATATGAAATTTATAAAGAAGCCGAAAAATTTTGAAAAATATCTTCAGAATATTATAAATGAAAGTAGAGGTATTAATCTTCCAGCGGGATGGGTACCGTGTAGTAGTTTCTGGTTAATTAATGAATACGAAGGAGTAGTTGGAGTTATTAGGATACGACATCGCGTTGGTAATGATTGTTTAATGAAACTTGGGCATATTGGATATGAAGTGAAATCTACTTGTAGAAATAAAGGCTATGGAACTAAACTGTTAGAATTTGGTTTAGTTGGAGCCCATAAACTTGGAATACGAAAAGTACTTTTAACTTGTGATTAAGATAATAAAGCGTCTATACGTGTTATTGAAAAAAATCAAGGGGTATATAAAGAAAAAATCTTTGATGATGAATTAGGAGAGTATATAATGCAATACCAAATATGTCTATAATTGGTAGAGCTGAATATATTACAGGTTTTTTGAAATTGAAAAAATACTTTATAAGGGTACTGATGATATAGAGATTTCTAATTTAGAATATGATGCACGAAATATGATTTATGTCATAATTAAATAGTACCAATAAGTGTTTAAGAAATCCTACAGTGTGTTATAATATAATTACGATTATAATAATAGTGATTATAAAAGAGGTGCGCTATGAAAAGTTTTATAGGTAGAAAATCCGAGTTAGCAAAACTGAATAAAGAATATAATAGACAAAGTAGTTTTGTAGTTATGTATGGTAGACGTAGAGTAGGCAAAACCACGCTTATAAAAGAATTTATTAAGGATAAGAACGCACTATACTTTCTATCTACTTCTGAGCTTGAAGTGAAAAATAGGAGTAGATTTTTATTATCGGTAGCAGATTTTACTGATATGCATTATCTTAAAAATAGTAGTTTTGAGAATTGGTATGATATATTCGATATTCTTGCAAAATATAAGCCTGAAGAAAAGAAAATTATTGTCTTAGATGAGTTTCAATACCTGGTTAATAGTAATCCTTCCTTTACGTCTATATTCCAAAAAATATGGGATGACATATTAAAGGATAATAACATAATGGTGATACTTTGTGGGTCATATATCAGCATGATGACAACACAGGTCCTTGATTATTCTAGTCCTTTATATGGAAGACGAACATCTCAGATTAGGCTCAAACCTTTGAAGTTCACGGAAATACAGAGCGGTTTTAGCCACCTTAGTTTTAAAGAATTGATTAATTTATATGCAGTGACAGGTGGTGTACCTAAATATTTGGAGTTCTTTGATAATGATCTAGGATTATTTAAGAATATTGAGGACGAAATCCTAGATAAGAATGGTTTTTTATATGAAGAGCCCACATTCTTATTGGAAAAAGAAGTGAGGGAGACTATGACCTACTTTTCTATAATACAGACGATAGCAGCTGGAAATCACAAAATATCTAAAATAGCTTCTTCATTGGAAGTTCCATCTACTAAGCTTTCGCCATATATTAGGACTTTGATAGATTTAAGCCTAGTAGAAAAGCGTATTCCAGTA
>JAOARL010000014.1 GCA_025210555.1 Clostridia bacterium
ATTTCTTTTCTCATTCATGTTAATATTAATAAGACACATAGTTAACCTCCAATGTTTTAGTTTAGTCGCTTACATTGTATCACAGGTTAAACTATGTGTCTTTTTATATGCCCTTTTGGACACTTAACTATTCTATTTATATAAAAGTTTGAATTTTCAGAAAATTATTGACGATTGATTTTAAATATAGTATAATGTACTTAAATATTTTTTTAGGAGGGGTATTATGGCATTTATGTTTGCGACTGATGGAGATGGGAAAAGAACAAGTGAAATTAAAAGAGTGACAGTACCTGAGGATAATATTCAAGATATAATTAAAGAAACGAAAGAAGAATTAATTGATAGTCCGGAAAACTTTGAAAAATTTGGTGAATTTTTAGGGGTTTTAGATCTTTTAGGATTTAAAGAAGATGGAACTAGAAAAAAAGAAGCTCCAGAAGAAGCTCCAGAAGAAGCTCCAGAAGAAGCTCCAGAAGAAGAGCTAGAATAAGAAATTTATAATTTATAGAGCTAATTTAATAATATTATTAGGAGCACCTATTGAATATTTCAATGGGTGTTTTAAAATTGAAAAAAATAGTATAAAATTGATATAGATTAGGTATGAAAATTTTAATAAAGTTTGTATATAAATTGATATAGGAAGAGAGTGTATGATGAAGAATATAAAAGATACTTCAAAAAGTTTAGTAAAGGTTTTAAAAATTATGTGGAGTGCAGATAAAAAATCTAGCATTAAGTATTATTTAGTACTAGTATTAAAAATAATGTTACCAATAACACTTAGTTATTTACTGAAAAATTTTGTTGATTATCTTACATTTAATAATGGCAAGTTGAATTTAAATTATGCAATTATGTTTTTGGGAAGCATATATCTTTTTTCATCAATAAACAAATATATGTATTCAATTTACTATAAGCAGTATCTTGATTATATTATTAGAAACAAAGTGCAAAATGAAGTTATGTATAGATTTGTTACTAAGATATCAAGGCTTGATACATCACAACTTGAAGATTATAAAGTTCAAGATTTGATTACTAAAACAAATGATACAATGTTGTATCAGATACCACATATTATTGAAAATTTTATGAACTTTGCAGTTGGATTAGTAACTTTTTTAGTTGTATTAGTAATTTTAATTCCTTATGGTATATGGATACCAGTAGTTTTAATGATTGTTAATATGCCTAAAATCATAAACAAAGCAAAGCTTGGAAGAGTATCTTATTCTATGTGGGGAATCAATTCTTCTAAAGCTAAGAGTCTTAATTATACTAGAAGCTTGCTAACAGATAAAATAGCTATTAGAGAATTGAAAATGTATAATGCTCTTGATAATATGTTGGCAAAAGTTAAAAATATACAAAAAGAGGTTTTTGAGTCTTATGAAAAGCCTATAACAGAGTATAAGAAAAAAACATATTTAACAACTATTTTTGGATATATAATAATGTTTTTAATAATGACTTATTTTTTGCAAAGTCTTATCGCTGGAAGTATTACATTAGGAACCTTTTTATTTTTAAGAGAGAATATTGAAAGATTTAATGAAGAAATAGAAAGTTTTTATAATTCTCTTACAGGAATACATACATGTTCTATTTATGCCAAAAGTTATTTTGATTTTTTAGATATAGAGCCAGTTATTAAGATTAGTGAGAATCCAATTAAGTTAGATATTACTAATGGAATGGAAATAGAATTTGAAAATGTATGGTTTAAATATCCGCTTAGTGAAAGATGGGCACTTAAGGATGTGAGTTTTAAAATTAAAAGTGGAACAAACTTTGCTATTGTAGGTCAAAATGGAGCAGGAAAAAGCACAATAATAAAGCTTATCTATAGGATATATGATGTTACTAAAGGTAAAGTGCTCATAAATGGAGTAGATATTAAAAATTTAGATTTAGAATCACTAAATGAGAGTATAAGCATACTTTTTCAAGATTTTATATCATATCAGTTTACTGTTAAAGATAATATATGCATGAGTACGTATGGTGAAGAAAGTAGCTCAAGAATGTTAAAATCCGCTCAATTAGCATGTGCAGATCAATTTGTAGAGAGCTTGCCTAATAAATTTGAACAACAACTAGGAAAAAATTTTGAATCTGGAGAGGAATTATCAGGAGGACAATGGCAAAAACTAGCGATTTCAAGGGTGTTTTATAAAAAGGCGCCAGTACTAATAATGGATGAAGGAACTAGTAATATAGATGCAGAAACAGAGCATACTATATATAGTAATCTTATGAAAAATTATGAAGATAGAACTGTTGTAGTAATTGCACATAGATTTTCAGCAATAAAAAATGCGGATGAGATAATTGTTATGAAAGATGGCTGTTTAGCTGAGAAAGGTAATCATGATTCTTTAATTGAGCTTAATGGAACATATAAGGACATGTATGAGTTGCAAGCTAATAATTATAGATAAGTTATATGATAAAAGTAAAGTTTTTAAAGGAGAAAAAAATGTATACAAAAGTAGAATCTATTAATGAGATAATCATTGAAGCTGGTAAAATAGCACTTAAGTATTATCATGAAAATGTTAATATAAGTCATAAGAAAGATAATACATTAGTATCAAAGGTAGATATAGAGGTTGAAAAGTTTATATTAAAAAAAATAAACAAACTAGTTGATGGTGCTGTTTTTATTGGGGAAGAAATGGTTGAAAGTTTAAATGAAATTGAAAAGAAAAAAATGGCAGAAGAAGTTTTTGAAAATAATTATGTTTGGTCAGTTGATCCTATAGATGGAACTCATAATTATGCAACAAGATATGGTGATTTTTCTATATCTATAGGACTGTTGAAAAAAAGTGGAAATAAAATGTTGCCATATTTGGGGGCTATTTATATTCCATTAAGGGATACATTGTTATATACAGATGGGTTAAAATCATATATAGTGTTTAACTCGTCTTTTGATAATGCTATAAAAAAAGAAATAAAAGTAGAGGCTTTTAGTGAAGAAGAACTTAATAGAGGTATTTTTATCACTAATGCAAAGAAAATTGAAAGTTACAATCCAAATAATCTTTGGAACTTAAGAATGCCAGGTGGTATGGTAATAGGATTATCAGAAGTTGCTAAAGGCGGGGCGCTTGGCATGACGATAGAATATGAAAAAATTTGGGATATAGCAGCAGGACTTGCTATATGTAAAAATGCTGGAGTAGATATATTTTCTTTAAAAGATAAGAGTATTAAAGACGGATTTACAATTAATGACTTTAAGTTTGAAGACAATTCAAACTGGAGCGTTGCAGAAAAATATTTAGTAGCTAGTAAGTTTACTAGAGATTATATTTTAGAAGAAGTTTTAAAGTCATAATACTAGTAGTTATAATAATTTAAGGTTGGTGTAAATAAAATGATAAGAGCAAGTTTTATGCTTAGTAAAAAAGATTTAGAAAAATTTCAAAAGGTTCATTTAATGAATGTTAAAATTAGGGTTTATGGAATGGCAGTAGTTGTAATGACATATTTATTAAATGAATTATTTAATGATATATATATGGATAGAACAACTAGCACTATATTGACTCTAATAGGAGTAGGTGTTTTTATAGCATTTATAATGATTATAGAAAAAATTAGAAGAGAAGGAATAAATGCCTCAGATAAAAAATTAGATGAAGATATGGAATTAATATATGAATTTGATGATGAATATATTAGAATTATAGGAAGAAATAGCATTGTTAATTCAGATTCAAAAATAAAGTGGAGTTCATTATATAGAGTATTAGAATCAAGTGATTGCTATTATATGTATCAAAATAATAGTTCAGCATATATAGTTAAAAAAGATTCTATTGAAGCTTTAAAAGAAGAAGAGTTGGGAAATATGATAAGAGAAAAAATGGATGGTAAATACAAAGATATTAGTAGTGGGAGTATGGATGAAAGAAATGGTATTTAAAGATTTAAAGATTAATGAAAATATAATAAGGGCAGTAGCCGAAATGGGATATAATGAACTTACAGAAATACAAAAGGACGTAATTGGACCTGTATTATCTGGAAGAGATGTAGTAGGACTTGCAAGTACAGGTACAGGAAAAACGGCAGCTTTTTCTATTCCTATAATAGATATGCTGTTAAAAGATAAAGAAAATAGCCAAGAGTATAATGCTATTAAAGCCTTAGTATTAACTCCAACAAGAGAACTTGCAATACAAGTAGGGGAAGATATTGAAAGCTATGCTAAGTATATAGATATAAAAGCTGGAGCTATATATGGTGGAGTAACACCTAAAAGACACATTAAAGTTATTAAAAGAGAACCCAATATATTAGTGGCTACTCCAGGTAGACTTTTAGATTTAATAGGAAAAGAAGCTATAGATTTAAGTAATGTAAGTATGCTAGTTATTGATGAAGCAGATAGAATGCTTGAAAAAGAAATGTTAAAAGACGTTAAGCAAATAATAAAAGAACTACCTAATAAGAAGCAGAACTTATTATTTTCAGCTACAATGCCTAAAGAGATAGAAAAACTTGCTAATTCATTATTAAATAATGCAATTAAAGTAGAAGTAAAGGATAATATAAATAGTGATAATAAAATAAAAGAAGTAATATATCATGTAGATGAAACAATAAAAACAATGCTTCTTATTGATCTGTTAAAAGAAGAAGAATTTGAGTCTATATTAATATTTACTAGAACAAAGAAAAAGGCTGATAAGGTAAGTAAGGCCATAAATATAGCTAATATACCAGGTATGGTATCAAAAGCTATCCATAGTGATAAGAATCAATCTGAAAGAGAAAAAGCTATGGAAAAGTTTAAAGCTGGAGATGTTAAAATACTTGTAGCTACAGATATAGCAGCAAGGGGAATAGATGTAAAAGGTTTATCGCATGTTATAAATATGAATGTTCCTAATGTACCTGAAACTTATATACATAGAATAGGAAGAACAGGAAGAGCTGGAAAAGAAGGTATAGCTATAACTTTTTGTAGTGACGATGAAGAGGAATACTTAGATGGTATTACTAAAATGAGAGGTAATAATGATGGAAAGTAAAAAGATAGTAATAGGAATTGTAAAAAACGGTGAAGATGTTTTAATTATAAAGAGGGCAAAAAAAGAACAAGATTTGATTTGGGGATTTCCAGGTGGAAAGATAGAGTTAGGTGAATTACCAGAAGAAGCTCTAGTGAGGGAAGTCAAGGAAGAAACTAATTTAGATTGCAGGATATTTAAATCAATAACTAAAAGAGCTCATCCCGTTCATGATATTGAAATTTTATCATATAGTTTAGAAGTTATTAGTGGTGAAATTAAAATTTTGAATATTAGTGAAATAGAAGAAGTTAAGTGGATTAATAAAAAGGATATTTCTAAGTATTTAAAAAATATAGATGAAAAAGTAATGGAAGAAGTATTAAGATAAAAGTTTGAATAGAGGAGTTGTATTTTGAAAAGATTTTTAATTAGTTTATTAAACTTTGTAGTAAAGGTTATGTTTATAATAATATTTACATTTGAATGTGCGAGAGATTTTGAAACTAAAATATATGGAGATGTATATTTCACTGAGCATTTTTATATTGCAACTTTAGTAGGAATAGTATTTTGGTATTATATATATGCAATATTTGAAACAGTAGTTTTAAAAAATATACAGAAATTATTTAAAAGTGGTATAAAAAAAGTATGGGAATTTATAAAAAGTAAAGAACATAATTTTATAGAAAAAATAATGAAGTGCCTTAAAGTAGTAATGGTAAGTATATATTTATTTTTCAAAAAGGATTTTTGGAAGATAAAAGTAAATATTTTAGAATTATTTGTATTTATACTTATTGCAGTTGCTTTAATGGTAGCAGGAGAGTTTTATAAGTATTATGTTCCGAAAATGGAAGATGTTGAGTATTCCACAATTGGTTTTACAGTAAGAAGTATGCCAGAATGTGAAGCTAA
The DNA here is from genome assembly GCA_025210555.1 of Clostridia bacterium. Taxonomy (GTDB): domain Bacteria; phylum Bacillota; class Clostridia; order Lachnospirales; family JAOARL01; genus JAOARL01. The sequence goes on from JAOARL010000014.1 coordinate 5,958, forward strand.
TTATATGAATGAAGAAGATTATACAGGAAATTTTCCAATAGAACATAAGAATAAAAAAATAATTGATAAAATTATAGCTATTAACAAGGCAATGTCATCTGAAAAGAGATATCAAAGGGAAAGGTTGGGTAACTTTGTTAAAATAGGATATAAACTAAAAAATGGAATTGTAATTAATAGAAAATATCATATAGATATTATAAAACATACGAAAGTATTAAGTGATTTACACGATCTTGAAGATTATAGGAAGATGGCATATAAGGTTTATACATATAAAGAAAATGATAATATGAGAGGACTTTTAATTAGTTATTACAATGATAAAGAAATTAAGTTAGAGGGATTAGATTTTAAAGGACTGTTAGATGCAGCGAAAAAAGACAATATGGAAAGGTCATATATTGACCTTGTAGTAGAAGCGAAAAGAAGAGGTCGTTTTTGGGTTTTTGTAGGTAAGAAAATAGTATCGATAGATATTTTTGATGAGGATAATAATGTTAACAAATGGCTTAAAGATAATAAGTTGTATAGTTATTATGAATTAGATAAAAATAAGATAGATAACTTAATTTTATATGATTCAATAAAAAAGGAAAGAATACGAATTTATAATAAAGATGATATGAATTATATATTAGATAACATGGTTATACCTAACTCATATATATATTCAAATGCAGAAAAAATTCACAAAAATTATTATGCAAATTATTATATAAGAATAACATATCAATATAAAAGTGGAGCCGGAGCTCATAATTATTGGTATATTGATAGATATAAAGTTAGAGGTATAAAAGATAGTAGTGATGAGGAATAAAAATATTGATTTAAAGAGTTACTATGATAGAATAAAGTAGGCATAATTATAAGTTAATTATGCTTTTTTTGTAAAAAAATATAGGAGATAAAAAATGATAAAATCAAATATATGGAAAATATATGCAAAGAATTTTAGTGAAAACTTATTAATAGCATGGGCTGTACATAAATTGTACTTTACACAAGCATTAGGTATAACTATGCAAGAAATGGCTTATTTTACACTGGCTATAACTATAGTTCATATTATCTTAGAAATTCCAAGTGGATTTATAGCAGATAAATTAGGATTAAAGAAAACACTTTTAGTGGCTAAGACTATAAATATAGCAAGGATATATTTTTATATTAATGCAAAAGGTCTTTTAGATATTGTAATTGCTTATGCAATGTCATCAGTTGCATCTTCTCTAAAAAGTGGAGCAGAAGAGGCTATGATATATGAATCTCTAAAAGAGGAAAATAGAAAAGAACAATATGAAAAAGTTTTAGGTATGGCCAGCTTAGCTAAAGCAATTGGGTTTGGACTAGGAATATTTTTAGGTTCAATTATATTTAATGGCTATAATTATAGACAATTGTTTATAATCACATTAATACCTATGAGTATTTCATATATACTTTTACTAATACAGAAAGAACCTGATATTGAAGAAAAAAAGGATTCTAGTAACTTGGAATTCAAAAAAGCTATAAAAGAGGCATTTAGAGAATTATTTTCTAGTAAGCAAATAGTGTTTGTAATAATATATAGCTTTATTGTAAAAGGAATTGTAAGAATTCTAGGACATTATGATGAATTGTATTTAATAGCACTTTCACTGCCTGTTGTCTATTGGGGAGTTATTAGAAATATATTTAATATATCTGAAGGAATTGGTGGAATCCTTTCTCAGAAATTAAAAGAGCGTTATGGATATAAAAATAATTTCACTGTTATAATAATCATTAGTAGTATATTACTCTATATATTTACTATGAATATAGGGTTAGCTACTATTTTAGTTATGAGTATATTATTAATACTTGGTAATATAGGAATTACATTAACATCAGGATATATAAATGACAGAGTATCTTCAAAACTTAGAGCTACGACATTGTCTATTAAAAATTTAATATTTTGGATATCATTTATAGGTTTTGATTTTATGTTTGGATTTATATCAGATAGGGAAGGTATTTTTATAGGTGCCAGATTTTTTGCAGTTATAGTAGCGATTTATATGATATATTATATGAGTTTTAAAAATAAAGTATTAGACAAAGAAAAAACAGTAGAAATGGAAAATATATAGATAGTTTGGGGGGAATATGGGTAGAGATAAATATATTAAGGAAGTTACAAATATATCATCTCCAATAGTTGTTCAAGAATTAAGCTTAGCTACGATAGCTATGGTTGATGCTGCTATGATAGCTAGGCTAGGTAAAGAGCAATTAGCAGGAATTGCAGTAACTAGACCAATACTATGGGTAATAGATGCTTTTATAGCATTTATAATAATAGGTTTGCTATCGATATTATCGAGATCAGTTGGACGAAAACAATTTAAGGCTGCAAAAAAGATTTTTGCTAATGCAATTATACTTGGAATAGTTTTTTCATTAATATTCACGGGTTTAATGCTAATTAGAATTGATTTAATACCTAAATTTATGGGAGTAAAAGATAATATTCTAGTGTATGCAAATATATATTTGACTTATATCGTAATTAGTTTAATGTTTAGATATTTTATAAGAATTTCATCAACAGGAATATCAAGTTATGGGAACACTAAGATAGTTTCAAAAATAAATATAATTATAAATGTTCTTAATATAGTATTAAATTATTTTTTCATATTTGAAACTAAAACATTTTATTTAGGAGGCATTTATTATATTGTTCCAAGGTTGGGACTTGGAGTGTCTGGAGCTGCCATAGCTACACTATTATCTCAGATTGTTGGAGCAATAATATTTCTGATATATATTATAAAAAACAAATATATAGATTTAAGACAGTTTAAATTAGATAAAGAGGTTGTAGATCAAATGTTTAAAGTTGGTATACCTGCATCATTTGATGATACTTTATATTGCTTTGGGTATATTGTATGGTCAAAGTTACTTGTTGTTATAAACCCTATATTTTTATCAGTTTTTTATATAGTAGATTCTATAGAGGTGTTTTCTAACTCAATAGGTAGAGGTATTGCAAAAGGAACTGGAATATTGATAGGTAAAAAAATAGGAGAGAAAGAAAAGAATAAGATTGGCAGTATTTTGCATTCGGGACTTAAAATCACAAGTTTAATTGGAGCAACATTTACTCTTGTATTCATATTTTTTGGTAAAAATTTAGTTTATATAATGACCTCAGATTTTGAATTAATACCGCTTGCGACTATAGTTTACTTTTTTGTAGGTATTTACCAAATAGCATTTAATAGATCAATGATATATGAAGAAGCTTTAAGAGTTACAACAGCAACAAAAAGAACTTTTTTGATAAATATGATTGCTATGTATTGTATCAGAATTGGAAGTTTGAGCCTATGTATATATATTGGATGCAAAAATATTTATGCACTAGGTATATCTATGGTGTTGTTTCATTTTGTTAGGTATAGCATGTTCTGGTTGTCTATGAAACTTGAGTTTGATAAGTATGAGACAATCGCTGAAAATACTATTATAATTGAATGAGAGAGTAGTGTGATATTTTGAAATTTGATGAACTTAAAAAATCAATATTAAAATGCAGAGAATGTGAAGAAAAATTTGGATTTAAACCAAACCCCGTTGTTCATGGTAAAGCTAAAACTAAAATATTTCAGATAAGTCAAGCTCCGTCAAAAAATGTTCATATGACGGGCAAACCATTTACAGATGCTAGCGGAAAGAAATTAGTAGAGCAGTGGTATGGAATAAGTTATGATAAATTTTATAATGAAGATAATTTTTATATAACTGCTTTAGCACATTGTTTCCCAGGTAAAACTAAGAGCGGCGGAGATAGATTGCCACCATCTGTATGTACAAAAAAAGGGTTGATAAAAGAAATGGATGTAGTTGAAAAAGAACTTTATATAGTTATAGGAAGTAGGGCTGCTAAGTTTTTATTTCCAAATGTAGATTTTAAAGAGTTAGTTATGAATACATATAAACTTGGTGATATTGATGTAATTGTTCTGACACATCCTTCACCACTTAATATAAAGTGGTTTAAAGATAACCCAGAGTTTTATGACTATAGATTAGAAGAGATAAGGCAAAGAGTGAAAGCTACAATAATTTGATTGAAAATAACATTGAATATTATCATGATTATGATAAAATAATATTAAAGAAAGATGTAGTTACTTATGTAAATGCGTCTTTTTTTAGTATAAAAATATAGGAGGTATTTTATGAATGGAGTATCTGTAACTAATATTTTTGAAAGGATAATTGAAGTAGAAGAATTAAACAAAGGCTGGTCAGATGATAAGAAGTACATCGGAAAAGATGAATGTGGTAATAAATACTTAATTAGAAAAAGCTCTTTGGAACTTAAAGAAATCAAAAGGGCGGAGTATGCCTACTTGAAGAAAGTAAGTGAACTTGATATAAATGTATCTAAGCCAATAGAGTATAAAGAAGATGATGAATATGTTTATATGTTGATAAGCTGGATAGATGGAGATGATGCAAGTGATGTAATTAAAACACTAAATCCAGAAAAGCAATATAAGTTAGGGATAGTAGCAGGCAAGTATCTTAAAGATATACATACAATAAAGGCGGAGGTAACTAGTATTTGGGAAGAAAAATTTAATTATAAGATAGATAAAAAAATCAGAAGGTATAGAGATGCAGACATAGAAGTTGAAGGCGCTGATATGCTAATAAAATACGTAGAAACCCATAGGTACCTTTTAAAAGGTAGAAAACAAAGTTTCCATCATGGAGATTATCATATAGCTAATATGATAATTAATGATAATAAAGAACTTGGGATAATAGATTTTAACAGATTTGATTTTGGAGATCCTTGGGAGGAGTTCAATAGAATTGTATGGTCAGCACAAATTAGTGAAGAATTTGCAACGGGAACAATAAATGGTTATTTTAACAATAAAGTACCAAGTGACTTCTTCGAGCTTATGGCACTTTATATTGGAGTTAGTCAAATTGGTGGTTTGGTTTGGGGCTATGAATATAGTGAGTCTCAATATAAAGTCATACTAAAGTTATTTAAAGATGTTTTAAGTTGGTATGATAATTTTGAAAGAGTAGTGCCTAGTTGGTATAAGGGTATAATAAATTATTAGGAGTGGTGTATATGAATATTTTTGATTATATAGGAAAGACAATTGATATTGTAATGGATAGACCTTTGGGAAGTGAACATCCAAAGTTTAAATGGAGATACCCAGTTAATTATGGATATATACCAGATACTGTAAGTGGAGATGGTGAAGAAATAGATGTTTTCTTATTAGGCGTATTTGAATCAGTTAATAAATATGAGGGAAAATGCATTGCTGTTATTGAAAGAGAAGATGATAATGAGTATAAACTAGTAGCAGTACCTGAAGATAAGAAGTATAATAAAGATCAAATAGAAGTTTTAGTTGAATTTCAAGAAAGATTTTTTAATTCAAAAATAATTATGGAGCAGGACTTATAGTCTTGCTCTCTTTGAATTATCAGAAAATTATTGAAAAAGCGGATAGCAAATGATAAAATAGGGATAATAAAAATGGAGGTTAGTATTATGAAAAATTATGAGCTTTTAAGTTCATTTTATAAAGATATTGGGGAACTAGGCATATATGAAGTTACTGAAAATGAAGAGTATTATACCATAAAAAGCGATAATAAAATCTGGCCTAAGTATGTGTTTCCTAAATTAGAGAATATAAATGCAGTGTGGAATCGAAGATTTGAAATAATGGAAAAAGAAGACCAAAATATTATATATCCAGATTTAAATAAAAATATAAATGATGTTCCACATATTATAGCAATGAGTCATAGTGGTGGTTTAGGAATTAGTGATTATAAATATAATGTTATTGAAGTTAAGAGTGAAGAAGACAAAGAAAAATTTTCTTATTTAAATGGTATATTTAATAAGGAAGAAATAACAAATATGATAGAATCAAATAAATTTAAATTTTACTATATAGATGGAAACCCAGAACCATCAGCAGTGGCATTTACACATATCAAAGATAATAGAGCTAGCATTTATGGACTATACACTAATAAAGGTTGTAGGAAAATGGGTGTTGGTAGATGTATAATGGAATATATAATGGATGATATGTATAATAAGTATGGAATAGAAGAGATACACTTACAGTCAACTGAAATGGGTTATAGTTTATATGAAAAACTAAGATATAAAGCTTTGTTTAATTATTATAAAATAAGGAGTAAATAATGAGTAGAAATTGTATATCATTTGTTTCAGCGCCAGCATCTGGCAAAGGAACAGCAATAAAAAATATGGAAGAATTAATGAAAGGTTTTGATATAAAGACAATAGCAATAGGTGGATATATTAGAACACTAAAAAAAGAAGATAAGATACCTCAAGATCATAGAGAAATTAGTAAAGAAGAACTTAATAAGTTTATTTTTGAAAGAGTATCTCAAGATATAAATGAATATTATGAAGCATTAGGTGAAAGAGATAGCATTTTAGTGCTTGATAGTTTTCCGTTATATCCTTCACAATTTGCTATGTACGAAGATATACTAAAAGAATTTAATTTAAATGAATTAGGATGCGTAACACTTGAAGTGGATAAGGATGTATTAGTTGAAAGACAAAAGGGAAGACTGATATGTTCATCTTGCGATAATATTTACAACACAGCTATAGAAAGCAAGATGCCACCTGAAGAAGGTATTTGTGAATGCGGAGCAGAACTTGAAAAGAGAAAAGATGATAAAGACTTAGAAGTTATGATAGGTAGAATAGAGTCTTACTATAAGAAAGATAAAGTTATAATGGATTATTTTGAGGGGAAGAAGAAACTTTTGAGAATAGATGGAAATGATGATGAGATGTTTATTGCTAAAGAAATTGTTAGTTATGTTAATAAAAATATATAAAAGTTGGTGGTGTTATGTATATCAAAAGAAAAGATGGAATAGATATACCAGTAATCATTAATGGTGAAGGTAACAAGATAGTTATATTATGTCATGGCTTTGGTGGAAAAAAAGAAAGTAGTACTAATAGGTTAGTTGGAGAAGAGTTTCAAAAACAAGGATATAAAGTTATAGCTTTTGATTTTACTGGACAAGGTGAACGGTTAGATGAGGGAGAAGAAATAAGAGTTAAAAGTTGTCTTGAAGATTTAGATACAGTGATTAAATATTTTTCGAAAGAAGTAGAAGAAATAAGTTTATTTGGATCAAGTTTTGGTGGGTATATGACACTTTTATATGCATCAAGAAATAATTGGAACAGAGGGAATATATATCTTAAGTCACCAGCATTAGAACTAAGTAATGTTTTGTGGAATATGCTAGGTGAAAAAGAGAAGATAATAATTACATCTAAGGGATATGGAGCGATAGTTCATAAAAATGGAAATGTCACAATATCATTAGCATTTTTAGATGAATTAAAAAGAATAGATATATATGAGGAGTTTAGTAAGAGTAATATAAAAGTTAAGATAGTTCATGGAGATGCAGATAAAACAGCTTTATACAAATGCTCTAAAAAACTAGATCATGAAAATGAAGGTAGGGTGGAATTAAAACCTTCAGTAGATGGAGATCATTTTATGAAAAGAGTTGTGGATAAAGAGGCAATACTTAGTATTATAAAATAGGAGGATACTATGAGTTATATTTTAGAACTTAGAAATGCACTTAAAGAGGAATACAGACATATGCCTATAATACAGGTAGGTGCAGCGATTGTAGTAGCTAAAGGGAATGAAATATTACTTCAAAGAAGAACAGACAATGATAAGTGGGGACTTCCAGGAGGAGTTCAAGAGTTAAAAGAAAGTGTTAGAACTAATGCAGTTAGAGAATTATATGAAGAAACTAATTTAATAACTAGAGAAGAGGACTTAATATTATTTGAAGTGTTTTCAGGATCATCTAGATATTCAAAATATCCAAATGGAGATGAAGTATATAATAATACAACAGTGTTTGTTGTTAAAGAATATACAGGTGAACTTAAGTGTGATGAAGAAAGTAAAGAACTTAAATTCTTTGATGTAGATAATCTTCCAGATGGAATGTTTGAAGATGAAAGAATAATGTTTGATACTTATATAGAGAAGTTAAAAGTTGGTTTAATATAAGAAAGTATTAAAATAGTCAATATACTATATATAGGCTATTTTTTATTAAATTATTATAATTTAAAAAATAATTAAAAAATTCTCTTATATCCTTTGACATACCCGGGGGCTATTGATATTATTGTATGAGGAACAATTTATTTTAGGGGGACTTTTGATGAGGGGAAATGAAACATTAGATTTAAATCGCAGTATTATTTTTGAAAAAGATCAATTAGAGAGACTTATAAATAAACATAAAAAAAGAAGATTTTTTGGGAAATTACCATTTTTCAGAAAAGGATATAAATTATTAACAGATACAATTGAAGCTAAAAAGGAAATTATAGGTTCACTTGAAGATTTTATTGGTGTTAGAGAGAACACACATGAAGTTCTTGAAAGTGAAACAGAAACATTAACACCAAAAGGTAGCTTAATGGAAGGTATGCAAGATGATGTTAATCAAATGAGATTATCTAAAAAAGAATTAGAAGCTAGAATTGCAGATATAAAGAAAGTTAATAAAGAAATTTTAGCGTTCCAAAAAGTAATAGCTGGAATACATGGTGACCATGTTAGAGATTCACTTGAGCAATCAAGAGATTCTAAAGCTCCAGATTATGTAGTTGAAGACTGGACACAAGGTAAACATGTAGTTGAGGATTATAATACAAAAATGCAAAAGGTTATAGATGTTTTAAATAAGCACTATATGAATAAAGAAAACAAATTACTTGCAAATGATGCTCTTAGAATAAATGAGAGTTTTATTGAGTACTTAAATAATAGTAAAGCGGCTAAAGTTATGAAAAGTTTAGTTGATAAATGGTCTAAATATAAGAGTGGATATCTAACAAGAGAAAAGGTTTTAGTTAAAGGTGTAGAAAACACAACTAAAATGCTTAATGATATAGACATTAACTTGAATATTAATGATGAGAATTTAGCTAGTATTAAAGAAGTTATATCAAATAGAATTGTTATTGATAAGATTGATCATGAATTTAATGCTAAAGCTAATGATGTAAAAAAAGAGTTTTTTAAAGAAGAAGTAGTTCAAGAAAGAGAACAAGTTATTGGTGAAACAATAACTAATCTTTCAAAAATGGTTATGACAAAAGATGAACTTGTAAATGCACTAGATAATTTATTAGAGTTAACAGAAAGTGTTGGTATTGCATCAGCAGAGTTTGTTAATACTAAGAAAGTAGCTAGTACTATTAAGAAGCATATTAAAGCATCTAACGTTATGAAAACTATATTAAGTAATGATTTATCAGAAGAAGGTTTAATTGAAATGATAAAAGCTAAATATAGCATTCATTTAGGTGATGAGATGCTTGTTGAAGTAACAGGTATAGCTAACATCAAAAAGATTATAACTAACAGTGGTAAGAGTATAATTGACAAATATTTAGCGGAAGAAGTTAAGAGACAATTAGAAGTACTTATGACTATTGAAGAAATGAAAGATAGAGTAATGGGAAGCGAAAGTGGAGACGAAAACTTATTAAGAATTGATCTTAAGGTTAATGGTCTTGACGAGCTTAACAAAAGACTTGCTGATTTGGATATAGCGTTATATGTTAAAAAATCAGAGCAAATTAAAGGTAAGTATGAAATCTCAATTGATAATGCAGCAGTTGAAGCGGATATATCATTTGATATGGAAGAGGAAGAAGAACTTACAGCATCATAATAAAAAGGCATTTTAGGTGCTTTTTTAGATTTTAAATAATTATAAAAGGAGTAGATAAAATGTTTGATAGCCAATTTGGATTTGAAGACGAAATTAATGAATTAGGAAATGGAATAATAAGTAGAAGAGATGTATTAAGAGAACCACACAAAGTAACTGTAGAGATACCTACTGGAGATAATGAGTTTTTTGGCAATATTACTGTAAGGGTTAATATGAGAACATCAGAAACAAGTATAAATGGTAAGAAATTTCCAAATTCAGCTGTTGCAAATCTTATAGATTATTATAGAGAGTATAATTGTGATGATGGTTATGAGCATATCTTTGCAAAAGAAGACGAGGAAGAAACTACAGAGGCAGAAGTAGGAGAATAATGTATTAATTTAATATTATATTTTAAAAGAGATTTAGAATGTTTATCCTAAATCTCTTTTTTATTGTGAAAAATATAATGTAAAAAGTATGAAAATTAAGAAAAAGTATATGAAAAAAAGCTAAATGGTAGTATAATTATAGTAAGAGAGGATGGTGAATAAATATGAGCTTATTTAATAAAATAAAATATCATTATAATAATAAATTAATAGAGCAAGAGCCAACGCTAGATGATTTAGAAAAACTTTTTAATAATAAAGTTAAAGCTAAAATTTATTTGCCAGACATTGATATTGGAATAGGTAAGAACTTTATAGAAGTTGTTAAAGCTATAAAAGAATATACAAATATAAATGGAAAAGAGAAAGAAAATGAAATAGTATCTGCAATTTTAAATGCAGATAAAATAGGTTTTGATAACAAGATAGATGAACTTGGATTAGCAAACGATGAAAGTATAAGAATAAACAAGAAAGAATTAATGAAATTAGGTAAGAGTGAAAATGAAAAGCAAGGATTAGTTATACAAACTCTTATTCATGAAACACTTCATTTTCTTTTCAAGCATTCAGGCGTTGATGAAAAATATGATGGGTTATTAGAAGGAATAGTAGAATATATGTCACTAGATATATTAAAAGAGCATTTTGGAGATTTAGAGTATGATGATGTATCTACATATGATTATTATAAACACATTTTTAGTATATTCCCAGAAGGCATGATTAAAAAAATGTGTGTAGGAATTTCAAATGAAACAATAATGGAAGTATATAAAACAAGTTTTAAAAACGAGAAAAACTTCGCAGGATTTATGGAAGGGTTAAATATTCTTAAGGATGAAGAAAGTAAGGAAGCTTTAAAAACTATTTTGGATATAGTTACAGATGAGTATAGTTATAAACTTATTAAGGGAATGCAAAGAAGAAGTGTAGATAAAGATTATATACAATCAGTTATAGAAGATGTTGAAAATTTTGTTGGGGCATCAAATGATATATATACTAAAGACAATATGTTTGAGAAACATTTTTGTGATGACTCAAAAGATATTATTCTAGGTAAAGTGGAAGCGGCAATAAATAGAAATAATATTAATGAGAGATTATATGACATTAATAAAAAATCATATGAAATGGAAAATGGAATTACAAAGGTAGAAAGAGAAACTGGTAGATTTATTAAAGGTTTAGATCAAGATGGAAACAATCTTGTAATTAAGACAGAAAAACTAGTTGGTAATATAAAAAGATACGAAGAAACTTTTGAAAAAGAGGACGGATCAACTATTGAGTATGTATATTACATGGATGAAGATGAAAATATATACCCAGCAAGTATAGATGCATATAATTATATGTTAATAGAAATAGAAAAAATGGGTGAAGAAGCAAAGGCTGCTTTTACCAAAAATGGATGCACAAATGAGTTTGATGGGATAGCAGAAGATATTGAAGAACTTGGAGCAGATATTGAAGTTAAACTTGAAGAGAATGAGAAGACAGATATCAATATTAGTGTAGAAATATTAAGTCTTAGAGAATCTAATATCATTAATGTCGCAGGTCTTGAATATAATATTGAAAATAAAATAGATATAGATTTTAAAGCAGATGAAATGATAAAAGAAGAAGAGGAAGTAGGAAGAGCATCTTAGGATGCTCTTTTTTATTTTCCTTAATAATAGTTTATGATATAATAAGAAAAAGTGTATACGGTGGTGAATCTATGAAAAACATGGAAATGAGAGATGGATTTAAGTACTATTTTAATAACAAAGTAATACAACAAGGGTGTACATGGCAAGAATTTAAAAGGTTATCAAAAAACTTTATAATTTCAAGCATTTGCTTTCCGGATATAGATACTAGGATTAGGAAAGATGTAATTAATGCGCTTGAAATGTTAGTTAAGCACTATGATTTTGAAGAAGATATGGTTTCAAAATACATGGCATATTATCCAAAAATATATGTAAATAATGGATTAAGTATTTATGGTCTTTTTAATGATGAGCATATAATAGTTAATAGAAGAAAACTTATTAAAAGTGGACTTGATAATTATAATAGGATTTTATTATCTGAATTGACTAGGATTTTAATTAATAGAAAAGATGAAGATGATAAAAATAGTGGTTTATATTATGGAATAACGAATTATATTACTCAAGATATAATGGAGAAAGAATATGGAGTAATTAATCATAAGGATCCCTATAGCCACATATTTGGCTTGTTTGATAAAAACAAGCTAAAGAAAGTTCTAGTAGAAACATTTAATTCAGATGATGAAGAATTAAGTGAGGGGATATTTGGAGATATAATAGAGTCATTTAGAAATGAAAATAGTTATAATAAATTTTTAGATAGATTAAATGCTTTAAAAGAAGATGAAAGTGCTTCAAAATTAAGAGATGTACTTGATCTGGTAACTGAAGAGTTTGAGCATAAACTTCTATCAGCACTTAAAACAATACACACATTAAATGCTGAAAACGAAGAAACAATTAAGCATACAAAAAGAAATGTTGAAAATCATTTTGCTAAAACTAATGAGCTTTATGTAGATGGAAATTTATTTGATGATACTCTTTATAGTAGTGAAGATGCAAAAAGTAGTATTCTAAAAAAAGCAGAAGGTGTGGTTAATAAAAACAATATAAATAAATGCATAGATAATTGCGAAGTAGTTAAGTCATTTGATTATGATAAAGAAACTATGAAGGCAAAAATAAAGTTAGAAGGATTAACAGGAGCATATAGCTATTATCAGAAAGAATTTAAGTTAGCTGATGGTAGAGTTAATAGTTATGAATACTATATAGATGAAGAAGGTAACTTTATGCCTAAGAATTTTGAATCATACGCACTGCTAAATGACACAGATGCATTTGATGAACTTGTTAAGGATAAGGAAGTATTAGTCAAATATGTAGATATAGAGTCAAAGGGATTAAATAGAGATATGGAAGTTAAACTTTCAAAAATGGATAAAGAATCTTTAACGGTAAATGTTGGAGAATATGAAATAGATGAAAGAGAAGCGATAGTTAGCGCTGGAAAAGAAATGGAAAATAATAAAGAGATTGAAGTTTAAACTTTAGTCTTTTTTTATATACAAAAATGTATTTTAAAAATTCAGAAAATATATTGAAATAAATCAAATATATGATAAAATTATTTTGTGACAATTAAATATATTTAGGAGGAATAGAAATGAGTTCAAAGAATGATTTCACGGTAGTAACACCGAGCACTCATGACTGGGGAAATATATTAAATGAGTTCCAATCTAATGGAACTGATAAATATAAAAAATGTTCTAAGTCAGGCGTGTCATTATGTATGTGTAACGAGAAAGGTGAGAGGCTTGAAACAGCTAGGCAGTTTTTTGAAATCTTTACAGTAGAAGAAGTTTCAAAGGCTATGGAATTAGAACCAGAAAATTTAAATGCGGTTTTAGATGAATTTTCTAAAGATATAAAAGAGATTCATGAGAGAGAGCACCATGATCATGATAAAAGTACTTTTGTTATAGCATAAAATATGTTTTAAAAGAGTGTATAAAAGGTTTGCACTCTTTTTTTATTTGTGTTATAATTGTCTTTGTGAATTCGCACGCGTTTGGATTTACTAAACTAGTGCCCAATGGGTGTTTAGTAAAGAGGAAGAAGGCGGAGGACAAAAAAACAAAAAAGAGAAGGGAAGTAGAGGAATATGGCAAATATTTCAATGAAACAATTACTAGAAGCTGGTGTACATTTCGGACACCAAACAAAAAGATGGAACCCAAAGATGAAGAAATACATCTTTACATCAAGAAATGATATTTATATCATTGACTTACAAAAAACAGTTAAGAAATTTGATGAGGCGTTTGAATTTATGAGAACTGCTGCATCTAATGGATCAAGCTTCATTTTTGTAGGAACTAAGAAGCAAGCTCAAGAATCAATGAAAGAGGCTGCTGAAAAATCAGGAATGTTCTATGTTAACCACAGATGGTTAGGTGGAATGTTAACAAACTTCAATACAATAGGACAAAGAATTAAGAGACTTAAAGAGTTAGAAGTTATGGCTCAAGATGGTACTTTTGAAGTATTACCTAAGAAAGAAGTTGCTAAATTAAACCATGAAATGGAAAAATTACAAAACACTTTAGGTGGAATTAAGACTATGAAGAAAGCGCCAGACGTAATGTTCGTAGTAGATCCAAAGAGAGAGCACAATGCAATCAAAGAAGCTAGAAAATTAGGAATGACTATCGTTGGTTTAGTTGATACAAACTGTGACCCAGACGAAGTTGATTACGTAATTCCAGCTAATGATGATGCAATCAGAGCTGTAAAATTATTATCTAATAGATTAGCTGAAGCTATTTTAGAAGGTAAGCAAGGACATGAAGAGAAAAAAGAAGAAGCTAAAGAAGAAACTAAGTAATTTTTAGCATAAAATATAAAATAAAATATATAATACGTGGAGGTATACAATGGCTGTTACTGCAAGTATGGTAAAAGAATTAAGAGATATGACAGGAGCAGGAATGCTTGACTGTAAAAAAGCATTAGTTGAGAACGATGGAAACATCGAGAAAGCTGTTGACTTTTTAAGAGAAAAAGGATTATCTAAAGCTGCAAAGAAAGCAGGAAGAATTGCTGCTGAAGGTTTAGTTAAAGTATTAATAGAAGGAAACAAAGGAACAGTAGTAGAAGTAAACAGTGAGACTGACTTCGTTGCTAAAAACGAAGATTTCGTTAACTTTGTTGCTGATGTTGCTGAAAAAGCTAATAAAATGGAGAGTAATGACGTTGAAGCATTCTTAAATTCTGATTGGGATGGAAAGACTGTTTCAGAAGTATTAACTTCAAAAATTGCTGTAATAGGAGAAAACTTAAGCATCAGAAGATTCGAAAACGTAACTTCTGAAGGTGTTTTAGAAAGCTATATCCATGGTGGAGGAAAAATTGGTGTTTTAATTGAAATATTAAACGCTGATAATAACGACGCTGTTAAAGAAGCTGCTAAAAACATAGCTATGCAAGTAGCTGCTTTAAATCCTAAGTTCATAAGTAGAGAAGACGTAGATTCTGAATACATTGAACATGAAAGATCAATCTTAAAAGAGCAAGCTCTTCAAGAAGGAAAGCCAGCTAACATCGTTGATAAGATGGTAGAAGGAAGAGTTCAAAAATTATACAAAGAAGTATGTTTATTAGAGCAAGCATATGTTAAAGATGGAGACTTAACTGTTAAAGCTTACTTAGAGTCAGTTGCATCTGGTGCAACACTTGGTAAAGTAGTAAGATTCGAAACAGGTGAAGGTATCGAGAAAAAAGAAGAGAACTTTGCAGACGAAGTTGCTAAACAAATTAAAGGTGAATAATAATTAAGAGGCGGCTTCGGTCGCCTCTTTTTAATATTGGGGGAGTTTACGCATGAGAGTTTTAATTAAATTAAGTGCTGAAGCATTAGCTGGAGAGAAGAAAAAAGGTTTTAATGAAGAGAATGCACTTGAAGTAGGAAATGAAATTAAAAAGTTAGTAGATGAAGGCCATGAAGTTGCAATTGTTGTTGGAGCAGGAAATCTTTGGAGAGGTAGATCAAGTAGTAATAAGATGGATCAATTCAAAGCTCATCAAATAGGAATACTTGCAACTGTTATGAATGCTATGTATATGTCTGAGATTTTACATGAAATTGATGTTGATAATGAAGTTAACACTCCATTTGTTGTAGGAGATATTACAAAAGTCTTTTTAAAAGATGAAGTTGTTGAAAATCTTAAAAAGGGTAAAGTAGTTATATTCGGTGGTGGACTAGGAAGACCTTACTTCTCATCTGATACAGCAGCAGCTTTAAGATCAATTGAAATTGATTGTGATTTAGTATTATTTGCTAAAAATGTAGATGCTGTTTATGATAAAGATCCAAATGTTTATCCAGATGCAAAGAAATATGATAAATTAACATATAGTGAAATGATAGAAAAGCAGCTTAAAGTTATAGATCTTACCGCGTCTATTCTTTGTGAAGAAAATGATGTTGAAATAAGACTATTTAATCTTAATAAAAAAGATGCTATAATAGATGCTGTAAACGGAAAAAATAATGGAACAATAATAAAAAAACAATTTTAGGGGGATTTTATGAGTAGTGAAGTTTTAAATAAGTGTGAAGAAAAAATGGGTAAAACCGTTGCAAGCTTAGAAAATGAATACAAGATGATAAAAGCAGGAAGAGCTAATGTTAATATTTTAGATAAGGTAAGATTTGAATATTATGGAACTGTAACACCTATTAGCCAAGTTGCTAATGTATCAGTTCCAGAAGCTAGATTATTAGAAATTAAGCCTTGGGATGCTACTATATTAAAGGATCTTGAGAGAGCTATAAATGAAGCAAATTTAGGTATTTCACCTAATAATGATGGAAATGTTATAAGACTTAACTTCCCAGCATTAACAGAAGATAAGAGAAAAGAAATTGCTAAAGATGTTAAAGCGATTGCTGAGAATTCAAAAGTAGCTGTTAGAAATAATAGAAGAGATGCTATGGATGATTTAAAGAAGCTTCAAAAAGATGGAGAAATAACAGAAGATGAATTAAAATCTGCAGAGAAGAATGTTCAAGATTTAACAGATAAATTTGTTGCGAAAATTGAAGTAGTAATGGAAGATAAAGTTAAAGAGGTTACTACAGTATAATGGAAAGTATGAAATTGCCTAAGCACATAGGAATTATTTTAGATGGTAATGGAAGATGGGCTAAAAGTAGAGGTAAAGCAAGGATAGAAGGACATAAACAAGGTCTTAAGACTCTTGAAAAAGTTGTAGAGCATGCAAGCGAGTTAAATATTAAATATTTAACTGTTTATGCATTTTCGACAGAGAATTGGAACAGACCAGAGGCAGAGGTTAATTTTTTGATGACAACTTTTGAAAAGTATTTAAAAGATGCTATCAAAAAGTCAAATGACAGAGATGTGAAATTTAATATTTTAGGTTCAAGAGATAGATTAACTGAAAGTGCAGTTAAACTTATAGATGAACTTGAAGAAAAAACTAAGAATAAAACAGGTATCACGTTTAATGTAGCAGTTAATTATGGTGGAAGAGATGAAATTGTAAGGGCTATTAAAAAAATTGATACTAGTGATATAGATGGTTTAACAATTGATGAGTTCAGTAACTATTTGGATACAGCTGGTATGCCAGATCCAGATTTGATTATAAGAACAAGTGGAGAATGTAGAGTAAGTGGATTTTTGCTATGGCAATTAGCGTATGCAGAGTTCTATTTTACAGATATACATTGGCCAGATTTTGATAAAGAAGAGCTTATTAAAGCAATAGATTCATATTCGAAAAGAGATAGAAGAATGGGATCTATTAAGTAATGAAAGAAGGTGTAACTAGTGCAAATAATTATTGCAATGCTAGTATTTAGTATTATTATATTTATACATGAATTTGGGCATTTTATATTTGCTAGAATGAATGGTATAAGAGTAGAAGAGTTTGCGATAGGTATGGGACCAAAACTTTTCTCAAAGAAAAAGGGAGACACTCTCTATTCACTTAGAGCATTTCCAATTGGTGGGTTTTGCCAAATGATAGGAGAAGATGAAAATTCAGAAGATGAAGATGCTTTTTGTAACAAAGGAGTCTTTGCAAGATTTCAAGTTCTTTTTGCAGGGGCGTTTATGAACCTTGTATTAGGATTTGTATTATTAGTAATTATTGGTATTACAACAGGATATGCTACTTTAAAGGTAGAAAAAGTTTTAGATAATTCTAAAGCTAGTGTAGTTGGAATACAAGAAGGGGACACAGTAATAGCTATAAATGATGTGAATTTAAATTCTTTTTCACAAATAAAAAATATAATGTTGTTTACTGAAAGAAATGATTATAAAATATCTCTTTTAAGAGATGGTGAAATTGTTGATGTTCCTGTTGAATTTAAGCAAAACGAACAAAAAATGTTAGGTATATTATCAGAAAGCAAGAAAGACTTTTTAGGTAGTATAACAAATGCATTTTATTCTTTAATATATTTAATAGAATTGATATTATTATCTCTTAAGTACCTATTTGCTAAGTTATTAGCATTCCAAAGTGTATCTAAAGAGGTAGCTGGACCAGTTGGTATTATTGGTGCTATTGGAGCACAATACTCAGCAGGACTTAAAGCAGGAATTGAAGTTGCTATAAGTAACGTATTATATTTAACAGCTCTTTTAAGTATAAACTTAGGAGTAATTAACTTAATGCCATTCCCAGCACTTGATGGTGGAAGAATAGTAATGTTAGCTTTTGAAGGTATATTTAAAAAGCCAATTAATCCTAAGGTTGAAGGAATAATTCATCTAACAGGATTTGTTATACTGATGGCACTAATGGCAGCAATAGTAATAAATGATATAGTAAAATTAGTTATGTAATATGAAGTCAGCAGAAATGCTGGCTTTTTTTGTTTTACGTAAAAACAAAACACGTTAAATGAGGTTTTTTGAGAAAAAACATCAAAAAAATTGTTTTTAAACTTGAAATGTGTAATAATATATATATATATGAGGTGATAATATGTTATTAGAATTTACAGTTGAAAATTTTCTATCATACAAGGGGAAAAATACATTAAGTATGATAGCAACTAAAGGCAAAGATAAAAAAGATATTCAAATAATTGAAGTGAAAGGTATTGAAATTCTTAAGAATGCAGCAATATATGGGGCAAATGCATCTGGTAAAACTGCAATAATAGAGGCGGCTGTTTTCATGAAAGAGTTTATAATAAATTCTTCGAAACAAACTCAAGAAGGTGAGAATATATTTTACTACCCATTTAAGTTAAATACTGAGAGTATAAAGAAACCTTCTCTTTTTGAAATAATATTTGAACTTAATGATGTTGTTTATAGATATGGTTTTGAAGTTAATAGTGAAAATGTAGTTAGTGAATGGTTATTCGGGAGATATACTAGTAGAGAAAGCTTATTGTTTTTAAGAAAAGATGACAATGGAAAAGTAGAAGTTAAGATTGGTGCTAAATTTAAAGAGGGAAATAGAGTTTCTGAATTTGTTAGGAAAAATGCCTTAATGTTATCGGTATGCGCTCAATTTAATGGTGAAATTTCATCGAGTATTTTAAATTGGTTTTCTAATTTCAATATGATTATGACAGGTGACAAAAATGGTGAAAAAATATCATGGGACATTTTAGAAAACTTGGATGGAAAGTATGATGAAGAGCAAAAAATGCTTATAAAATTAATCCAAAAAAGTGATTTTGGTATAAAAGAAATAAGTGTAAGGGAATCACAAGGACCTGATTTTAAAAAATTTAAAGAATCATTAAACCCGAAACAAAAGAAAAATCTTGAAAATATGATAAGCGGACAACTTAAAGCGTTAGAAAATAGTGAGAGCTATAAAATAAATTTAAAGAACATTAATATTAAAACAGAACATGCAATATTTGATTCGGAAGGTAATCATGTAGAAAATATGACTTTTGAACTACTTGAAGAATCTCAAGGAACAAAAAGAGTGTTTGAACTATTAGGTCCTATAATTTACACGCTTAAAAATAATGGTGTTTTGTTTATAGATGAAATTCAAAATAACATACATACAAAATTATTAGTGGAACTAATTAAAACTTTAATGTGTAATAAGGCTGATTCAAGAGCACAGTTTATTTTTACAACGCATGATGTCAATTTTTTGAATTATGGATTATTTAGAAGAGATCAATATTGGTTTGTAGAAAAGAATAAATATGGTGAATCTGAACTAACATCATTAGTAGACTTTGATGAGCATGTAAGAAAAGATGCTAATATATATAAAGATTATTTGAGAGGAAGATATGGAGCTATACCGTATACTAAGTTAGGTGATAGTTATGGGGAGTGCTAATCTGCATCATAAGAAAAAAACTGGCAGATTGGGTAGAACTAGAAAAAAGAAAAGTATATTACCATATATATTGATAGTATGCGAAGGTGAAAAAACGGAGCCAAATTATTTTGGATGGTATAAAAATAAATGCAGACAAGAAGTAAATGTAGAGATATATGGAGAAGGTAAAAATACATCTAGCTTAATTGAAAAAGCTAATGAAATTAAAAAGAAAAAAGAACGGAAAGAAGATATAGTATTTGATGATGTTTGGTGCGTATTTGATAAGGATAGTTTTGAAAAAGAACAGTATAATAAGGCATTTGAACTTTGTGAAAACTATGGGTTTAAATATGCATATAGTAATGAGTGTTTCGAATTATGGTATTTATTACATTTTAATTATTATAATTCAGCAATGGGAAGAAATGATATATATGATAAGTTGAATAAGCTATTTAAAGAATCATACGGAATGAAATATGGCAAAAATTCTAAGGATATGTTTGAAACTTTGAGAGATAGACAAGGGAAAGCTATAAGTAATGCAAAAAAACTTCTTGCTACTAAAACAGATGATTTTATGATATGGAATAGAAATCCAACAACGACTGTATTTGAATTGGTAGAAGAATTAAATAAGTATTTAAAATGATACCAGCATGACTGCTGGTATTATTTTAATAAATTTGTAAATACTTAAGTACTTAAGTAGGATACTATTTTACTAGAGGTGATTATATGAAAAATATTATATTAACATTTATGATTTTATTGGTAGGTACACTTTTTTTCTTTTTAGGAACTAAGGGAAATCCAGAAATTAAAACAAGTAAAATTATAGAAGAGAGTGAAATGCTTTATGTTAATTTTAATATTCCAAAGGTTGTAGGAGTAAAAAAAGACATAGAAGAAAAAATTAATTTAAAGATAAGATCGGATGTTGATGAGTTTAGAAAGTCAGTAGAAGCATTTGCGATTCCAGAAGAAGGAATAGAAATAGAGTACTCAGCTACTGTTGATTATGTATATGGAAATATAGAAGATAACAAAGTTAGTTTAGTTTTAGACTTTACTAGTTATACAGGTGGAGCTCATGACAATACTAATAGAGTTACGTATAACTATGATGTAGAAACAGGCGAAGAATTAAAACTAGATATGGTAACAGAAAAACCATTTGAGACTATAAAGGAAGATATAGAAAAGAAGATAGAGAGCGAAAAAGAAAAATATTTTGAAGGTACAGAAATAGTTATAGATAATAGTTCTATGTTCTATTTAAGAGATAACAAGATAATTATATATTATAATCAATATGACATAGCTCCATATGCAGCAGGAATAATAGAATTTGAAGTGAAAGAGTAGCGATACTCTTTTTTTTAATGTATTATATAGTTAAGAAAAAATTAATAAAAATTTAAGGAGTGGGTTATGGATAAAAATAATATACCAGAACTTAATATAGAGAAAAATATATTTGGGAAATGGGCTAATTTTTTTATAGAAAAATACAAGGTAGCATTTTTGCTAATATTTATGCTTGGAATAATGGGGTTAATGTCATTTAGCGTCTTGCCAAGAGAATTACAGCCAGAGGTTGTACTTCCATATGGATATGTAATGACACCTTATCCAGGAGCATCACCTGAAGAGGTTGAAAGCTTAGTAACAGATAAAATAGAAGAAAAACTTGAGGGGCTTGATAAGGTAAAACTTATATCCTCATATTCAGCATTTGGTGCTTCTATGGTATTTGTAGAGTTTGAAGTAGATAAAGACAAAGATGAAATAACATCTGATATTACAGAGGTTTTAGCAGGTATTGAAAGATCATTGCCAGATGATGCTGAAAGTCCTTTAATATCTAATATTAGGACTAATAATCAGCCTATAATGGTTATAAACCTAGCTGGTAATTATGACAAGGTAAAACTT
Source organism: Clostridia bacterium (assembly GCA_025210555.1). Taxonomy (GTDB): domain Bacteria; phylum Bacillota; class Clostridia; order Lachnospirales; family JAOARL01; genus JAOARL01. The sequence goes on from JAOARL010000014.1 coordinate 28,003, forward strand.
AAAGAATATGCTGAGAATATTAAAAGGGAACTTGAAAGAAACAAAGAAATTGGAGAAGTTGATATAATAGGTGGACTTGAAAGAGAAATAATTGTAGAAGTTTCGCCAGAAGTATTAAATCACTATGGAATTTCACTTGATATGATAGGGGCAGCTGTTAGAAATTCAAATGTGAATTTTGCAGGCGGAGATATTGTACTTGATGAAAAAAGATATAGTATAAGAACAGTTGGAGAATTTGAAGAAGTTGAAGATATAGGAAATGTTATTGTTAAATATGTAGATAACAAACCACTATTACTTAAAGATATAGCAGAGGTAAAGGATTCTTATAAAGAAATAACATCTTATTCAAGACTCGGGCAAGGTTATAAAGATGGTAAAATAACAGTTAATGATACAATTGCTATAACTGTTAGAAAGAAAGACAAAGGTGACATTATAGGGGCAGCTAACAAGGCTCATAAAACATTGGATGCAATAAGAGGTACAGCTTATCCAGAAGATTTAACTGTTTCAAAAAGTGGAGAATTATCAACATACATTGAGGATCAATTAGGAGCAGCAGTTAATAACTCTAAATCAGGACTTTTAATAGTAATAGTAGTATTATTCTTATTTATTGGTTTTAGAGAAGCTTTAGTTGTTTCATTAGCTATACCAATGTCGATATTTATATCGCTAATACTTATGCATAAGACAGGAATGACATTTAATGTAATATCATTATTTGCCTTGATACTTGCAATAGGTATGCTTGTAGATAACGGTATAGTAATCATGGAAAATATAGATAGATTAAGGGATAAGGGACTTAGTCCAAAAGAAGCTGCAAAAGTTGGTACAAATCAGATTGCACCAGCAGTTGCATCAGCAACGCTAACAACAATTGCGGCATTTGTTCCATTATTTTTTACTAGTGGAATGATGGGAGAATTTATTAAGGATATACCAAGAACAGTTATATTTGCTATTGGATCATCATTCTTTGTAGCAGTTACAATAACTCCTTCAATATCATCTAAACTTTTAAAAGGTAAGAAGATGAAAGAGTTAAGACCAGTTGCAAAAATATTATCTATAGTGACAGTGTTTATACTTTCACTGTATGCATTTGCAGATACAGAAACAGGTATGTTTACAAATCTGTCATGGGCATTTAGTGTAATATTCTCTGGACTAATGTTTATGAAATTATTTATGGCAAAAAAAGGTGAAACAGATCATTTTATAATAAGAAGATATGAAAAGTTTTTAGGGTGGGTAATAACAAAACTATGGAGAAAACTTTTAGTAATATTTACAGCTATTATTGCTTTATTACTTTCTTTTAGTTTAGTATTAACTGGCAAGCTTAAAGTTAATATGTTCTCGGCAACAGATCAAAAGTTTTTATATGTAGAGATAGAACTTGTTAAAGGGTCAAAAGTTTCAGAGACACTTGAGATTACGAAACAGGTTGAAAAAATACTTGAGAAACAGACAGAGGTAGAAAGTATTGTTTCAAATGTAGGTATAACAGGAGCAGATTCACTTGATTCATTTACAGTAGGATCTGGTGGAGAACAAAATAAAGCTAGAATAACAGTTAACTTAACTGAAGAAGATAAAAGAGATATAACTAGTATAGAAATAGCAGACAGTATAAGAGACGATGTAAAAGGAATAAAAGGAGCTAAAATTACCGTAGATGAATTAAGAGAAGGACCACCATCAGGTAAGCCTATAAATATAAAATTCAAAGGTAATGATTTAGACGAGTTAAAAGTTACAGTAAAAGAAGCAACAGAAGTTTTAAAGAGTATTGAAGGTGTTATAGAGGTTACTAATTCAGTGCAATCAGTTTACCCAGAAGTTAAGGTTAAGATAGATGGACTTAAGGCTGCTAATTATGGACTTAATGATATGAACATAGCAATAGCCATGAGAAACTGGATTAATGGTTATGAAATAACTAAGTATAGAAAGAATCAAGAAGAGATAGATGTAGTTGTAAGACTTAAAGGTAAAGAACTTGAGTCAGTTAAAGACTTAGAAAAACTTTATTTTACAAATATGGCAGGTCAACAAATTAGATTTGACCAAATTGGTGAGATTGTAGAGAGTGTTAGTACATCTTCTATATCTCATGAAGATGGAGATAGAATAGTTTCTATGAGTTCTAATTTAGAAGATGGTTATAATGCAGTAGAAGTAACAAGACAAGTAAGAGAAAAGCTAGAGGAGAAGGAATTGCCAGAAGATATAGAAGTTATATATAGTGGAGACTTCCAAGATGTTCAAGAAACATTTGCAAATATGATGGCTAATGCTCTTATAGCAGTATTTTTAGTTTATATAATACTAGTAGTACAGTTTAATTCATTAGGACAGCCATTTATGATAATATTTACATTATTCTTAGCACTTATAGGTGTAATGCCAGGTCTGTACATAACAGGTAACGAATTTGGATTTGTTGCATTTGTTGGGGTAGTAGCGCTTGTAGGGATCGTTGTAAATGATGCAATAGTACTTGTTGACTATGCCAATTATTTAAGAAGAGAAGGTTATGAAATGAAAGAGGCTCTTCTTATAACAGGTAAATCAAGATTTATGCCAGTTATGGCAACTACAATAACAACAGTTGGTGGAATACTTCCATTAACATTAAAAGATGAGTTTTTTGAACCACTTGGGTATACATTAATATTTGGGCTTAGTGTTGCAACGATGCTTACATTAATAGTAATACCTACAATGTATTCATTTGGTAGAAAAGGAGTGATAGTTAGTGAAGAAAATAATTAGTTTAATGCTTTTGATTATACTTGCTACAGGATGTAGCAAGGAAGGTTCAAAAGATGAAATAAAGGTAGAGGGACCTAAAAAGATATATGCTGAAGTAGGTATGCTAGAAAAAGAAGAATTTATAAATAAAGCTAACTTTTCAGCTAAGCTTGAGCCGTATGAGAAAGTTACTCTTAATGCTAAAGTTAGTGGAGATTTAGAGTTAATGAAAAAAGACATTGGCGATAGCGTAAAAGTTGATGAAACAATTGCTAAAATAGAAGAGGTTAACTTCTCAATAGCCCATAAAATTGCTAAATCTAGTGTTAATTCAGCAGTTAATGGAATGAAATCAAGTAAAATAAGCTTAGATAAAGCAAAAATTGATTTTGATAGAGATAGAAAACTTTATGAAGAAGAAATAATATCAAAAGATGCTTTTGAAAGGTCAGAGAATAGCTACGAATTAGCAAAAAACAACTATGCAACAGCAGTTACAGGAGTTGAAAGTGCTAAAAATAATTTAAGATTAGCTGATGAAAACTGGGCTAATGCATATATTAAATCACCTATAGCAGGTAAGATTAGTTATAAGGGAGCTTCTGTTGGTGAGAGCCTTAATCCTGGAATGAAGGTTTATGAAGTTATAGATGATACTAAACTTTATGCAGTACTTGGAGTAACTGATAAATATATAAATATGCTTAGTGAAAAAAGCGTTGTAGTATGTAGATTTGGAAATATTGCAAAAGCAGGTAAAGTTACTAATATAAATCCTGTTATGAATGAATCAAATGGTACATATGAAGTGAAAGTTCTTATAGATAATGAAGATGGTCTTCTTAAAAGTGGAATGCTAGTTGATGTTAAAATCAATTTAGAAAAACCACAAATGCTATATTCTGTTCCAAAAGATATCGTTCTTTTTGAAGGAGAGAGTAAGTATATATTTACAGTTTTAAAAGACAGAACAGTTAAAAGAACTGATATAACAGTTAAGTATGAAAATGGCGAAAAATTTGGAATTTTAGAAGAATTAGAAGGTATAAATGTAATTAAAAAATTAGATCCAAAAATTAAGGAAAATGTTAAAGTTACATTTGAAAATGAAGAGTAAATTTGGTATAATAAACACATAGAAAATTACTGAGATGTTCGGGCAAATTGTATTTTTGAACCTACATGACATTAAAGGGAATTCAATATCTTAGAGCGGATGACAAGCCTCGTTATAGTGGACTTCAGAAGCTTTATTGAGAGTACCCACCTAGCTTGAGCTAGGTGTCAAAAATACAATAAATCGGCATTTTGGTTTTAACTCAACAGAAAGCCACTTCGGTGGCTTTTTTTCTTTGTAAAAATAAGGTATAAATGTTATAATTTTCACGGAGGGGTAAGACATGAATAAAATTGGAATAGATTTTGATATTAATAAAATGTACGACCTTAGTGAAAAAGAAATTAGAGAGTATGTAAGACATTTAGCATACCTTGGAGTTAGAAGATTAGACTTCTTTTATAGTATGTTTTTAGAGCCTGAACATGTAGGTGTAAAAGATATAGTTATTGATGAAGTAAAGAAAAATGATATAAAGGTTTCAATCCATTCACTACCAGTTGATGGAATGTGGCTTACATATAGAAATAGAGTAAAGATGGAAGAAGGACTTGAGGCACATAAAAAAGCTTTATATGAGCTTAGAGTTCAGCTTGAAAAATATGGAATTAATTATGAAGTTCCAATAGTATTCCATAGTGGATATTATGATGATATTGATAAAGAAGAGTTGTTTAAGTTAAACATTGAGTTTTATACAGAGCTTGCAAAGGAAGCTAAAAATTATGATTTCTTAATACTAGCTGAGACATTATCTTATAATCATCCACATGTAAAAGTTATTGGTAATAACTGGGAGGATATAGAAAGATTATGTGATGAAATCCCTCATGAGAATTTTGGTATATGCTGGGATATGGGGCATACTCATCTTAACTATACAGAGCATGGGTCAGATATGCTACCAAATGAGAAGATTGCAAAGAGAATTAAGCATACTCACATACATAGAGTTTTAAATGGAACTTTATATGGACATTCGCTCCATAGATATGCGCATAATATAGAATTTGAAGAAGGGAAAGATCATGGTTTCTTAATGGATGATAATTTCCAAGATGAAGAAATAAAGTGGTTAGTAGAAAACAACTATAACTATGCATATAGCTTAGAGTTAGCATATAACCTACTACTTGAGCATAATGTTAATTATGATAAAGTGTTTGATAGTGTAAAAATACTAAATAGAAGAGTTAATAAATTTAAAAACGATAAACATGTAATAAGCATTATGAATAGCTAATGCTAAAAATATTGTTATTTTAAATTTAAGTTTTTGTGTTTTATGTCTAAAATGTTTAGATCCAAAGTAAGCTCCAAAAGGGCCAAGGATAGTAAACAATATTAATGAGTTTTCAGATATACGGTAAAGCTTTTTTTTAGCAAGGTATTTATCAATACCATAGTATGTAAATGAAAATAAATTTAAAAATAAGATTATATAAAACATAATGACTCCTTTCAATTAATAAAAAAATTATAACATAAAGGGAGCAGTTGTAAATGAATATAATGTTTTTAACTGGTGGAGGTGACTACGCGGGAGCAAAGACTCATCTTCTTAATATAACTAAAGAACTTAAAGATAACGTTAATTTAAATGTTGTTTGTTTTAACGACGGAGAATTTTACAGAGCAGCTAAAGATATGGAGATACCAGTTACTTTGATAGATCAAAAAGTGCGCTTTGACATAAGTGTTTTAATTGATCTTTATAAAGCTATTAGAGAGCATAAACCAGACATTATTCATTGTCATGGAGCCAAACCTAATTGGTGGATGTTCTTTATAAGGTTCTTTAGTAGAGCTAAAAGTGTAACTACTATACATAGTGATTACAGAAGAGATTTTGAAGATAATAAATATAAACATATATATTATACTTTCTTAAATTCATTTGCACTTAGGTTTTTTAAAAACTTCATAGCAGTATCAGATGAATTCAAAGATATGCTAGAGCAAAGAGGGTTTGGAAAAAAGAATATATACGTAATATACAATTGTATAAATGAAAAAGACGTGAAAATAGAAGGAATAAGTAGAGAAGAGGCTTTAACTAGAAGAAATATGGATGTAGGGCTAGCTAAGAAGAAATGTGTAGGAATCCTTGCAAGACTTGAAAAAGTTAAAGGAGTAGACGTATTTATAAATGGGGCTGAAGAACTACTTAAGATGAGAGATGATGTGCATTTCTTTATAGCGGGGGACGGAACTCAAAGGAAAGAGCTTGAAAAGCTTATAGAATCAAAAGGTTTAAATGAGAATATAACAATGATAGGGTTTACACATAAGCCATTTGATTTTATAAATATTTTGGACGTTAATACTTTAACATCTCATAGTGAGAGCTTCCCATACTCACTACTTGAAGGTGCAATGCTTAAGAAAAGAACAGTTGCAGCTAACGTAGGTGGAGTTAAAAATTTAATAAAAGATGATGAAACAGGAGAGCTTTTTAAAGCAGGGGATGCAAAAGATTTTGCAAAAAAAGTTGATAGAGTTTTAAATAGTGATACCAATTATGGTGAAAATCTATATAAATATACTAAAGAAAATTTCTCGGAGAAAGCAATGCTAAAAATGCATATGGATATTTATAGCAGCATTTTGGAGGGAAAAGATGGAAAAAAATAAAATTATTAAAACTATCTTTTCAGTAATAACAATACTCTTATTTGCTAAAGTATTAGGGCTTTTAAGAGATATATTGGTAGCAGTTAACCTTGGTACTAACTATGAAGCGGATGCTTATTCTATGGCAACTAATATAACAGTAATACTATTTATTAGTTATGGTGGAAGTATAGTTAACTCGAGTATACCAGTATTATCTAAATATCATGATAATAAGGAAAAGATTTTTGAAAAGGCTAATAAACTAATAAGTAATATACTAATAATATCAATAGTATTATGTTTCTTAGGAGTAGCTTTCTCAGAAATTTATACAAGGTTTATAGCAAGTGGATTTGATGATAAAACATTTTTGTTAACATCAGACCTTGTTAAAATACTTTTTCCTAGCATAATATTTACGACAACTATATATATTTATATAGCTATGCTGCAAATATTTGATAAGTTTAAGTTAGCATCGATAACAAGTATTCCATACAACTTATTAGTTATTGGATATGTAGTGTTTTTCTTAAAAGACTATGGAGTATATGGATTAGCAGTAGCTACAGTGTTAGGATGGTTTATGCAAATATGTATACAACTACCGTATCTTAAGATAAAAGAAAAATATAAGTTTAGATTAGATGTAGACTTTAAAGATGAAGATGTTAAAAGATTTAATAAGATAATAGTACCAATGCTTATAACAGCAATGGCATATACAGTAAATATCTTGGTAGATAAATACTTAGCATCATCACTTGGAGAGGGTGCAGTAGCAAGTCTTGACTATGCTTATAAATTTTACTTTGCTATAAGTACAACTGTAGTTATTGGAATAACATCGGTAATATACCCAAATCTATCTAAGATAGTTAAGGAAAAAGATAAATTTATAAAACTTATAAAAGGATCTTTTAATGTAATTACATATGCATTTTTATTTTTAATTATATGTATGTATTTTTACTCAGAACCTATTGTAGAGTTTATATATAAGAGGAATAACATAACATCAGATGATGTTAAGGTTATAGCAGCTGTATTTAGTATGTACTCAGTAGGAATATTAGGATTTGCTATTAATGATTTCTTTAGTAAAGTACTATTTGCAGTTGAGAAAGAAAAAGTGGCGATGAAAGTTTCAATACTTTCAGTAGCTCTTAATGTAGTTCTTAATATAATATTAGTTAATGTTTATGGAATATATGGACTAGCTCTTGCAACAGCAATAGCTGTTAGCATAAGTGGTTTAGTATTTATCTTAGTAACTAACAAATATGTTGAAGGATTACATATATTTGAGGATAAAATATCAATTATAAAGATGATAATAATATTTGCTATAACATTTATAGCATCAATATACATTAAAGATATGATATTAGTAGAGAATTTAATATTAAAGACAGTTATGTACGGAATTATAGCTGGATTAATATATATTTTAGCAACGATTTTAGTAAGATTAAAAATATTTAAGAAAGAAGGAATGTAAAAATGAAAATTATGAATGAAAAAGGAAAATTATTTGGATTAATTAATGTAATAGATTTATTTTTCTTATTAGCAGTAATAGCAATGGTATTTGTTGTTAGTACAAAGCTTGGAGGAAAAGCAGGATTTGAAAAGAAAGCAACAGTTAACTATGATATAGAAGTGAAGGTTAAAGGTGTTTTACCAGAGATAGCAGAGAAGTTAGAAGTTGGAGATGTAATGCTAGAGAACTCAGTTAACAAAAAAGTGGGAACAGTTAAGTCTATAGAAAAAGTAGAAGCAGAAAAAGAAGTAACTACTGCTGATGGTGAGATAAAATTAGCTAAGGTTCCAGGAAGATATGATATTAAAGTAACACTTGAAGGATCAGCTATATTTGATAAAACAAGAGGACTTTTAATAGGAAGTAAAGATTTCCAAATTGGAAATAGTATTATAATTAAATCTAAATCTGTAATTTTCGTAGGTAACGTATCAAACTTAGAGATTAAAGAGTAATGATGAATATAATAAAAAATTCGCTTATATATAGATTTATAATTAGTATTTTTAATATTTATAAAAATAGTTTTATATTTACTATTATAAGTAAGTTTAGTAATTTTTTAAGAAATTCGTTTGAAAAAAGTTTTTTATGTAAACAAATTACAGATGAAAAAAGGTATCAAAATAGTTTTGTATACAAGACTATAAAAGCAGGAGTAGAGTTAAAGCTTAAAATATTTAACAAGATAGGTTATGTATATAGTGAAAGTGTTTTATATAAAGTTTTAAAAGGTAGTTTTATCCTTAAGAATGCAAGAGTACTAGGAACTCTTTTAGTATTATTTGCGCTAGGAATATTTGAATTTCTACCTTTTGCAATTATATATGTATTAGTGTTACTTTATTCACTATTTGAGCTTTCAGCAGAAGGTAAGCTTAAGTATATTAGTACAAATATATATTTTGCGTTTATGCTATATGCGATAGCGACAATCGTATTTTCATTAAGTTCATATGATATGAAGAATAGTATTGTATATGCAGCATTTAACTTATTTACAATGTCATTTATTCTTATCGGATATATGATAAATAATAAAAAAGAATTAGAAAAAGTACTAACAGGATTTAGTATATCTATAATAGGACTTGGAATATATTCTGTATATCAGTTCCTATTTGTAGATACTAGTAAACTTGGATGGGTAGATGACAAACTAAATCCAGAAATATCTACTAGAGTATTTGCGACTATGGGTAATCCAAATCAGTTTGCAGAGTATTTAGTATTAGCATTACCAATACTAATAGCATTATTCTTTGCAGCAAAGAAAATGTCTACTAAGGCTATAACATTTGTAGCTGTGGGTGCTGGTCTAGTATCACTAGTTCTAACTTATTCAAGAGCAGGATATTTAGCATTCTTTGTAGGGGCATTAGTATTTGTACTTTGCCTTAAAATGGAAGTATTATTCTCAGGAGTATTAGTTTTACCATTAGCATTAATGGTACTGCCTAAGTCAATGCTTTCAAGAATAGCTACTATAGGTAATATGAAAGATACTTCAGTTACATATAGAGTAGATATATGGGAAGCTGCTACTAGAATGATAAATGAGCACTTTTATACCGGTATTGGATATAGTGCTAAGACGTTTGAACTACTTTATCCATACTACAGAGGATGGGCGCCAGTTGCATCGCATGCACACAATTCATTCCTCGAAACTTTTGTAGAAATGGGAGTAATAGGATTTATAATATTCCTTTTCCTTAACTACACTATAGTAAAAGAATTTATAAGTGGAATAATAAATGCTAAAACAGAGTATACTAAAATAATGCTAGCAGGGTGCCTTGCATCATTTACGGGAATACTTTGCCATAGCATGTTTGAACATACATGGTTCTACTGGAGAAATTTAGTTCTTATATGGGTAGTTGTAGGTATAGGATTAGCAGTTATAAAATTTGATAGAGAAACTAACTAACATAGAAATATGTTAGTTTTTGTTTTATATATTGAAATATTCTGAAAATAGGAGTAAGATTATACTAGTATATAAAAATGGAGTGATTATAATGAATTCAGAAAAACTTTATAAAATGATATGTGAGAAAAAAGGAGAATATGCTCATCTTGTAGATTTAAAAGAAGAGTTAGAAACTGATGAAAAAGAAGACAGAGTTCTTCCTATTGCAGCTCTTATGTTTGGAGCAAGTTATGTTTTAAGCGGTAGTGGAGCAGCTGTTATAGGTGGTATAGCTACATCAACATTAGGAGTAGCTAAAGAAACATTTAATTATATTAAAGAACAGAGACTTGAAAAAAGGTTTAATAGGTTTGATAAAGAAGAAAAAGACTTAGTTGAAAGATATGTAGAAAAGCAACTAGATAATAATAATGTAACAGGACCTTGTAGCATTGTTGGTTTTGATGGAGAAACACTAGCTGAGATAACTACAGGAATAGTTCGTGATGATGATGCGACATTTTATGGAAAAACATTTTTAACAAATGAATTAGCAAATAATAGTTTTGAAATAACAGTATAGACAGGAGTATATTTTTATGAATAGACTATATAAGTATTTGAAGCAACTTGAAATATCAGATAAAAAGCTTGAAAAACTTAATATAAAAAATGAGAATGTTTATAATGCAGATTTAAGACAAAAAGTTATAACAGAAAATCTTGCTAATACCAATATAAGTGGTGAGTTTACTTTTTTAGATATTAATGCTATGCCAATAGGATATGTTTATGAGGTTAATGAAGGTATTACATATGGAAAGGTATTATATACTGATTGCAAATTAGATAAAAAATTTGCAGCAGATCAAGATGGCATTATATTTGAAGAAAAAATAAATATAGATAATAATAGAGAGGACCTATACAAAATGTAGGTTCTCTTTTTGCATATTGTAATCATTATAAAGTTGAAATTAATATATATGAGTAGTAAAATATATGTTGAGGTGATTAGAATGAAAGTTGTTATCATAGGAGGAGTAGCAGTAGGGGCATCAGTTGCTACAAATCTAAGAAGAATGAATGAAGAAATAGAAATAGTTATCCTTGAAAAAGGTAAATATATATCATATGCCAATTGTGGACTTCCATATTATATTGGTGGAGTAATAAAAGAAAAGAGTGCTCTTGAAGTTGTAACAAAAGAGCAAATGGCACATAAGTTTAATGTCGATGTAAGGATTTTAAATGAAGTTATAGACATAGATGTAGAGAAAAAGATGGTTAAGGTCTTAAATAGAGAAACAGGTAGTGAATATGAAGAGTCATTTGATAAGCTAGTTGTATCTCCAGGAGCTAATCCTATAGTTCCAAATATTGAAGGTAAAGATTTGGAAAATGTATTTACTCTTAGAACTATACCTGATACATATGCTATTAAAGATTATGCAGATAGAGAAGATGTTAAGTCAGCTCTAGTAATAGGAGCAGGGTATATTGGAATAGAAGTTGCAGAGAATTTAAGACATCAAGGACTTAATGTAACTATAGTTGAAAAAGCAGAAAGTATATTAGGGGTATTTGATGAAGATATATCAGTATTTGCTAAAAATGAGCTTGTTAAAAATGGTATAGATATTTTAACAGAAGCAGAAGTTTCAAAGATAGAAAGTGATAGAGCATTACTATCTAATGGATTAGAAGTTAAAGCTGATATGGTTATAATGGCAATAGGGGTTAAACCAGAGGTAGGATTTTTAAAAGGGAAGATAGAGATAGGTAATACAGGTGGAATATTAGTTGATAAAAATCTTAAGACTAGTAATGAAGATATATATGCTGGAGGAGACGCTATTGAGACTAGACATTTTATAACAGGTGAGAAATCACTTATCCCACTTGCTGGACCTGCAAACAAACATGGTAAGATTATTGCTCAGAATATTCTAGGAAGTGATGCTGAGTATAAGGGTAGTTTAGGTTCATCAGTACTAAAGGTATTTAATTATACATTAGCATCAGTAGGAGTTAATGAGAAAACACTTAAAAGATTAGGTGTGAAATATAATGTAGTATTATCACATCTTAAGAGCCATGCTGGATATTATCCAGGAGCTAGTCCAGTTCATCTAAAACTTATTTTTGATGATAATGGAAAGATACTTGGAGCTCAGGCAGCAGGAATAGATATGGTAGAAAAAAGAATAGATGTAATAGCGACTGCTATTAAACTTGGAGCTAAAGTAAGTGATTTAGAAGAATTAGAACTTACATACGCACCACCTTATTCATCAGCCAAAGATCCAGTTAACTTAGCAGGAAGCATGGCTAACAATGTTGTAGAAGGAGAACTTAAAACAATAAATGTTAGTGAATTAACAGATGAATATGTTATAGTAGACGTTAGAGAAAAAATGGAATTAATGTTTGGTATGATAGATGGAGCTATGCATGTTCCGTTAAGTGAGTTTAGAAATAGATTTAATGAAATACCAAAAGATAAAAAAGTTGTTTTATACTGTGCTATAGGCGGAAGATCTTATACTGCATATAGAATACTTAAGAACAATGGATACGAAAGTATTTTTAACCTTAATGGAGGTTACTTAACATATACTTTAATTAAAAACTAATGGAGGGGTAAATATGTTTGAATGGAAAGATGACTATTCAACAGGGGTTGTTGCAATTGATAATCAACACAAAAAACTACTTGAAATAGGAGGAGAGCTTTACGGGATAGTAAAAGATATGAAGCAAAATGAAGATGTAGATAATTTTGATACTATATCAGATATTCTGGAAGAGTTAGAGAACTATACAGTAGAACATTTTAGCTATGAAGAAAAATTAATGGAAGAAAATGGATATGATGATCTTAATGCACATAAGATGCATCATGCAGCTTTTGTAGCTAAAATACAAGAATTAAGAGCTAAGGATATTGATGAAAATCAATCAGCATTTTTACTTGATATGGTAGAGTTTGTTGCTGACTGGATTGTTAATCATATAATGAAAGTGGATAGTAAATATAAAGTACTATTTGCATTAAAAGGCTTAGCAGACTAGACGCAGGGTATAAATACAACTAAAGCAGTCCCATTACGTACAAAAAAACACCAGTATGTATAAAGTAATGATAAAATCACCTAAAGAGGTGAGGAATCAATGACTTTTGGAGAGCGATTAACATTTTTAAGAGAAGAAAAGGGTAAGAAGAGAAAAGAGCTAGCTGAAGAAATGAACCTTTCATATTCGACTATATCAAAATATGAAAGTGATGAAAGATTTCCCGATAAGGAAATGCTCATTAAATTAGCTGATTATTTTTCATGTTCAGTAGATTACTTAATTGCAAGGACCGATATTAGAAGATGCTTCAAAGAGTTAAAGGGAGAATACTTAGTTGTAGCTAAAGAGCTTGAGGAAAGCAAAATTAATCCTAAGGATATTAAAGCCTTTCTTGAACTTGCTAAAAATATGAAAAAAAGATAAAATCGTCTTAGGGCGATTTTTTTTGAGGAGAAAATATGAGAGATGTAGAAATTTTAGCACCAGCAGGAAATATAGATAACTTTTATGCAGCGGTTAATTCAGGATGTAACGCTGTTTATTTAGGTGGAAAAGATTTCAATGCTAGAAAAAGAGCTGGTAATTTTACAAATGAAGAGCTTAAAGAAGCTATAGAGTATGCTCATCTTAGAGATGTGCAGGTGTTTCTAACAGTTAATACACTATATAATAATGATGAGATAGAGAATATATTTAAGTTCTTAGATGAAGTATACATGATGGGAATAGATGCCTTTATAGTTCAAGATATAGGTTTTTATTCACTTGCAAAAGAAAGATATAAAGAAGTTGAGTTCCATGCAAGTACTCAAATGACAGCTCATAGTTTAGAAGATGTATTGTACTTAGAAGAGCTAGGATTTGATAGAGTTGTTTTATCAAGAGAGTTAACTCTTAATCAAATAAAGGAAATAACTACTAAGACAAATGTAGATATAGAGTGTTTTGTGCACGGTGCATTATGTATGAGTTATTCAGGAATATGCTACATGAGCTCATTTATAGGAGATAGAAGTGGTAATAGAGGAGATTGTGCTCAGCCATGTAGAATGAAGTATTCTATTAAGCAAGGAGATAAGCTTATACATAAGGATAAATATTTGCTTAGTCTTAAGGATTTAAATACTCTTGAAATAATAGATGATTTAATAGAGGCTGGTATTAAGTCTTTGAAGATAGAAGGAAGACTTAAAAGTAAAGAATATACAGCAGGTGTTGTATCAATATATAGAAAGAATGTAGATAAAATAGATGCTGATATAAATAAAGATATGGATACTCTTAAGCAGCTATTTAGCAGAGGAGATCAAACAAAAGGATATTATCTTGATAGAAAAGATATGATAAATAGAGAAATAGGAAAACATGTTGGGTTAGTTATAGGTAAAAGTATAGGGAAAGATAAAGTAGAGCTTATCAAAGAGATAAAAAAAGGTGATAAGGTAGCTTATTTTAAGAATGGAAAGACAGAAGGATTTGAATCTGATAGAGACTATCCAGTAGGAATAAATAAGTTCAGTAACGTTAATTTAACTGATGTTATAAATATTTATAAGACAAAGGATAAAGCTTTAACTAAAACATTAACTAATTTAAAAGATAATTATAAAATGGATATCAATATAAATTTTTATGCAGATAAAGATAATGTTAGCATAACTTTATATAATGATAAGTATTCTATATCTGAAAGTATAAAAAATAATACTTTTGATAAGGCATTAGATAAGGAAAGACTTGAGCAGCAGCTAAGAAAGTTTGGATCTACTTCATTTAGAGTTGTAAATATGGATATAGAAGGTGAAGCTGTATTAGTATCTATAAAAGAAATAAATGAATTAAGAAGACTAGCAGCAGAGAAACTTAAAGAAGAAGTGCTTAAGATAAATAGAAGTATAAGTAATACTCATATAGAAAAGTATACAGAAGGAAAAGTGAACAAGACTACAAGTGTTCTTGTAAAAGATATAGATCAATACAATATAGTTAAGAAGTTTAAAGATATAGATAAAATATATGTAGAAGGTTTTATTCCAGAAGATAAAGAAGTATATTATGTACTTCCAATGATAGATAAAGTATCATCAGAGAAAGCAATATTAGAAGTAAAAGATAAGGTAAAAGGTTTTGTTGTAAGGACATATGGACAGTTTAAAATATGTAGAGACAACAATATTGATAACATAGTTCTTGATTACACTTTTAACATATATAACAATGAATCTGCAAGGTTTTATAAAGATTATATAGTAACAGAAAGTGTGGAAAACAAGGGTATAATAGGAGAAAATGTTGAAACTATTGTGTATGGAAAAATTAAAGTTATGACAATGAATCAATGTATATCTGGAACATGTGATAAATCTAGTAATAAATATACCTTAGTTGATAGGATGAATGAAGAATATATATTAGAAGCAGATTGTAAGAATTGTATAAATTATATATATTCTAGAAATAATATAAATAGCAAGAAAGAGAAAGGATATATTAGATATAATTTTTCTTTTGAAACACCAAAAGAAATAAGAGATATATTGATTTCTCATGGGTATGTGTTATAATTTTTTTATAGGTTTGGAGGAATTTTATGAAGAAAATAATAAAGATAGCATTAATAATTTTCATATTTATGCTTATATGGAAAAATAGATATTTAGTACTTAATAGAAATTTTGATCAGTTAAGACATGCTGTTGAAGGTGAAGAAGTACTTGTTATGAATACAATATATGGTGAGCTTAAGTTTAGATTGTTTGAAAAAGAAGCTCCAAAAGCTGTTAATGTAATAAGAGAAAGAGTAAAGAGTGGATATTATAGTGATATGCCAATACATAGAGTTGAAAGAAGATTTATTATTCAAACTGGTAAGTTAGATAAGCTAGTTTATGGTAAAAAAGAAAATCCAAGAAGAGATTTTAGTGATGAAGCGAATAATAAAGCACACCACTTTAGAGGAGCATTAGCTTTTGAAAATAGTGATACTAAAAATCAAGGTGAGATATTCATAGTTGATGGTAAGAAGCCAAAGACTAAAGATGATTTATCTGGTTATGATAGTCATATTGAGAAGGCTTATAGAGAAAGAGGAGGTCTTCCAAAACTTGATGGAAAGTCTACTGTTTTTGCCCAATTATATGATAGTGATGATGTTCTAAATAGAATTTCAAAGATTAGAGTTATGGGTGGATGGAAGCCAGAGTTTGAGTTTAAAATTATTGGTGCTAAAATAGAAAAAATTAAATAAATATTGTTGACATTAATATTTAATTTTGATATATTATTAATGCGGTAAATCGCGGAGGGGTTCCCGAGTGGCCAAAGGGGGCAGACTGTAAATCTGTTGCATCTTGCTTCGAAGGTTCAAATCCTTCTCCCTCCATTTACCTGCCGAAGTGGCGGAACTGGCAGACGCACAGGACTTAAAATCCTGCGGTCTTGATTGACCGTACCGGTTCGATTCCGGTCTTCGGCATATGCGGGTGTAGTTCAATGGTAGAACGTCAGCCTTCCAAGCTGATCACGTGGGTTCGATTCCCATCACCCGCTCTTTTTATACACGCGTGAGTGGCTCAGTGGTAGAGCATCTCGTTGCCAACGAGAGGGTCGCGGGTTCAAGTCCCGTCTCACGCTTAGAGTAGTAAGGGTTGTAGCGATTGTGAGTTTTTGAAAAAGCAAAAACTTCTAACCTAAATCTAACCATGGACAACATATTTCTAACGAATATGTTGTTTTTTTGTGTCTAAAAATATTGTAAATAAAAGCAAAGTGTGAATTGCAAAGCTCGTTTTATACGAGATACTAAAAAATGTTTGATTGCTCTTTTTTAAATGAACATTAAGCTGTATAATTATATAAAGTACTAGGCGAGGGTAATAAAATTTGAGGAGGATAATATGGTTAAATGTAAAAATTGTGGTAGAGAAGTAGAGCCACATAGAGAATTTAGTATGTTTTGGTTTGTTGTTTTCATACTATTATTCTTTCCATTAGCTATAATGCAAATAATTATAGCGCCTAAAACTAAGTGCCCAGCTTGTGGCAAGAAAGTATATTAATTATAATAAGATTAGAAAGAAGGACAGCTATGATAAGTGTTAAATTTCAGAATGAAGATGGTACAATTAATGTTGCAAAAGAAGTAAATGATGAGTTACTGAAAAGAATAATGAATGCAAATATGAAGATAATATATAAGGGCGAAGAATATTTTGTGGTAAGCTCAGGATTCGATATAACAACAGGAAAAGTTATTGCTTGGATTGAATAACAAAATGATAGGGTTGTTATTTGGGCTGTTATTATTAGTTATGTTGTTAATGGTGGCAGAGATTGTAAAAGGAGTAGTATTGGTAATACCAATATTAGTTGTTTTGATATTAATAAAAGCATTCACGATTAAATAATTAAGTGATTTTAAAGTTATTTCAAAAAACAAACTCGAAAAAGTGGCATAGAATTCAATGCTGCTTTTTCAATATATAGTACAAAAGCTTAATAATATAGATAGAACTTTAAAATAAAGGGAGGTTTTTATGGCAAAAAGTACATCGTTTAAAGATGACAAATTAAGAAGGGAAAATTTTGCAAATCAACTTAGTAAAATTATAATTAAAAGTAGAGAGTATAAATTAAATGATTCTTTAGTTATTGCATTAGATTCAGGTTGGGGAACAGGGAAAACAACTTTTATTGATATGTGGAGTAATAATTTGGAAAAGAATAATGAATTATTATGTTTGAAATATAATGCCTGGGAGCATGATGATTGGAATTCAGCTTTAGTTACAATAATACATGAACTAACAGGAGTACTTAATGACAAAACACTAAAAACAGGATTAAAGAAAGCAGGAAATAAAGTCTACAGAACAATGAGAGTTGCGGGTACTAAAATCACCAAAGATATTTCTTTTGGACTAATAGAAAAGTGTACAGGGATAAATGTTGCAAATTTAGGTGAGGAAATTATTAATGAGCTCAAAAATGAAGGTGAAAATTCAATTTTAGATGATTATAAAAAATATGTTGACTCAAAATCATCATTTAAGAAGGTTTTAGAAAAAATTTCTAAAGAAAAAAAATTAGTTATTTTTATAGATGAGTTAGATAGATGTAGACCTAATTATGCGATTGAGGTTTTAGAGACTATAAAGCATCTTTTTGACATAGAGAATCTTGTTTTTGTAGTAAGTTTGGATATGCAACAATTAAGTCATTCCATAGCTACAATATATGGAAATGATATGGACTCTGCGGGATATTTAAGACGTTTTTTTGATATGCACGTAAAAATACCTGCTCCTGAAACGAGAGAATACTTAGATGTATTAATTGAAAAAAATAAAATTGATATTAATGGAAATTTGACGGAAAAAATAGAGTATATATTTTCGGCTTTAAGAATGACGCTCAGAGACATGGATATACTAATGAAGAATATGAAAATTTTAATAGATGTAGTTTTAGAAGATAGTACTGGAGATAAAATGAATGAATTATATATTTTTATGATGAGCCTAAAATATAAAGAACCACGAGTTTATAATATGTATTTCGATGAAAGTGTATCGCATAATGATTTTGCTAAAGAGATTAATAAGTTTAAAGTTAGTGAAAATATTCAAGAAGAAATTATAGGAAAGAGAAGTATATATTTAGATAGATCGCCATTAAGTATGGATGAGACTAATAGCATTTTAAGTTATGATGAAAATTCAAAAAGAATAATCATAAAAAGAGATAATGGTTTAGCAGTTAGTTTAGATTTGATTACATTTTTAAATGACAAAAAATTAAATAGGATTATGAGTTCAAAAGAAGTAAAAAACAATCCCTTGATATTGGGAATGAAGGTATCAAAATTTATAGAGAGAAAAATTGAATTATTTGATATAAACTAAAATTAAACTTCTAACCTTTTTCTAACCCCAGAGAGTGCACTAGCTGCTTGTCACCGAACCACATTGCCAACGAGAGGGTCGCGGGTTCAAGTACCGTCTCGCGCTTAGTAAAATCAAAGGGTGTAGTGATTTTTGGGTTTTGCAAAAACAAAAACTTCCAACCTAAATCTAACGGTAGACAACATATTTCTAACGAATATGTTGTTTTTTTGTTTTTTATCAGAATGGTGTATAAAGATGCAAAAAAGTGATAAGGTTAAAATCGAGAATTAATGATAAAGAAAATATGAATATAGAAGCAAAAAAAGTGAACAGAAATTTGACTTGTTCAAAAAAGGAGCGTATATTTAACAAAGAGAATATTATTACTAATAAACATTATCATGAAGTTTGGGGTGTGGATATTTTATATCAAATAAATTGTTTGAAAAAGTATTAGAAAGAGAGTTTGTAAAATTAAGAGAAGAAGCAATAGAACTAAGAAGAGAGATTAAAGAAGAATTAAATGAAAGAGGAATGCTAAGAAGCAGTTATGCTATAAATTCTATTTACAAAGAATTAGGCAAGTTCATTGAAGGGAAAATAGAAAGGTATATTGTAAGTTTAAGAGAATTAAAAGTAAATAATATATATAGTAAGAGGAAAATAAAAAAGTCATATGATTTAATAATAGAAGATTATAAGACATATGTAAAAGAAATACTTGATGACTGTAAAAAAGATCTTAAAAAGATGAGAATGTCGGAAGGTGATTATGAGAATCTAATAGAGAATGGTGAAGAGAGAGTAAAATCTTTAAGTAAAGATTTAAATAGTCAAGTTGATATTTTAAGTGAATTACTATCAGATTTAGGTGTTAAATATGCTAAGAGTGCAAGTTTTATAGCTGCAATTGCGCTTTTGGTTTCAATTTTGGCATTATGTGGGTTAATAAAATAAAAGTGGGAGGATTGTAACAGTGGTTAAAGGATTTAAAACATACGATATGCAAATAGAATATTTGAGGAAAGAAAAAAACATAATATGTGACACATTGAATGATAGGGATATTTTAGTTAAGTATGGATATTTTAATGTGGTTAATGGATATAAAATGCCATTTGTTGCAAGTAAAGACGAAAATGGAAATCATACATATGTAAAAGGTGTTAGAATAGCAGATATATTAGAAGTTAAATTGTTCGATGATGAATTAAGACATGTGCTATTTAAAAATATTACTAAAGTTGAGGCGGAAGTTAGAACAGTTGCGGCATATGCTTTTGATTTATCTAATGAAAAAGATAATAAAAATTGGCAAGATAATTCAGCTTATGATGATGAGTATTTTGAAGTGAAAAAAATCGTAGAGGTAGTTAAGTCTTTAATGAGTGAAGTTAGTACTTCAAGAAGTAATTACTTGAGACACTATCAAGAAAAGCACAGTACAATACCTACATGGATACTAGTTAAGGTTATTAATTTTAATACATTTATAGACTTTCTTAATATTACTCGAAAAGATGTTAAGGATTCAATTTGTGATTTGTATGGACTAAAGAATAGAAAAGATTATTCGGATTATAAATTATTACAAGGAAGTCTACATTGGATTAGAAAAATAAGAAACGCTTGTGGGCATAATGAGAGAGTGTATGACATGCAAATGGGTGGTAGAATAGATTTAAAATATTTTGATACACTTCCAAAGACTTATTCAGTTAAGCGAGGTCAAAATAAAACGATGCTAGATTTACTTGTATATATGAGATATTATTTAAGTGATGATGATTATATAAGAATGCTAGAGGAAATTGAAGGGTTATTAAGAGGCTTAGAGGAAAAAATTGAGAAGTATGCATTTGAAATTATTAGAAGTAAAATGGGAATAAAGTCACTTGGACATTTTGAAGAATTTAAAAAATTAAAAAAAGAAATAAAATATTGTGATTTTTGTTGACTATTATAAAAAAGGTGTTAAAATAAATAGACAGAGATATCCCATGGACTTGGGATGAAGAATCGTTTCCGTAGGGAGGCGATTTTTTTATGTAAATCTATAGAAGGGATGAGTTGATTTTTTTAAATAAAAATGTTAGTATACTTATACAGAGATATCCCATGAACTTGGGATGAAGAATCGTTTCCATAGGGAGGCGATTTTTTTATTTTAAATTATAGTAATTAGGTGCTAAAAAGATTGTAAAGTTTCTAATCTTTTTCTAACCTTAGAGAGTATTTTAGATGCCACTTAACTTGTGGATAAAGTGATTAAAACCCTTGAAATATGGTAAGAGAGTACGAAAGAGTATGTTATCTGCTTGTCACTGAACCACATTGCCAACGAGAGGGTAGCGGGTTCAAGTCCCGTCTCGCGCTTAATACTTTTTATATCAAACATAAGAAATGATTTAGATAACATATTTAATACAAATGTGTTATTTTTTATAATTTTTAATAAAACGAAAGTAGTTAAGTATATTTAAAATAACTTGATGAATAGAAATGGTTTATAGTATTATGATTAATATAATATTTAATTGGAGCGATAACATGGAAAAAATAAGATTGGAAAATTTAGTAGAAAAGATTGTTGAAAATAGTTGTGGTAAATATAAATTCATTACAATTTCAGGTAATGGAGCTGCTGGGAAAACCTTTTTAAGTAAAGCTATAGTTAAAGAAATTGAATCTAATGGGGAAAATGGTAATTTTTTCTCAATGGATGATTTTATGGTAGATATGCAGTTAAGAAATATGAGTGTTACTGAGTGGGAATGTAATGGGGAATTGTTTAAAGGAAGGTATACATCATGTATTAGAGGGTCATATTTTTTAAGAAGTGTAGAATCTATTATGCACACACTGAGATTAGGCATGGATTGCTACATGAAACCTGAAAAAGAAGATATGAAATTACTTAAAGGTAATGCTAAAGTTACTGTTATTGAAGGTATAGCTAGTGTTTTTTTAGAAAATAATAAAGATATACTAAAAGTATTTGTCGAATGTGATATGGATGTTGAACTTGATAGAAGATTACAAAGAGATAAAATAATTTATACAGCAGAGAAAATAAGAAATGATTTTGAAGAAAGGAATAGTCAATTTATATTTAATATAATGCCTCATAAGGAAGAGCATGATTTAATATTAAAAAGCAATTCTGATTTTACATATAGCATAGAAAAAGATATAAAAAAAATTTGTTTAGAAGGATAGAAAATCTTTATACATTAAAAAGAATATAATTGATTTGAGAATCGTTTCCAAGTGGAGGCGATTTTTTTGTTTTTAATTATTTAATAGTAAGTTGAAAAAGGTTAATACTTTTATTATTATTAAATTAGTTAAATAAGATATTTATTATGATTTCCAATGATAGATTCATTAATGCACTTAGGATATATTAAGATAAAGAAAGGATCATATATTATATGTTAGATGTTAAAGAGTTTTGTAAAGATATAAGAGCTGGTAATATTAAAACATTAAATGCTACTAAGATAGAATTAGTTGAAATTTTATGTGGAAAAATTAAGGACTTAAATATAACAGATAAAACATCAAAATATGTTTCAAAAGATGAAGTTACGGGAGAGATTATAATTCATACTTTTGAAGGTGGATTTAAGTATAATGATATAGATAGAGTTTTAGTTTTTAGAATATTAAAAGGTGCGATTTATGATGAGTTTGGAGGGCTCCATTTATATGCAATTTCTGAAGAAAAAGCAAATGAATTGCTTGATAATAAAATAACATTAGATAGTGTAGAAGAAAGCGTTAAAAATGATATTATAGAATTAGCAGAAGCTTTTTGTGATAATAAATATTCAGTAGTTAAAACTGATAAAGTTGAAAAGAAAGTATTAGAAGTAACAGGAGAAATGCTAGATGATGGAAAAACTAAAATGTCATATTTATCATCATGGGGAGAGTTAGCTTTTGCAGAGTTAGGTGATTATATTATAATTGAAGATGAAAATAATGATAAAATATATACAGTAACTAGAAATAGTTTTGATAAAACATATAGAATAAGTAGAAGTCTAAAATGTTAAGATTAAACTGAAGGAGTATTATGAATAAGTTAAAATATTTAAAAGAACTAGATGAATTAAAACTAAATATAAATGATTATGCTATAGGTGGAAGTGGGCCTCTAGTAATAAGAGGACTAAAAGAATCTAATAGAGATATAGATATTTTAGTTAATAATAAAGTTTGGAATGAGTTAAGTAATAAACTAGAAATTTTGGAAATAGAAATTAATAAAAAGCTTGTTAAATACATTCAATATAAGAATATTGCTATATTAAATTCTGTTCAGGGGTTTGAAGATAGTGAAATTGAAAAGGTTATAGATAGGGCAGATATAATTGAAGGGTATAGTTTTGTAAGTTTAGAAGACACAATAATATGTAAAAAGAGTTCAGGTAGAGAAAAAGACTTAAAACAAGTAGATAAGATTAAAGAATATATTCTTAAAGATAATTGAGGGGCTAAAAAATAAAAAGTCTCTTTTTTTATTGGAATGATAAAAACAAATAATTTGGGGAGTAAATTTAGGCAGTTTAAATTTTATTAGTGTTGCCTAATAATTGATATGGTTTAATAAGTATAAAAAAATTGTAGAATTTGATAATATTACTTATAAGTAATATCGTGGAATGGAATAATTCAAATTTATATTCTATGAGAATAAAAGGGAGTAAAAATATATATGTTTATCTAAGGAAAGATATAATGTATTAGGAGAGGATATTATGAATGATAAAAGGTTAGTTGATCCCCAGGAATGGATTAATCAAAATTATGATGATGTGTTTGAGTTAGATGATTTATTATATGAAATATCTATGAAGATATTTGATGAAAGAATAAGAAGAGGTTTAAATCAAAAAGAATTTGCAAATTTGCTTGGTGTAAATCAATCTATGGTTTCAAAATTAGAGAGTGGAGAATACAATCCATCTATAAAGCAATTATATAAAATATCAAAAAACTTGATTTAAGATTAACTATAATTTTAGGTGGAAATAAAAATATTTATAAAAATGAAGAATGTTTAAATATAGATTAACATAATAGTCTATATTTTTTTGTCAAATAATATCAATTTTTTTATTAAAGAGGTAAAATAGTATTTAGTTTTGGAGGTGTTAGATGTGTTAACTATGAAAAGCAGAAAAGATATAGAGAGAATGAAGAAATACCATAGAACGGGTGATATGATTAATTTATTGACTTACTTTCCTGAATTAAGTCCTATAAAAGATTTAACTATTATAGAAAATGAAAAAGATTATTATGAAAACATAGATTATTGTAGTGGCTTAAAAGCACAAAGAAATGATACATTAAGAAGCAAACCATCTATGAAAAGTATAGAAGGAAAAGGACATGGCATTAATATATTGGATGTTATTGAAAAGGTGAAAAATATTGATAAAGATGGTGTGGTTGTTCTTTTTAACTTAACAAACAAGCCTAGTGAAAGATATGATAGATATGCAGGTATATCAGTAGGTGTTAGTGTTGGTAGGGGAGTTTACATAGATGCCGTTTCAAAGGGATTTGACGGAAGGGAAGTTTCTAAAGGTTTGGATGTACATGAAAGGTATTATATTCCGTGGTTTGATATTAAGCTATTAAATATACAAAAACTAAAAGAGTATAGAACATATTTAATATCAACTGATAAATATGTTGAGAGTAGATCTAAAAGGTTAGAATTTTTAAAGTCAGTAGGTATAGATGAAAAAGTAGCATTAAAAGAAGTGCCAGAAGTATATGAAGAAATACCAGAATTTATATGGGAAGATGTACTCAAAAAAATACTTAAAAGGTTATTAGTATTAGAAGCTGAGCTGAAAATGTTTGGCTTTACAGAGTTTGCAATAAGTGGACATACTGAAGGCAAATGCTTTATGCCGTGGCAAATGTTTGATAAGAGTAGATATAATTTTAAATAACTTGTTATTAATTATAGCTATGCTATAATTCTTTTAGAAAAGGAGTGAAGTTGACTTGAATATTATAAAAGATTATAAGTATGAATTAATGGTTATTATGGCAATAACATTTAGCCTTATGGCAACTGTTATAGTTAAATTGCTTGATGAGGTTTCGTTTATAGAAAAACTGTTTTTCTGTTATATGACAGTATTAATAGTAACAGTCATTAATATAAAAAGAAAAAAGATAAGTGTTAAAACTAATGTTAAGAAAAAGCATTTTGTTAGGGCAGTATTAGGGATTATGTCATTAGGTACTTTTTATTATGTAGCTCCACATATGGAGCTTACAGATATAACAGCCCTTGATTATGTATATCCACTTTTTATATTACTTAACACATTTGAATTGCATAAAGAAAAGATAAAGAAAAATTATTTAGGTATATTATTTATGTCGCTTGTAGGAGCAGTACTTATTATAAATCCGAAGCTTAATAGTGAGATGATATATATTGGTATAAGTTTAGTAGCAATATATATACAATCTTTTATACCTATATATTTAAATGAACTTAAGAAAACAGAAAAGACAGAAGTAATACTATTTTATTACTCATTAACATCAGTATTAGTATTTGGACCAATGTTTATACTAAACTTTAAGCCAATGAGCCTTAAAACTATAATAGGATTAATAATGATAGGTATTTGTACATCATTATTCCAATATTTAAATACAACATCATATAAGTATTTAGAAATGAATGTTATAAGTATATATAAAAACTTAAGAATAGTTATAGCAACTATATTTGCAGTAGTAGTATTTAAACAGGAAATAGTATTACAAGAAATGGTTGGAATAATGCTTATAGTAGCAGGCGTTTTGCTAAGTTTTAAATTTAATCATCACGTAAGTGAAGATAAGGAAAAACTAAAAGCAAACACAAGCAATGCACTTAGATAATCTAAGTGTATTTTTTGTTCGAAATTGTTTGACAATTCAATATAAAGGGTGTTATTATTGATAACAATATTACTAAAATGGAGGTAAAGTATGGGAACAATAAAAAACATAATAAAAATGTTTGGACGAAACAGTACAGGAGATATTAATCAAGATTTAGACAAAATAGCAGAAGGATTAAGTGGTAGCGTGCTTTTTCTTGAGCCTATTGAAAAAGACTTAGAAGAACATTTTATAGATAATTATGGATTAGAGAAGTATAATGGTATTAATCCTACGTATACAAAAGTAGAAGAAACTAAATATGGATTTATTCCAATGGTAAATAGAGAAGATGAGGTAGCTGGATATGTAGTAGAGAAGCTAACAGGTGAAAAACTTAATCTTGATTATGTAGAATCAAAGGTTTCTGCTAATGAGGCAGGTATTGTTTTAGAATTTAATAAGTTAGTATCAGAAAAACTTACAGGGGAGAAGTAAATATTAAATGATAAAGTATTTTCTTTAAGTATTTTATAAAGGAGTGGAAATATGAAAGAAGAAAAAAGTATTAATGGTGACTTAATGGAATTTGTTAAAGGTGTTCATATAAATGAACCAACTTTACTAAGAGTAGAACCAATAGTTAATGCTATTTTAAACGATCATGGAAAAGAAATTTCAAAAGAAGTAGGGGCTAGCCAAGTATATTCAGGTAATGCTGAAACAGTTGTATGGCCAGTTAAAGATGAAGATGAGGTTATTAGAGACGCAGTTATAGGGTTTAATGATTTAAAGAAAATAGAGTTTCAACTTATGCCTTTGATAGAAAATGAGAATGCTTCTTTGGAAGAAATTGAAGAGGCAAGAGATGAACTGCTTGCAAGATACAAAGATATCTTAGATGTTGAAGAAGACAAAGAAAGAGATATATTTAAGGCTTTTGGATATGAAACAAAAAATGGTCCTACATATAGAAAAAACCATATAGCAGTTACTAATAGAAGAGATAAAAAAAGGCTGTTTAAGAAAGAAAATAATAATGTTGCAATAGGTTTATAAATTATTAAGTTAATAGAAATTTAAGAAAGGCGTAAGCCTTTTTTAATTGTATACAAAGTAGTTTATGCTATAATTGAGTTGAGGTGATTTGATGGAGGCTAAAGGAAGTATACTAGATGATGAACTATTTGTTTTTCTAAAAGAAAATGACATAGAAAGTCATAGAAATTTTGTTATACAAATTAATGATATAATACACTGCTTTACAGATGAAATACTTAGAAAAGTACTAGTAAGGGAAGCTGCTATACCATATGATTTACATGGACAAGTTAAACTTTTATATTCTCTTGGAGTGCTTAGTGCATTTGATAAAAATGAACTATACATATTAAATGGTGTTAGAAATAAATTTGCGCATAACTATAAACTAAAAGATATATCACCTGAGTTCTTTGAAGGAAGCAAATTATTTAAATCTATTGATGAAGGTATTAGGGCTAGTGCCGAGAATTTTATAAGCAAAAAGCCAGAGATGAAAGGTAAAATAACAGATGCACTTATATTTGAATCAATACTTAGAACATATGCATATGACATAATATTTGTTATGAAAGATATAAGAGACAATAAGCTTGTTAAGTTAAAGGCATGTGAAAAAAGAGATGTTAAAGATTATTTAGGCCATATGGATGATTGGAATAAACTTATGGGAAGTGCAAAAAGAATAAATATATAGAAATAATATAAGTTATAGTATATAATAAATTTGAAAGAAAACTAGGAGGAGAAATAGATATGACAGATAAGTTAAACGTAAGTATGATTTTATGTAAAGAAGTAGAAGTTAAAGATGGAGCATTACTTTCTATAAAAGGATTATTTGAAAGTATTGATGAAGAAAACTTAGATAGCCCAGTAGAGGTTGTTATGAATATTAGTTCTATTCAATTAGATCCAACAAAATTAGTTATTAAAATAGCTAAGAAAGAAGAAGAAGGATTAGTTACTAGACCTTTCCAAACTTATGAAGTAAAAGGAACAGTTGATAGAATGTATGGATTTAAACTTAAAAAAGAAGATTTAAAAGGTAAAGGTTTCTATAGTTTATTAGTATATGCAGCTGAAGATGCTGAGAAGATAGATACTGAAAAAGATTTAAAATTAGTAAAGAGATTTTCTGTAAAATAGAGCGAATTTTTTCGCTTTATTTTTTTGTTTAAATATTATAGTACTGCTAGAAAATATATGATAAAATATTTATATAATTTTTTAGGGGGAACTTAATGAGACTTGTAAATATTAATGAATTATCTGGAAATGAAATTGTTGCCAAAACAATTATAGATGATAAATTTAGACAACTTATAGTAAAAGGTACTAGATATAGATCATCTTTTAATAAAAAATTAGAAGAATTAGGTATCGGTAGAATATATATAGATGATGAAATATCTGATGGAGTAGAAGTTGAAGACATTATATCGGACTCAACTAGACTTAACGCGCAAATTTTAGTTGGGAAGCAACTTAAAAAGTTTGAGTCAAGTAATCAGATCTCTGTTAATGAATTTTCAAAAGTTGCAGGAGATATAGTTGATGAAATAATGAATTCAAGAGACGTTATTTATGACTTGCAGGATATTAAAATAAATGATAACTATACATTCCAACATTGTGTTAATGTATGTGTTCTTGCAGTTCTTACTGCTGTTAAGCTTGGAGTTCCAAGGGACAAGATTAAAAAAATGGCTATTGGATGTTTACTACATGACTTTGGTAAAGTTCAAATTCCAAATGAAATATTAAACAAGCCAGGAAAATTAACTGCTGATGAATATGAAGAAGTTAAGAAACATCCAATATATGGATATGAAGCTTTCACTGAAATAGCACCGATATCAAGAATAGTAATACTTATGCACCATGAAAGATTAGATGGGTCAGGTTATCCTCTTGGTAAAACAAGTGAAGAAATCTATGATCTAGCTAAAATTTGTGCTGTGTGTGATGTTTTTGATGCTATGACGTCTGAAAGACCTTATAAGAAACCGGTTCCGATTCCTGAAACATTAAAGCTTATGAGAGCAATGGCTGGAAAACATTTAGATAAGAGAATACTAGATGTGTTTATGGAAAATATTGCTGTTTATCCAGTAGGATCAATAGTAGTACTTAATAATGGTTTGGTTGGGATTATTAAGAAAAATAACAAGTCAAATATGTTAAAACCAAAACTAAAAATTATATATGATGCTAAGAAGCATATAAAAATAAATCATGATTTAGATCTTCTAGATAATCCTAAACTTGAGATTAAGAAGACAGTTACGATAGATAAAGAAGGAAACTTTAAATTAGATTAGTGGTGAATATATGAAAAAATTACTTTTAATATTAGCACTATGCATAATGACTCAGGATATCCAAGCATATACTGAGTTTTCTTCTATTGAAGATAAGATAGAGCTAAGAGATGGAATAGAATATACAAAAAAAGAATTGTATACAAAAGAAGGGTTTATTGATTTTCATATTATAAAAATTGATAAGCATGGTAAATATGAAATAGAAAACATAGTGTCAAAGGATATAGCAGGAGCAAAAAAGAGATTAACAGATCTTGCTAATGAAAATGATTCAATACTTGCAATAAATGCAGAGTTTTTTAACACTAAAGCAAATCCTACAAATATGTTAGGTGCAAATATTGAAAATGGAAGTCTGAAATATGGAACAACTGGATTAAATGTAGGGCAAAATAAGTTTGGAGCAGTGGCTATTAGAAATGGAAGCTACAACTTAGAATATCCAACATTTTCTTTAAGTTTAATTAAAAATGAAAATGAAAAAATAGTGCTATCAGCATATAACCAATTTGAAGCATTTGGTGGACTTGTATATGGTACTTATGAATATATAAAAGATACAAAGATGCTTGATGAAAAGCATAAGAACATACATAAGATTTTGATTGAAGATGGTAAGGTTAAATCTAAGCATGGAATTGCCGAAAATGTAATACTGAAAGAAGGACAAAGTATAATACTTTTCAACAACCCTGCTAAAGATATCTACAACTTAGGGGATAAAGTGAAGCTTCATGTGGATACAAATATAAATTTAGTAGAAATTAGAAAAATGTTTATGGGAGCTTCAAAAATAATTGAGAATGGTAATGTTAAAACAGATGGACTAATTATAACAGGAAGACACCCAAGAAGTTTATTAGGATATAATGAAAATTCAATATATCTAATAGCAGTAGATGGAAGAAGAAAAAGTATTGGAATAAGACATAGTGAGCTTGGAGAATTTCTTAAAGAGGAAAATATATTTAATGCAATTGCACTTGATGGTGGAGGATCTTCAACATTAGTACACAGAAACGGTTTTGGGGAGTATGATGTATTAAATACTCTTTCAGGTACTAGTGAAAGAAGTATACCATCTGCTATAGCAATAACTACTAAAAACAAGGAAATAGGAACTGTAAGAGAATTAGACATAGTAGTTCCAAAAGAAAATATATTAATTGGAGAAAAAATTAAAATTGATATATTAGCCAAAGATAAAAATGGTAATAGCGTAGCTATGGAGAAAGAAGAAATTAAAATTTCAACTAGTGGAATGGAAGTTAAAAAAGATGGTTTATATTTAACTCCTATGAAGTCAGGTAAGTTGAAAATAAAGGTTTCATATAAAGGTAGAAAAGAAGAAAAAATAGTTCTTATATCAGATGATATTGTAAAGATAGAAACAGAAGATAAGTTAGTACATTTAGGATTTTTTGAAGAAGATGACTTTATAGTATATGCATATAACTCAAATGGTGAAAAAGCGATAATTGATACAGATGTACTTGATATATCAATTGAAAGAAAAGTAGGAGAAGTAAAAGATAATTTAATTAAATCAAATGATGAATTAACTCAAACAATAGGAAGTATTAGATATAAAGATGCTATGACACATTTTGTGTTTAGAACAGGATATAAGGAAAAAGAGATAGATTCTTTTGAAAGAGAAGAAGATATAAATTTTGAAATATATAAAGTAGGAACCGAGGGTAAAGCTAGATATAGTAATACATCATATAAGGGAAGAAAAGCAATAAAGCTTGATTATTCTTTTGAAAATAATGGAAATAGAACGCAAGCTGCTTATGTAGATTTTGTTAAACCGATAGATATAGAAGGAGAGCCAAGATCACTTAGTCTTAGAATAAAAGGTGACAATTCTGGAAATATAATAAGAGGTAAATACTTAGATGCAGAAGGAAATCTTGGAATAATTACATTTACTAAAAATGTAGACTTTAGTAGTTATAAAAGAATATCAGGAATGATAGATGAGGGAACTAAGTATCCTATAAAGTTTAAAAAAATATATGTAATAAGTAATAGTGTTGATGATCATATGGAAGGAAGACTATACTTTGATGATTTAAGAGCAGAGTATAAATATGACTTTGAAAGTATAAATGCACCAGAAGATAAAGAAAAGGCAGATGAACTTAATAAGCTAATAGATACAGATGATAAATATGTTGTCCTAGGAAATGAAAGAGAAAAGAAAACTTATTTAGATTATCTTGTATCAAAGAAACAAAATAAAGATAAAGAAGAATTTAAAGATATAAAAGAAGAGAATGATGCATTTAAATATATAGAATTAATATTTAGCACAAACAAGTTAAGTGATATGGAAGATGATAAAGTTATAGAGTTATTTAACATGCTAGACAATGAAGAGTTAAAGAATATAATTATTAACTCAAATATTAGCATAGATGATATAAGCTATAATGAAAAAGAATTTATATTAAAGAAGATTAAAAGCATAGACAAAAATGTGTTCTGGATAAAAAAGGAAGCAGAAGAAAGTTATGTTAATAGATACGGTAAACTTAGAAATATGGGAATAAAGAAAGTAATAGAAAAAAATGATGATTTTAATTATATATTGTTTACAATAGATGATGATAAAAATCTTAATTACTATTATGAAAAGCTTAGTAAATAAATAAGGGGTAAAGCATGCATAAAAAAATAATACTTCTAGTAGCTATATGCATATTGTCGGTTTTAAGTGCTTTTAAAGCTGGTGGAGAAGACAAGAAAGTTACTATAGAAGACATGAAAATTGAAAAGGAATTTGACATAATAGTTTTTGGTACGGATCCTGAAGGAATTGCAGCAGCAGTATCAGCTTCAAGATTAGATCAAAAAGTTCTTTTGGTGGATAAAAGAGAAAGACTTGGTGGATTATTTACATTAGGTGGATTAAATAGTTTAGATATGAATTATAATCCAGAAAAAGAACTTCTAACAAAAGGATTATTTGAAGAATTCTTTAAAAGAGTAGATGAAAAGACTTCATTTAATACTCATTTAGCAGAAAAAGCGTTTAATGATATGGTAAATGAGGAAAAGAATATAACTTTACTTTTGGGTAAAGAAATTCAAAAGATTGAAGTTAAAGAAAATAAGATAGAGCATATTAAGTATAAAGATGATCCAATTTTATACAAAGCTAAGGTATATATAGATACTACTCAAGATGGGGATATTGCGTATTTAACAGGTGTTCCATATACAACAGGAATGGAAGATGCAGGTGTTAAAGGAAGAAAACAAGTTGCTACTTTGGTATTTGAAGTAGCAGGAGTTGATTATGAGAAGATATATAAACATTTAAGAGCTGATGGCGATTATCATACAGGAGCTGATGAAACTTCAGCTTGGGGGTTCTTAAATGAAATGAAAGGTTATAAAAGTTTAAGTGATAGAATTAGATTAAGAGGACTTAATATAGGTAAAGAAGATGATGGTAAAGTTCTTATAAATGCAATGCATATATTTGGAGTAGACCCACTCAGTGAAAAGTCAAAAAGTGAAGCAATAGAACTTGCTAAAACAGAGCTTGTATATGTAATTGAATATATGAGAGAAAATATTGTAGGATTTGAAAACGCATATTTATCAAAAACAATGGAAGAGTTATATATAAGAGAAAGTAGACATATAGATGGTGAATATAAGTTAACTATAAATGATGTATTAGAGAATAAAAACTTTGATGATAAGATAGCATTAGGTTCATATCCTATTGATATTCAGCCTACTTCAATACATGACTGGGGAACAGTTATAGGAACACCAAAAACTTATAGTATACCTATAAGATGTATTGTTCCAAAGAAAATTGAAAACTTACTTGTAGCAAGTAGAGCTTCAAGCTATACATCATTAGCTCATGGAACAACTAGAGTAGTTCCAGTAGGAATGGTAGTTGCAGAAGCAGCATCAGTAACGGCTTTTGTTTCTATATATGATGAAATTTCACTTAGAGACCTTGCATATAGTAAGGAGCATATAAGTAAGGTTCAGGAAATACTTAAACTTCAAGGTGCAAACTTAAATGAATTCAGTTATCCATCTGAATATGATTATCATTGGACAATTGAAGGAACTAGAATGATGTTTGAAAAAGGATTTGTATCAGGTGGATATTCAAATGATTATAAACTTGGAAATAAAATGAAATATAATGAATTTGAAAATCTTTTTAGAAACTTCAGTAAGTATGTGTATGGTAGAAAGTTAAATACTCAGTTTGTAGTAGCTAATAACAAGTTTGATTTTGTAGAAAAAGATGTGATAGCTAGTATACTTACTACTTTTGCAGAAAACAAGAAAGAAAACTTTGAGTATTTATATAAAAATGGATATATTAAAGAAGTAACATACAATAAGCTAAAAAACAAAAATAAACTTTTGAAAGCAGAAGTATATATGATGGTTAAAGAGTTTGCAGATTATCTAGGAGTTGATTAGTATGAAAAAAATATTATATGCTTTAATAGCAGTATTTTTCGTAGTATCTTTATCAAACGTATTTAATAAGGTTGATTATGAAAAAAACAAAGAATACAAATTTGTATTAGAGTATAATGATTTTAAAAAAATAAGGGATGAAGATGTTGTTTCAACTCTTTTTGAAAAGGGAATAGGTGTTTTATACAAAGAAAAAAACATTTATAACTTAGTAGCGGAAGGTAAAGCTAAAATTATAAAAGAAATTGATTTTGACAAAGATTTTTACAAGACTGGAAATTGGTACTTAGAATTTGCTAATAAGGAACTTGCTGATAGAGCCTTAAAATATATGAGCAAAAAAATAGATGTTAAAATAGTAGATGAAAATATAGTTGAATTTGCTAGATTTGATGCTAATGATGTTATGGCTACATATATTGGATTTGGAAATGAGGTTTATGAGGATGCAAAAACATCTGAAGTGTTAATATCAAATCATTATGATGAAGATGTAATAAATGAAGCTAAAAAGATTAAAGGGCTTGATACTTTTTACTTTATAGTTAATCAAAATAAGATAGAAGAAAAGATTGATATAGAAGATTATAATTTAGGTCTTATAGAGTTCTACAAAAATAATGATTTAGCTATTCTTAAAAGTGATATAAATTATAAAGAACTTATAAGGATGCATAGACTAAGGGATGATGAAGTATCTAAATATGATAAAAATAATTTAATTGCTAGATATGAATTAGCTGTTAAAGAAAGAAATGTTAAAACAATATATCATAAGATTAATTTCAAAGATGAAAATTATATAGAAACAATAAATGATTTTATTGATAGGATGGATGAATCAGGGTACAAGTTGGTAAGTGAAATATCAGATAGAAACTTAACGACCAGCAATAATGTTAAATATTTAATTGCTCTTATAATGATTGCTATAACATATTTATTAGTTGAAAGTGTAAAAATTAACGATTTGGTAAAAGGAGCCTTAATTGCTTTAGTAGGAATAGCTATATTATTATCTAAAAGTGTTTTAGCTTTATATGTAGCAGTAGTTGGTCCTCTATATGTAATTAGTATATTAGATGATAAAGAGGTAAAAAGTTTAGTTAAAGCTGTATTTGTTTCAGTTATGCTTGGATCTATGATTCAAAGTTTATTAGTGGATATTTATTATATAAATGAAGTGTTTATATTTAGAGGGATAAAGTTATCATTTGTGCTTCCATTTATACTAGTAGCAATATATGAATTTATGAAAATGAATGAATTTAACATAAAAAAGACTTATGAAGAAACAAAAGAACTTCTAAATAAAAATGTAAAAGTTATTTATATTGCACTTGGAGTAGTAGCTATATCTATATTAGCTATTATGTTACTTAGAAGTGGTAATTCTAATTTAGCAACAGCATTTGAACTTAAGCTTAGAGTCTTAATAACTAACATATTAGGGGTTAGACCAAGATTTAAGGAAGTTGCATTAGCATATCCTCTATTAGTATTTGCAATTAAGTATGGTAAAAACTATTACCTAAAAGTATTTGCAGCTCTTGTACCAATATCAATAATAAATACATTCTGCCACATATATACACCTTATATGGTATCGCTTCAAAGAACAATTTTGGGAGCAATAATAGGTGTAATTGTAGGGCTTGTATGTTATAATATTTTTGAATTTATAAAAAGGAGAGTATTATGAAAAAAATTGTAATCTCAGGATACTATGGTTTTGACAATGCTGGAGACGAAGCAATTTTATATTCAATAGTTGAAAGTTTTAAAGATGAATATGAGATTACTGTTTTAAGTAATAATCCAGAAAAGACAAAAAAAGATTATGGTGTTAAAAGTGTAGATAGATGGAATATACTAAAGGTAACTAAAGCTATAAGAGAATCAGACTTGTTAATAAGTGGTGGTGGAAGTTTACTTCAAGATGCTACTAGTATTAAAAATGTTACATATTATTTAGCGGTTATTAAAATAGCACAGGTGCATGGAAAAAAAGTAGTTGTGTTTTCACAAGGCGTTGGGCCAGTTAATAAGAAGATAAATAGACATTTCATAAATAAGACATTAAACAAAGTAGACAAAGTTTTTGTAAGAGATGAAAATTCCAAGAAGCTTTTATTAAAATTTGGTATTGATCCATATTTAGTTGTAACATCAGTTGATCCGGTAATAAAGGTTGAAAAGAACCAGAATAGGGTTGCAAGAGGAAAAGAAATTCTTTCAGATTTTACAGTTGAAGATAAAAAAACTATACTTATAAGTGTTAGAGATTGGCATTTTAAAAATAAAAGTTTGTTTGTTGAAAATATAACTAAGGTTTTAAATGGACTTAGCAAGGAAGAGTATAATATCTTATTTTTACCAATGCATTACCCTAAAGATATAGATATATCAGATAGCATAAGTAAAAATGTTGAAGGTTCAATAGTCCTTAAGCATAAATATAATACAAGTCAAGTAATAGATATAATAGCAGCAAGTGATTTCTTAATAGGTATGAGATTACATTCTTTAATAATAGCAGCGGCTATGGAAGTTCCACATTTTGCTATATCATATGATCCAAAGATAGAGAGCTTTGTTAATCAATTAGATGTAACAAAATCTCATGATTGTGATAATATTGATTATTTGATAATAATAGAAGAGTTAAAAGAAATGCTAGGCGAATTAGATAAAAATTCAATGGAAATTTATGAAGCAAAAAAAGAAGTTATAAAGAAAGCTAACTTGCCAGTTGATTATATAAATAGTATTTTAAAATAAAGTCACATATGTGACTTTTTTTGGTTAAAAACTTAGTAGTTAAGTAGATTTTATTTATGATAAGTGATATTATAGATAGAAGATATATATGATGTTTAAGGAGAATAAAAATGACAAGAAGAGAAGCAAGAAAAAGAGCCTTTGAGCTTATATTTAAAATGGATTTCTCATATTTAACTGACAAGTTCGATCAGTTAGATATATTTTTTGATGAAAATGAAGAAATTGATGAGGAAACAAAAAACTACATTATGAATACAGTAAAAGGTGTTTATGATAATGTAGAAAATATTGATAAAATGATAGATGAAAATCTTAAAGGTTGGAAGTTTGATAGACTTACAAAAGTAGACAAATCAATTTTAAGACTAGTTGTTTTTGAAATATACTACTCAAAAGATATTCCAATGGGAGTAGCAATAAACGAAGGTATTGAAATAACTAAGGAATATAGTACAGATGATGCACCATCTTTTATAAATGGTGTTTTAGGGACAATAACTTCAAATATAAAAGAGGTTTAATATGAAAGAGAAGATTTTTTCAGTTTATGAGATAAACAAGTATATAAAATATATACTTAGCAAAGATATATTATTATCAAGTGTTCAAATGACTGGGGAAGTATCAAATTTAAAAATACATAGCTCAGGGCATATGTATTTTTCACTTAAAGATAAAGATTCATCTATAAATGCTGTAATGTTTAAGAATAATGTTATTAAAAGTAACGTAAAAATGGAAAATAACAAAAAAATTATAGTAAGAGGATATGTATCTTCTTATGAAAAGACAGGACAGTATCAATTTTATGTTGAAAGTATTAAAGAAGATGGAATTGGAAACTTAAGTATTGAATTTGAAAAACTTAAGAAAAAACTTGAAGAAGAAGGTTTGTTTGATAGTGATCGTAAAAGAGCAATCCCAAGTAATATAAAAAAAGTTGGAGTTGTAACTTCAGATACTGGAGCAGCTATTAGAGATATAATAAATGTAATAAAAAGAAGAAATAAACTTATAGACATATATTTAGTACCAGCTTTAGTTCAAGGTGATAATGCTCATAAATCAATAATAAAAGGTATCGAAACTCTAAATAATTACGGGAAAGTAGATGTGCTTATTATTGGTAGAGGTGGAGGATCTATTGAAGATTTATGGTGTTTTAATAACGAAGAGCTCGCAAGAGTTATTTATAAATCTAAAATACCTATTGTTTCAGCAGTAGGTCATGAGATAGATTTTACAATATCTGACTTTGTTTCAGATAAAAGGGCGGCAACACCGAGCGAAGCAGCAGAGTTTGTTTCAGAAGATATAGAAGAAAAACTATACAATATGAATAAGAAGATGCTTCATATAGAAAGCTTAGTTAAATCTAAACTTAAGTTATATAAAGAAAGAATTAGGTATATAAAGAAATCCAATATTATTAAAAATCCTGAAAAGTTATTTGATGGATACAAACAAAATTTGGATAGCTTATATGAAAGTTTAAATCGGTTAATAGATGATAAACTAAATGATAGTAAGTTGAAATTAAGTAATAAATTGATTTCACTAGATAATTTATCTCCTCTTAAGGTAATGAGAAGAGGATATTCTATATCTAAAGTGAATGATAATGTTATTAGAAATATAGAAGATGTAGAAAAAGGCCAAGTAATAAATACACTATTTAGTGGATTTGAAATAGAATCAAAAATTGTAGAAATAAAAACAAAGGAGAATTAAGATGCCTAAAAAAGATGTGAGTTTCGAAGAAGCAATATCTAAATTGGAAGAAATAGTAGATAAATTAGAATCTGGAGAAGTTGATTTAGATGAGAGTCTTAAGTTGTATGAAGAAGGCATGAAGACAGCTAAAGATTGTGATGATAAAGTTAAAAAGGCAGAAGCTAAAATAGTAAAATTAAAAGAAGAGAATGACGGTACTTTTACTGAAGAAAATTATTAAGGTGGTATTATAATGGATTTAAAACATGAATTAAAAATTCGGGCTGATGTTGTAAATCGTATAATTAAAGAACACACACCAAAGAGTAATAACAAATATAGCAAGGGATTATTTGAGGCTATGGAGTATAGTCTTTGGTCTGGTGGAAAGAGAATAAGACCAATACTTATGAAAGAAATGTTTGATGTATTAGGCGGGGATTATGAAGAAAATCCTATTAATTATTTTATACCAGCTATTGAGATGATACATACATACTCATTAATACATGACGATTTACCGTGCATAGATAATGATGACTATAGAAGAGGAAAAGATACTTGTCATAAAAAGTTTAATGAATATACAGCATTATTAGCGGGAAATGCGCTGCTTAATTATGCATATGAGCTTGTTATAAAAGGAACTATTGTAACTAGAAACTCTAAGGGAATGGAAGCTGCAAATGTATTAGCTATGTCAGCAGGATGTGAAGGAATGGTGGCAGGAGAATATGCAGAACTTACAATACATAAAGATAATATTACAGAAGATAGTTTAGACTATGTAAATAGAAATAAAACTGGAGAGTTAATAACAGCATCCCTTTTAATAGGAGCAATACTTGCTGGAACAGATATGGATACATTAAGAACTGTTTATGAGTTTGGGTATCATATAGGTATAATCTTCCAGTTAAGGGACGATATAATGGATTATGACAAGGACTTAAATAATTTAGAGGTATCACATGCGACAATGTTTGGAATTGAAAAATCAAGTGATAAAATTAATGCACATAAAATGGAAGCACTTAAAATATTAGAAGAAATTGACGGAGATAATAAAGAATTCTTTATAGAATTAATAAATTATTTCTGTGAAATAGATAAATAAAAATTAAATTAAGACGCAGTATTCTAGTTGATGTTTCATTTTCTGAGGACGGGCCTAAAAATCCGTCAAAGGGCACATCGATGAAACTCCTTGTGTTTGCTTTAAGCGCCCAGCTTAGGGCTTATGCTGGGAGATAAGGGATTAGGGCGATCTGCAATGGCATGCAGGCGTTGACCCTTTTTCCGTAGAGACCCATGATCGTGGAATGATTTTTCTACGACCTGGGATTAAACCTACTATGCGGCGAAAGCTGTGAGTAGCGTAGCCTGTCTTGAGTGAAAACTGGGGGATGGTTATGCCTGAAACCTCTTTTTGCAAAAGAGACTAGGACTTTGAAATGTTACCGGGGAAAGCCCCTAGACTGAATATAATTATAGGATTGAAGTGTAGTTTTAAGGTGATCTGGCGTTACTTAGGTAAAGGTTCTTTTGAAGAGAAATCGCTTTTTTGGTGACAAATTAGTAAGAACTTGGGAAATCCTGCTAGACTATATGCTACAAAATTTACTGTGACTATTGTCTTGATAATATAAAATTTAGGAGGAAGCTTTGAAAAAAACAAAAGTAAAATTTAATTCAAAAAAACCTCGAAAAAAAGTGAAAAAAATAATTATAGTTGGAATAACGATATTAACCTTTTTTACTTCGTTAGTGTTTAGTTTGATTTCAAATATACTAAGTGAAAACATGGATGTTATTTCAGCAACTTTAGTTGTAGTTACTATTATACTTATTGGTATAATGTTTGACATGCTAGGGGTTGCAGTAGCAACAGCTGATGAAACTCCGTTTCATTCTATGGCATCAAGTAAAGTGAGAGGGTCTAAAGAGAGCTTATTTATAATAAGAAGAGCTGGTATATTCTCAACAATATTTAATGATGTTATTGGAGATGTTGCTGGAATTGTTTCAGGAGCAGCAACTGCTGGGATAGTTGCTAAACTTATATTAACTTACAATGTTAATGGACTTGTGGCTAGTATAATATTAAGTAGTATGGTAGCAGCACTTACAGTTGGAGGGAAAGCAATTGCTAAAACTATAGCGATGAATAATTCAAATGAAATAGTATATAAAATAGGATATACATTTAGTAGTAAGGGGAAAAACTAATATGAGAGAATTTATATATGGACTTGGTATAGTTAAACTTTTTATAACTATTAATCCAGGTATGTTTAGAACAAATGATGTTTTTTTTAAAGAAATAATAAGATTTTTTAATGTTTATGGAGGGATATTTATAATTCTTTCAATAGTTCTTTTGTATTCTGATTTAAAGAAGAAACCTAAAAATACTAAAGGAACAAAAAAATCATCAAGTACTATGGTTAAAAAAATAATGTTAGTATTATTTTTAACAGCAATAGTAACAATGGCTATGATAGCTATGAAAGATGCTAGTTTATTAAAAACGCTTATAAAATAGGAGATATTAATGAAGAAGATAATAATAATGTTATTATTTATTTCTTTTACTACAACTAGTAATGCAATAACACTTACAATGTTTGAATGTGTTAATCATATGGGATTTTATGCAAAAACAGATAAAGAACTAAGTGAAGCATTAGAAGAGATAGGAGAAGAACTAGAAATAGCAGATAATGACATAGAAGAAGAAATTAGAGAATATATAGAAGATAAATATGTGGTTAATCCAGATGATATATTGGTGTTAGTTAATAAAGATAGCTATTTACCAGTAGATTATGAACCAAGTGATTTGGTGGAAGCTCATACTAAATGTTATGGAGTTAATAATAAGCTAAGAAAAATAGCAGCAGATAATATGAAAGATTTAGTTGAAGCAGCTATGGAAGAGTCAGAATATGAGTTAATACTTACTTCTTGTTACAGAAGTTATGGGTATCAAGAAAGACTTTTTGGTAACTATGTTAAAAGAAGTGGATTAGAAAAAGCTAATACATATAGTGCAAGACCAGGAGAAAGTGAACATCAAACAGGATTAGTTGCAGATATAACTACAATCAAGATGGGTGGACTGTTAAAGGAAGAGTTTGGAGACACTGAAGAGGGTATATGGCTTGCAAATAATGCACATAAATATGGGTTTATAATAAGATATTTAAAAGGAAAAGAAGATATAACAGGATATCAGTATGAACCATGGCATATAAGATATGTAGGTAAAGAAGTAGCTACTTATATATATGAAAATAATATAACTCTTGAAGAATATTTATATTCTAAAGAAATACAAGATAAAATAATTGAAATAGTTAAGATGTTAGGTAATGTTTTATCATTCAATGATGAGGTTTAAATTAAAGGGTGAAGTTTTCTTCATCTTTTTTTATTTGAATAAAGTTAAGTTTACATATTTTATAAGTAGTAGTATTATATAAAAAAGGAGATGGTAGCAGTGGGAAAATTAATAGAGATATGTAAAAAGTACTTTGATTACATATTATTAGGGATTTTAATTATATTGCTTATTAATTACAACTTGATTGGATCGAAAGCAACAATAATGTTGATGGTTATGTGGTGTATATTAGAAACGGCTATAATAGTTAAAGATAAAAGCGTAAATTCTTTAAAAAATTATTTTAGGTCATTAATATATATAGTGATATCATATATAACGCAATCATTGATTTATGTAGGCTTAATATATGGGAATCTAAATCCAAATATGCTACATTTAATGCTTTTACTAATGATTTTTATACTTCCAGCGTGTTTTGTTGCATATAAATATAGTAAAAATATTATTAAATGGCTTTCAATAACATTTTTGATTTTAGGAATAATCTTTGGTATATGGATAGGAGCATTTAAATCTAATACTACAAAAGATATTATTGAAATTGATGGAGAAGTAATAGAAATGACAAATACAATTCAAGACACTAAAGCAGAAACTTTTTGGATTGACTATGGAGTGTTAGTAAATGCTGTTGTGTTAGCAGCGGGTTATATTATAAAAAGGAGATGATATTAATGGAAAGTGCAATAGATATTTTTAAAAAATATTATAGCTATATAATTTTACTTATTATAATATATTCTTTTTCACTTGGAACGCTTAGAAATCAGGATAGTCTTATAATTATCCCGGCTATATGGTGTGTGTTGGAAAGTTTTCTTATATTAAAGAATAAAGAGGATAAGTGGCAAATAAATTATATACGAGGAGTTTTTTATTTAGGAATTACACTGTCCATAGAATATATTTTGGTTTGTTTTATGCATTATTATGGAATTATTAGAATTGAAATGTTACTTATATTATTAGGACTAATAATGATGTCTCTAAGCACAGTGATATATAGGTATAAATATAATGTCCTTAGATTTTTAGGTATTACAGGAATTATTTTAGGAATCTTAATAAGTCAGGGATCTTATGATGGATATGGAAGCATAATGAGAAATCCCATGGATAAAGATGGATATACATATAATCTTGAGGAAAATATAATATTGTGGGCCAATTATGGAACATTAGTAAATGGAATAGTACTTATAGGAGCATCAGTTATAAAAGAAAGAAAAGCTAGAAGTAATTAAACTTCTAGTTTTTTATGTTAAGTTATTTTGTATTGTTTAATGATGAGGATTAGATTAAAGGATGAAGTTTTCTTCATCTTTTTTATTTGAATAAAGTTAAGTTTACATATTTTATAAGTAGTAGTATTATATAAAAAAGGAGATGGGTATAATATGAAAAAAATTGTTGGAGTTATTAAAAGCTATTATGACTATATTATTTTTGGGATTATAATATGGAGCTTTTTTAATACTGAAATAATACATAATATAAATCCAATATATGTCATTGGATTATGGTGCTTGCTTGAGACGGTGGTTATAGCTAAAAATAATGACAGTGGAGATGGAGAAAGATATGTAAGAGGTGGTATTTATTTCAGCATGGTGTTATTTCTTCAATTATTTTTGACAGCAGGATACTATTTCGAGGGTGATATTATATATTTAATAGGTTTGCTTATTTCAGTAATAGTTCCTTTAGGAACTGTAATTTATAAATATAAAGTAGGAATTATTAGAATTTTAGGAGCTATTGTATTGATAATTGGAATTATGGTTGGATTACAAAATGGAGCCTTTGATTTTAGAGTTAAAGAGAATTATAATTATGAAGAAAATGAACAAATGATTATTAATTGTTTATGTAAGCATAGGTTTTATGATAGAGGGGCATTTTCTCTGTGGCTAAAATACGGACTCTTGTTAGAGGGTATAATATTAGTGGGAGCATCTGTTATAAAAGAAAGAAAAGCTAGAAGTAATTAAACTTCTAGCTTTTTTAATGTAAAAATATTTTTTACTTCTTCTACTAAATCTTTTGATGGAATATCAGTATTAGAAAGAGTGTATTTCTCTTTTAAAGCTTCCCATTTATATTCGCCGAGCTTATGGAAAGGCAATACTTCAACCTTCTCTATGTTGTCATATTCAGATAGGAAACTCGCTAATTCTTTTATTTCATCTAGGTTATCAGTTAGTCCAGGCACTAGGACATATCTGATCCAAACAGGTTTGCTTTTTTCTCTTAGTAGATTTAAAAATTCAAATGCTTTATCTTTATTTAGCGAAGAAACATTTTTAAAAGTTTCATTACTAAAACCTTTTATATCTAATAGAAATAAATCCGCTAGTTCAATGATTTCATTCGCATCTATAAGACTACTGTATATTCCAGAAGTATCTACACAAGTATGAATACCTTCAGATTTACATTTTCTAAGGATGTCTTTTATAAATTCTGGTTGCATAAGAGGTTCACCACCGCTTAACGTAACTCCACCAGAAGCTATAAAGTTTTTATATTTTTTTATTTCAGAAATTAAGTCATCGGTACTAATTTCTTTTCCGTCATTAAAATCCCATGTATCAGGGTTGTGACAATATTTACATCTGAGAGGGCAGCCTTGAGTAAAAACTATAAACCTAAGTCCTGGTCCATCAACTGTTCCCATACTCTCAAATGAATGTATTCTTCCGTTCATATATATTCCTCCATATATAAAGCCTATGCTAAGCATAGGCTAATATTAGAATTTTTCGTGGAATGTTCTGTTAATAACATCTAATTGTTGCTCTTTAGTAAGCTTGATGAAGTTAACAGCGTATCCTGAAACTCTTACTGTAAGTTGAGGATATTTTTCTGGGTGATCCATAGCATCAATTAAAGTTTCTCTATCAAAAACATTAACGTTGATATGG
This sequence comes from Clostridia bacterium, assembly GCA_025210555.1. Classification (GTDB taxonomy): domain Bacteria; phylum Bacillota; class Clostridia; order Lachnospirales; family JAOARL01; genus JAOARL01. Next base: position 72,503 of record JAOARL010000014.1, read on the forward strand.
TGTCCTCCAGTTTTGAAGTATCCATCAAGTAAGTTAGATAAGTTATCCATACGTTCATTTTCTTCTTTTCCAAGAGCTCCTGGAACTACAGAGAATGTGTATGAAATACCATCAGCTGAGTCAGCATATGGTAGTTTTGCAATAGATGCCATAGAAGCTACAGCTCCGTTTTTATCTCTTCCATGCATTGGGTTTGCACCAGGTGCAAATGGCTCTCCAGCTTTTCTTCCATCTGGAGTAGAACCAGTCTTCTTACCATAAACAACGTTTGAAGTTATTGTAAGAATTGACATAGTTGCTTCAGAGTTTCTATAAGTTGGATTTTCTCTAATCATATCCATGAAGTCTTTCACTAAAGTAACAGCTATACTATCTACAGCATCATCATTGTTACCGAAAGCAGGGAAGTCTCCATCAACTTCATAGTCAACAGCTAATCCTTCTTCGTTTCTTATAACTTTTACTTTTGCATTTTTAATAGCTGAAAGGGCATCAGCAACAACTGAAAGTCCAGCAATACCACAAGCTTGTGTTCTATGAACATCTCTATCGTGTAAAGCCATTTCTACTCTTTCGTAAGCATATTTGTCATGCATAAAGTGAATTATATTAAGTGCATTTACATAAGTATTAGCAAGCCATTCCATAGCTTGGTAGAACTTTCTTTCTACTTCTGCATAGTCTAAGTATTCAGTAGTGATAGGTGCAAATTCTGGCATGATTTGCTCTCCAGTTTTCTCATCCTTACCACCATTTATAGCATATAATAATGTCTTTGCAAGGTTAGCTCTAGCTCCGAAGAACTGCATTTGCTTACCAATTCTCATTGCAGAAACACAACATGCGATTCCGTAATCATCACCATAGTATTCTCTCATTAAGTCATCGTTTTCATATTGAATTGAACTTGTATCGATTGAAACCTTAGTAGTGAATTTTTTAAATCCTTCTGGAAGGTTAGGTGACCAAAGTACAGTTAAGTTTGGCTCAGGAGCTGGTCCTAAGTTATTTAGTGTATGTAATACACGGAAACTGTTTTTAGTAACAAGTGGTCTACCATCGATTCCCATACCACCAACAACTTCTGTTACCCAAGTAGGATCTCCAGAGAATAATGCATCGTATTCAGGTGTTCTTGCGAATCTAACCATTCTAAGTTTCATAACAAAGTGATCCATTATTTCTTGTACTTCATTTTCTGTTATTTTACCTTCTGCTAAATCTCTCTCAGCATAGATATCTAAGAATGTACTAACACGTCCAAGTGACATAGCAGCACCATTTTGCTCTTTAACTGCAGCTAAGTAACCAAAGTAAGTAAACTGAACAGCTTCTTTAAAGTTTTTAGCTGGTCCTGAAATATCAATTCCATAAGAAGCAGCCATTTCTTTAAGTTCACTAAGTGATTGTAATTGCTCAGTTAATTCTTCTCTTAATCTAATAGTTTCTTCACTCATGATAAATTTAGCTGAGTGATCTTTTTGCTTTTTCTTATCTTCGATTAAGAAGTCAATTCCGTATAAAGCAACTCTTCTGTAGTCTCCAATTATTCTTCCTCTACCGTATGCATCTGGAAGACCTGTTATAACACCAGTATGACGAGCTTTCATCATATCATCAGTATAAACATCAAAAACTCCTTCGTTATGAGTTTTTCTAATCTTCTTGTCAAAGATTTCAGCTGTTTTGTTATCTAGTTCGTAACCGTAAGCTTCGATTGCTTTTCTAGCAACTCTAACTCCACCGTAAGGCATGAAAGCTCTCTTAAGTGGTTTGTCAGTTTGTAAACCAACAACTTCTTCTAGATCTCTGTTAATATATCCAGCATCATGAGATGTAATAGAAGCTATTATCTTTGTATCAGCATCTAAGATTCCTTTTTGTCTTTCTTCTTCCATAAGTTTTAAAACTTCATTCCATAATTTAATAGTCTTTTCAGTAGCACCTACTAAGAATGAATCATCACCAGTATAAGGCGTGTAGTTAAGTTGAATAAAGTTTCTAACGTTAACTTCTGTTTGCCATTTACCAGCATTAAAGTTATTCCAGTTTTGCATATATATATCTTCCTTTCAAATATCTTTTTATTCTTTGCAACCGTTTGTTAATATAACATATTATTAGAGTAAAATCAACATAAAAACAGAATTGTCAGAATATTGACAAAACTCAAGAAGAAGAGTATAATATTGTTATATTTTTACGTAAGTAAAAAGATATTAAAGGGGGAATTAAATGTTATTTTACTTTGAAGGAAATAGGGAAAGACAGTTTAAGCTAGACGAGAGAAATGCTGATCAAATTGCATACAGCGTTATTTTTTCAGAGGTGAATGATATTAATGTGCCAAAAGATTTTAGGGTAGGAATTAAGAAACATTTTGAACTTGAAAGAGAATCAATTAAAGAATTAGAAGAAGCTGTACTTATTGCTTATGGAGAAGCTATTACTAGTGGTAAATATGAATTAGAAGCAGTAGAAAAAGTAATTGATTTATATGATTTTTTAGATACAGAAGATAATAATAAAAGGCTTTTTGTAGAGGCTAGTTAAGGAGGTATTGAATGAAATTTTATTTTAAAGATAAGGAAGACGCTTTTGGGTTTGAAGGAAGCACAGGTAGAACAGGGCATAACATCATCTTTACACTGGATAATAAAGAAAATGTGCCTGAAAAGTTGCATGATTTGTACAGTGACGCGTCTTTGAGTAAAGAAGAAAAGTATAAACTAATAGAAGGTGTAGAAATTGCCTATGTTAAAGCAATACAAGATCCAAAAGTTCAAGAATACAAAAATGGTAGGCAAATGGTAGAGGACGTAATTGATTTTTATGATTATATATCTAATGAAGAATATGAAGGCGATGGTCTTAATTTTGAGAGTGATTAAATTATAAAAAGGGGGGTATAAGATGGGATTAAAGAAATTGTTAAGTGAGAGATTTAATCTTGTTAAAGAAACAAAAATTGATAATTATACAATTGATGAAAATCTTGTACCTGATAATGCTCAAAACCTTTTTGATAAGTATTCTTATGAAGTGACATATGAAAATGCTGTTGATGACTATATAACTGAAAATATGTATATTGTAACAGATGAAAAAGACATATCACTGGATCATTTTAGTAATCATATTACTGAGCATTTTAATGACGATTTTGATCTTTTCAAAAGTACGTATGAAGATTATTTAGTAGAGGATAGCGAAATTAATAAAAGAACGATTATCAATGAAAATAAAAATAATAATATAATTACAGTTATTAAGAAAGATTATGTTGTGGGGAAAAAAGGACAGAAAAATATTGTTTATGTTTGGGGAGCAGACGGAATGCTTATAAGTAAGTATCCTGTAAATGATAAAAAGGCTAATAGGCTGATTAAGATGAATGCTGTGTTGGAAAGTGAGCATTTAGAAGTGCTTAATGAAAAAATTTCTAAGTATGAAGGAATTTATAAGAACAATAATTTAATTACTGCAGAGGATATTAAAATATTAAATGAGGATGAAATGGAGGTATGAAATGAAGGCATTTAAGAAAGTAGCTAGTGATTTGAGAGAAGGATGGGAAATATATAAAACAATGAATGAAGATAGAGTTAATTTTTCAGGAGGCCCCGATAGTGATTATGAAGGTATGCCGATAGTGTTTGAGTATTTATGGGGAAATGGAATTCTAGGAGAAAAATTTGAAGGTGCACCATATTTTCATGAAGTTAACTTGAATAAAGACGAAAGTAGAATAGTTACAAATGCAATGTTGAATTTATATGATGAAATATTAATTGATTCAGGGATAATGGAAAATGGTGATAAAGAAGAGTTCTGCAAATTGTTTGAGCAAATGGATGGAGTTAATGAGGGTGAGACCTTTGTTGTATTAGGAGATTAATTTTATAAAAGGGGTAAAAAATAAGTCTTAATGATTATAATACCTTTAAAGTTCCGATTAATAAAAAAACAATTATGTTATTATTAATCAGAGAATTTTGGAGGTATTATTTTTATGAAAAAAAATAGAAAATGGGATTATGAAACAAAAGTAAAATATGCAAAACAGCTAA